>JBBRGF010000107.1:0-11503 GCA_038240975.1 Gemmatimonadales bacterium
TCGGCATCGAGATCCTTGAGCGCCTGCTGGAGGGCGTTCAGCTTGTCGCGCAGCTCAGGCGTGAGCGCTCGGTCGATCTGCTCACGAATCTCCGACAGCTCGCGCTGCCATGAGGAGTCGCTCACGCCCGCCGCCTCGGCGCTCTTTCGCAGCGCTTCGATCGAGCGCTTCAGCTCCTCGGCCTTGGCGATGAGCTGTTGCTGCGACTCCGCGACGTTCTGGGCGCGTTTCGATTCCTCGAAGGTGAGCGATTCGGCCGAGCGATCGGGCTGGCCGTCAGGCGACCGTACACGCTCACGGCTCAGGTCGTCGGTTTCGCGCTCGAGCCGCTTGCTCGCGGCCGTGACCGAGTCGAGCCTGGTGCCGACGGCTTCGCTCGCCAGGCGTTGCGCGGCGCGTACCTCCGCCATGGTCGGCAGACGCAGCACGTATTCGCGCGAGCGTCCTGTCTGCCGGCCGGGAGTATTGTCGTCCGCAAGGGCGAAGTATCGGAGACTGTCGCCCGGCAGAAGACCGCGGTGGTTGAGATCGAGCGTCGGGGACAGTATGGCGCGATCGGTCGAGCCTGCCGGCAGCGGGACGGTCTCGCGCCGGGCCGAATCGACGGCCCCGAGCCTGCCGATGCGCCGGCTCACGATCGCGACGCTCGTGATGCCATGGTCGTCGCGCACGTCCAGCACCAGCGGCACCATGAGGTCGAGCGGCGCAAGAGTGTCGGCTCCCGGCACCGGCACCTCGACCACCGGCGCGCTGTCGGCGACGATGCGAAGCGGGAGGCGGACGGTGTCGCCGGCGAGTGGAGCACCGTCCAGCGTGGCCAGTATCAGACGGTATTCGCCCGACGCGGGAGGAACGAAGCTGCCGCTGAAACGTCCCGCCTGAACATCGAGGGGTGCAGCCTTCGTCCCCGCCGACCACGTGGCCCGCGCCAGGGGGGCGGTCGCCTCGCCCTGCGTCTCCAGGCGGGTGCCCGCGGGAAGAAGCAGGGTGTCGCCTCCGGTAGGAACCGGCTCCGCTTCGAGACCGAGGTAGGCTGGGTAGTGCGCGATGACGGTGACCGAGCCGAGAAACACGGGAATCCGGACGCGGACGAGCACGGTGTCCGATGAGCGGCTTCCGCTCGTGACCCGGGCGAACAGATCGCTTCGAAGGGCGCCGCTGCTGACGGTGGCATGGCCCGCCGAGTCGAGCCGCAGGCCGCGGGGCCGCCACGCCTCTCCGGGGGCGCGGAGCCAGAGCGTCGCCGCGCGCCGGCCGATCGCCTGAACCAGGAGGTCCACCGAGTCGCCCCGGTTAACGATCGGGCGCGCGGCGTGGAGTCGGACCGGCGCCATCGTCGCCTCCCACGCCCGCGCCGGGTGCCAGAGCGCCGACGCGGCGCCCCGGGCCGGGCCGGCCGATCCGAACGCCGCCAGACCGGCGGCCAGCGCTGCCGTCCCCGCGGCGCCGAGGTTGCGTACCGCACGCGAAAGGGGAGCAACCGCCCCGGGCCCGCGGGCGGCGAGGTCGGCGGCCTGCGTGCGGTCGGCCATGGCGAGCAGCGATCCGCTGGTGCCCGCTGCTGCGCGGTCGAGCAGTGAAGTAAGCGCCCCGCGGCGCCAGGGTCCGGCCCGCTCGAGCATCCCCGCCACCCCCACGCTCGAGACACGTGAGCGGTCACGCCAAGCCACCCACCCGAAGCCGCCGAGCGTGAGCCCTGCTGTCGCCCACGCGGCAAGCACCCACCACGGCGCCTCCACCCACCCGAGCCGCACCAGCCAGGCCGCCAGTCCGAGCGTCAGCGCGGCGGCGCCCAGCGCGAGCGCGATCCATCCCGCCCCCGCTGCCAGGCGAAGCGGCGCGGCCAGGCGCCGGAGTGCCTGCTCGGTGGCCGGTGCCGTCACCCTCCGTATCCTACGGCGTAGGTGAAGAGATTCACGCCCATGCGCAGCGCGGCCTCGTGTTTTTCGGGTGGATCGTGGTGCACCTCGAAATCCTCCCAGCCATCACCGAGGTCGGATTGATACGAGTAGTACACGGCGAGCCGCCCGTCGAGAAAAATTCCGAACCCCTGCGCCGGCTTCCCGTCGTGCTTATGAATCTTGGGGATTCCCTTGGGAAAGTCGTAGACGAGATGATAGATGGCATGGTCGGGGGGAACCTCGACCAGCGGCTGTCCGGGAAAGATCCGCCCCAGCTCACGCCTGATCGAGGCGTCCATCCCGTAGTTGTCGTCGGCGTGGAGGAAGCCGCCCTGCTGGAGATAACGTCGGAGCACGGTGAGGTCGCGGTCGCTCCAGTGGACGTTCCCATGTCCCGTCATGTAGATGTACGGAACGTTCCAGAGGTCGTCATCGCTCAGTGTGACGACCTTTTCCTCGGGCGCCACGCGCAGCGACGTACGGGTGCGAATGGCGGTGAGAAGATTGGGCAGGCTCGACGGATTGGCGTACCAGTCGCCGCCGCCGTCGTAGTGCAGGCGGCCGATCGTCATGACCGGAGCCCGGTCGGCGCGGGCCGGCGCTGCAACGGCAGCGAGCAGGACCACCACCAGTACTCTGGCGTTCACGGCAGCTCCATGACCAGACGGTACGCCTCGTTGCGCGGAATGCCCAGTGATTCGGTGAGACGGCGGACCACCTCCCGCCGGCTGTGTCCTTCGGCCAGCAGGGCCGTGGCTTGGTCCACCGCGTCCTCGGTCCGGTCCGGAGCGGCAGGCGCGGTACCCGTGCCCTCCAGCACGACGGTGATCTCTCCCCGGGGCGGGCTCTCCGAATAATAATCCGCGAGGTCGCCGATGGTGCCCGCGCGAAACTCCTCATGCAGCTTGGTCAGCTCGCGGCCTACTACGACCCGGCGATCGGGGCCCGCCGCCGCCGCCAGGTCGCGGAGCAATGCCCCCAGCCGGTTGGGCGCCTCGAAGATCACGACGCTCCATTCCTCTGAGGCTGCACGGGCGAGCAGCCGCGCCCGTTCTCCGCCCTTGCGGGGCACAAACCCGAGGAAGAGATACCGGTCGGAGGGAAGGCCGGCAGCGGAGAGGGCCGTCGCGACCGCCGAAGCGCCCGGAATGGGGACCACCGTGCAGCCGGCGGCTCGGGCGGCTGCCACCAGGTCGGCGCCGGGATCGCTGATGCCGGGTGTGCCCGCGTCGGAGACGAGCGCGACGTCGCGACCGCCGAGCAGGATCTCGACGAGCGCATCGAGGCGGCTTTCTCTGGAATGGGAGTGGTAACTGACGACCGTCGGGCCGGCGCCCAGGTGGGCGAGAAGCCCGCGGGTTCTGCGGGTATCCTCCGCGGCAACCACGGGAACCGTCCGGAGTACCTCGGCGGCTCGCGCCGAGAGGTCTCCGAGGTTGCCGAGAGGTGTGGCGACGACGAAAAGGGTTGCCGCGTCGACCTCAGCCGATGTGCTGCTTGATCTTCCCTTCGAGCGTCGCCTTGGGAACCGCGCCGATCACGGTGTCGACGTGCTGTCCATTCTTGAAGAACAGAATGCTGGGGATGGACCGCACGTTGAAGCGCATCGCGGTGCGCTGGTTCGCGTCGACGTCTACCTTGGCCACCTTGGCCCGGCCGGCATACTCGGTCGCGAGCTGCTCAAGAGCCGGCGCGACGATCTGACAGGGACCGCACCACGTCGCCCAGAAATCGACGAGGACCAGCCCGTTGGCCTGCTCGATTTCGCTGGCGAACGAGGCGTCGGTAACGTGAAGGGTCTGCGTGTTCGTCGTGCCCATGATGTTATTCTCCTGTGGTTGATGCCACTTCTATTCACTGCAAAATCGTCGGAGCGACCGCGTGGCTGACCGCCCCCGGCTTGCCCATGTTGGAATCGCCGTGCCCGATATCGAGGCGGCGCTGGCCTTCTATCGCGACATCCTCGGCGTCGAGCCCCATCCTCCCGAGACCGCCGACGGTGCGACTATCGTGGCGCTGCCGTTCGGTGAAACGCTCGTGGAATTGCTCGCCCCGCTCGAGCCGGAAAGTCCCATCGCCAGATTTCTCAACCGCCGCGGCCCCGGCATTCATCACATTTGTTACCGAGTTCCCGATCTCGATGCGGCGCTGGCCGCCTGTCGTGCGGCCGGGTACCGATTGGTGGACGAGATTCCCCGCTCAGGCGCCGGCGGCCACCGGATTGCCTTCGTGCATCCAAAGGCGACCGCGGGGATCCTGCTCGAGCTGACTGAGTAACATAACCAGGCTGATGCCCAGAGGTTCCCGCCGCCTGTTATCGGGCAGCGCCGCTCGTGTCGGCGTCTCTCGAATCGCAGGGTCGGGCCGGGTTGCCGGCGGCGGCGATGTCCACCGAGTTGACGATCCACGTACTGTCGGCCATCTGGATCGCCACAAACGGCACCGTCCAGGTGCAGGCCGACCGGCGAAGTTGCGCCTGAACTGCGTGTTTGGTGGGTACGGCGTCGGGCGTGTCGGTGAGGATGCGCGAGTCGTCGTGGCGGAGGTACGCCTGCATCACGGCGATGCGGCGCTCGTAATCGGCGGGTTGCCGGGTACTCGACGCCGGTCCGGCGGCCGTGCCCCACAGCGAGGCCATCTTGGCCAGATTGCTGTCGGAGACCGCTTGGAGAAATCCCGTCACCGCCGCCGACGCACTACTGGCGGGACGCACTTCGCCCGCGCCGCCGGGCGCACCGCCGCCACACGCGAGGAGTACGAGGGTTGTGCCGATCCACAGTGGCTTGATCACAAGTGTCTCGCTGGACGAAGGTTAGGCAGCGAAACTAAACGGCTATCTGGACGCGGGCAATGAGACCCATCCGGCTGTACGTCAACATCGATCATGTTGCCACGGTGCGTCAGGCGCGCCGCACCGACGAGCCCGACCCCTTCGACGCCGCCATGCTCTGCGAAACGGCGGGAGCCGACGGCATCACCGTTCACCTGCGGGAGGATCGCCGGCACATTCAGGATGCGGACGTCGAGCGGCTCGCGCCGGCGGTGAAGGTGCTCAACCTGGAGCTGGCTAGCAGCGCCGAGATCGTGGCACTCGCCTGCCGGCTCCGCCCGCATCAAGCGACGATAGTTCCCGAGCGGCGGGAGGAAGTCACCACGGAGGGCGGACTCGACCTGAGCCGACCCAACCCGCGCCTGCGCGACACCATCCGGCGGCTCGACCAGGCCGGCATCCGGGTCAGCCTCTTCATCGGCCCCGATCGCGCGGCACTCGATGCCGCCAAAGACCTCGGCGTTCCCGCGGTCGAGCTCCACACCGGTCGGTATGCCCACACCTGGAGAGAGGACGACGCCGCGCTCGCGGAGCTCCGCCGCGCTGCACGCCACGCCGCCGACATGGGGCTGGCGGTTCACGCGGGTCACGGGCTTACCTATAAGAACGTCCAGCCCGTCGCGCGCATCGAGGAGATCGAGGAGCTCAACATCGGTCACAGCATCGTGAGCCGCGCCGTCCTGGACGGAATGCACCGTGCCGTCGGCGACATGCGGGCCTTGGTGCACGGCGCAAGGCGCTGATAGCTTGTCTGCATGACGAATCCTCTCGCCTCCGCCGATTTCTTCGCCCTCGAGGCGGGTGAGTCCCTCGACCGTCTCGCATCGCTCGCCGGCCGCGAGACGCTTCCTCCGGGCGACGAGCTCCTGCGGGCCGCCCGAATTCTCCGCGGCTCCGCGCTCATGGCCAGCCAGCATCACATCGCGCGCGCCGCCGGGAGCCTCGAGGCCGTGGCGAGAGCGCGACGCGAAGGGAAGCTGGAGTGGGACGCGGCGACCCGCGAGCAGATCGGCCAGGCGATTGACGATTTCCGCTTTCTCATCCGACGGGTGCGGGGCTGGGACGACTCCGACACGGGTCGCGCCATGCGGCTGGGCCAGCAGCTCGACAGGCTCGCCGGACGCACCAGTGCCGAATCGCCCCCTGGCGCCGGCCGCGAGGAGCTCAACACGGGCGTGCGCGCATTCGTCGCGCGCGAAGGCGCACTTATCGCCAGTGCGCTCGACCGGGCCGCGCGGGCCATCGCCACCACCCCCGCCGACCGCGAACCGCTCTACGCGGTCATCCGCAAGATGCAGTCGCTCCGCGGACTCGCCGAGCTCGGGGAACTGGCGCCGCTGCCGGAGATTCTCGACGGCATCGAGCTGGCCGTGGGAGATCTCACCCGCCTCTTCGCCCCGCCGCCCGGGGTGGATGAGGTGATATCGGCTGCGTCGCGCGCGCTCACTCGGATCTCACGCGACATCGCCGAGCGAGGCCGTCCCGAGCCCGACGCCGAGGAAGCTCGCCACTTCACCGACCTCTTATTGCGCGCCTTCGCCGTCGAGCGCGATGTGGTGACGATCGAGTCGCTCTTCTTCACCGGCGATCCTGAGCCCTCGACTCCGCCGCCGGCGCAACCGCAGTTCGCGCCGCCTGCCGCCCTCGGTCCCCTCGAGCTGGTGAGTCATGGCGAGCATCTCTGCCAGAGCGCCTATCTGATCGGCCGCGCGCGCTCGGCCACCGAGCGCGACCTCCGCCTTTACCACCTGTTGGGCGCCCTCCGGTCGGCCGGAGGCCCGGGCCCCGATCCGGTGGCCAAGTCCCTCGGCGTCTTCGCGCGCTCCGCCCGCGAAGCGCTGGCAGCGGGTGTCGCCACGCACTCCGCCCCCGCCTTCGGCAATTGCCTTCGCGAGGCGGGAGAGCTGCTCCGCGCCGTGGCCGACGCCGATGACCGGATGGTGATCTCGCGGCGCATTCTCGACGTGGCCTATCGCCTCGACGGACTCCGGCTGTCCGAGTCACCCGCGCCGCCGCCGGTTCCGGTACGCCATCTCCCCGCGCGTCAGCCGGAGCTGGAGCTCGTCCCCATCGAGTCGCTGCTGTTCGACCCGGCGCCCGCGGCCGAAGAAGGGGGGCCGATCGTTCCCATCGAGTCTCTCGCGCCCTCGGCCCCCGCGGCACCGTCCGCCCCTGCCTCGCCAAGCGGACTCGAGCGGAGCTACCGTACCTACGACCGGCTCCGCCGGGAGCTCCCCTCCGCGGCGCCGAGCATCGATCGCCTCGTGGGACGCTCGCCCGCCCCCGACGACATCGCCATGGTCGAGATCGGCGTGCTCTGCTACCGCGGCCGGGCCGCCCTCGAGCGCGCGAACGTCGTACGGCAACAGCTCGCCGGCGAGCTGGAGCGCCACGGCGGGATGGACTCGATTCAGCCGTTGCTGCGGGAGTTGCTGGATCTCGTGCCGCTGGCGCTTGCCGAGTCCTGAGGTGAGTCCGGAGGGATCGGGGGCACGGCGCGTCCTGTCCGCCGTCCTCGGCATCGGAATCTCCCTAGGATTGCTGCTCTGGGCACTGCAGGGCGTCGACATGGCGGAGGTCGGGGCCCGGCTTCGTGCGGCCCGAACCCTGCCGCTCGCCGTCGCCGCCGTACTCGCCACGCTCACTTTTCTCGTTCGGACGATTCGCTGGCGTTTGCTGCTCCGCCGTGCCAACGGGGGCGCCTTCCCCGCCATGCGATTGTGGCACGCCGTTGCCATCGGATTCATGGCCAACAATCTCCTGCCGTTCCGGGCCGGCGAGCTCGTGAGGGTGTTCGCCGCTACGAAGCTCACCGGCGCTCCGTTCAGCACCGTGCTGTCCTCCATCGCCGTCGAACGCATCTTCGACGGCCTTGCCGTCGTGGCGCTCCTGAGCGTCGGCCTCATCGCGTCCGATCTACCTGCGGGGGTCGCCGTCGGTGGCGTGTCGGTCGCCGGCGCGGCCCGGGTCACGGGCGGCCTTGCCGGAGTGGCGCTCGTGGCTGCCGTGCTCGTGGTGGCCTTTCCGCTCGCCGCCGAGAACCTCGTCCGCAGAGTGCTGCCGGCGGGACGGATCACCGATCGGCTCGTGAGAATCATCGAAGGAATCCGTCAAGGCCTGCTGGCGCTGCGCTCTCCCAGTCTTCTGGCGGGGACGGTGTGCTTGTCGCTGGGCCTCTGGATGCTCAACGCCCTCTCCTTCTGGGTGGCATTCGCGTCATTCGGCATTTCCGCCGGCTATGCCGCCAGTCTGGTACTGCAGGGCATCGTCGTGGTGGGCATCAGCGTGCAGTTCGCGCCGGGCTTCGTGGGCCAGCTCGAGGCTGCGGCCGTCGCGGCCCTGGCCCTGTACGGAATACCCAACAACGTCGCATCGTCGTACGCCATCGCCTATCACGCGGTCACCTTCCTCCCGATCGTCCTTCTCGGCTTCTGGTCGCTCGCCAGGAGCCCGGTCGCGATCGGCGACCTGCGGCGGACCCGGGCATGACCGGAACGGCCGCCACGATGCCGGCACACGCCAAGCTCAACCTTTTCCTGCGGGTCCTGGCGCGCGAGGCCGACGGCTATCATGGGATCGAGACACTCTTCTGCATCGTGAGCCTCGCGGATACGCTGCGAGCGGAGCGGCGCGAAGGCCGTGGCGTGACGCTCGAGGTGACGGGCGGGGACGCCGGCCCGCCGGCGGACAACCTTGCCCTACGCGCCGCGGCGATGGTGCTCGAGGCCACCGGCAACCGCTTCGCGTTACATCTCTCTCTCACCAAGACGATTCCGGCGGGTGCGGGCTTGGGCGGGGGCTCGAGCGATGCGGCGGCGGGACTGTTGCTGGCGAATCGTCTGGCGGGAGACGCGGTACCTCGTCACGAGCTGCTTCAGTTCGCCGCGCGGCTTGGCAGCGACGTGCCTTTCTTCGTGAGCGGTGCCCCGATGGCGCTCGGGTGGGGACACGGCGAGCGGTTGCTCAGGCTGCGGCCGTTGCCGCCGGCACCCGCGCTCCTTCTCACGCCCCCAGTATCAATTCGGACGGCCGATGCCTATGGATGGGTCGACTCCGCGCGTCAACCCGGCGGCCGACGAGGCAGTGTCGTCCTCGACCCGGAGGTGCTCTCGCGGTGGGGCGACATCGGACGCATGGCCGGCAACGATTTCGAATCGCCCGTGTTCGCCCGTCACCCACCCGTTCGCGCCGCCTTCGAGGCCCTTGTGGGCACCGGCCCTCTGGTGTGCCGCATGAGCGGGTCGGGATCGACGCTCTTTGCGGTGTACCGCTCTCCCCAGGACCGCGACGATGCGCGGATGATGCTCGGGCCCAGGCACGGCGCACTCACTGCGGTGGAGACGGCGGTCCACCCCGCACCGGGCCCCGCCCCCGTCAGTTGATTCGCACGATCCTCGCGACCGATGGCACGCCGTCTCCCTTCACCACGAACAGCATGTAATGCCCCGGCGGCGTCCGGTTTCGGTTGCCTGGCGCGGTGACGGTGAGACTACTGCTGCCTGCGGTGAACGACAGGCGCTGGAACCGCTGGTTCATGTCGAACGCGTGGGTGGTGGCTCCGAGCCGGATGAGGCTCACGCTTGCGATGGCGGCTGCGTCCGCCGTCGTCACGTCAAAGGTCTCGCCATACCCGACGGATGTCGGAGCGTCGCTGATGACGGGCCGCGAGCCGGCAAACAGGTAGGGGGGCTTGAACAGCTCGGCGTTTCGTTCGCTCGGCGCCCCGGCACCGTCGCCGCTGCCGGACAACAACACTCGCCCGTCGGGAAGCAGAATGGCCGTGGTGTGGTATCCACGATTGACGGTGTTGCCGGCCAGCGTCGTCCATCGCCCGGTAGAGGGATCCCACATCTCCGCGGCATGCACGGCCTTCGACAAATCATTGCCCGCCGTTCCACCGGTGCCACCCACCACCAGGACGTCTCCCGTGGGAAGGAGGACGGCGTTGAGGTGGCGTCGCGCGAACGCCATCGAGGTAGTCCAGGTCCAGACCGGTGAAGCGGCGTTGAGGTCCAGCACCTCGGCGGTGTTGGTCGTATGCCCGCCTCCGACGTACAGGATCCGTCCCTCGTCGTACATCACCGCCGCCCCGTATTCACGGCCGCCGTACAGGCGAATCGGTCCGGTGGTCCAGTGTCCAGTGCCGCCGATGTCGAGAAAGAAGGTCTGCTGCTGCGGTCCGGCGACATACACGCGGCCATCGGGCGCCAGGAAGCTGCGCGGATAGTAGGGAAGCGATCGCGACGCGGACGTCAGCCGGCGAAGCACGCCGTTGGACCATATTTCGGGCAACTTCACCGGCCTACCGGCTTGGTCCCTTCCCGCGAGAATGACGATGTCGCCGTTCGACATTGTGGTGGTGGTAGGATACCATCGTCCGAGGGCCATGGGGCCGGCCGATGTCCATGCCTTTGCGGCGGCATCGAACACGGTCATGTTCGGCAGGCCACGATTGTTGGCGATGTGTCCGCCCGCCACTACCACCCTTCCGGCGTCATTCAGCGTCTGCCCGGCACAGAAGAGCAGCGCGGGACTCGGCACGGCAGTGAACTGGCCGGTGGCGGGATCCCAGACCTGAGGCACACCGGCATGCCCCCACGTCAGGACCCTTCCATCGGGCAACAGGCTCAAGTTCACCGCTACGCCTGGCCAGGCAAACGGAGCGGTCCATTCCCCGGCGTCCTCGACGCTCCCGGCGGCGAGTGCCGGGGCGCCCACATCGGGCGTGCAGACGACGCCGTCGTTGGGCCGCGCGCCGACGAGCTTCCCGTCGACGGAGAGCTGGAGCGCACCCCGCGTACGTGTCTCGACCATGAGTTCGCTGTAGGCGGGCTCGTCGGCGGGAGCGGGGCCGAGTGTCGCCGCGCCGTCTTCCTCGCTACCAACGATGTGCCAGGTGACCGCGACCGGCACAGAATAAGAATTCATCACGAGGAACCGGTTGCCGCAGACGTAGGACAGCGCGACCGGGCCGTCGTCGTCGATGAGGGTCGTTTCTGCGCCGCTATCGCCGTCTCGCACGCCGGCTTCCCGGCAGCCGAGTAGAACAGCGAGCGCCACAACGCCAAAACGGCCGAGCGCTCGAGCCTGACTGCAGGCACCGCCGTATCCCATGGTGCACCTCGACGGCGACAAAGGATGTGAAGAGATGGGCGACGTCTACTTGAGCTGGACGATCTTCGCAATCGAGGGCACGCGGTTTCCATCCACGATGAACAGCATATAATGCCCGCGCGGCGCCCGGTTGCGCACCGCCGGCGCCTGGACGGTCAATGTGCCTGCCCCTGCCGTGAAGGCGAGCTTCTGGTAACGCTGATTCATGTCGAAGGCGTGGGTTACCGAGCCGAGCCTGATGAGGCTGACCTTGGCGATCGACGGCGCCTGTGCCGTGGTCACCGTGAAGCTGGCCCCCAGTTTCACGGTCGCCGGCGCCGACTGAATCTCCGGCCGCGCCCCGGCGAACAGGTAGGGAGGCGAGAACACCTCCGCCGTGAGCTCGCGCGGGTAGTCCGCTCCATCGCCGCTCCCGGTGTGTAGAATGCGGCCGTCGGGCAGGAGGAGTGAGGTTGCGTGGTAGCCGCGCGTGACGATGCTGCTCGCGAGCGTGGTCCACTGGCCCGTGTCGGGGTTCCACAGCTCGGCCGCGTGAGCGCCCTGCGTGAGATCGTTGAAGGCCGTGCCTGCCACTCCGCCGGTCACGAGCACTTCGCCCGTCGGCAGAACGGTGGCGTTGAGATGCCGCCGCTCGTAGGCCATCGAGCCGGTCAGCTGC
>JBBRGF010000108.1:0-11036 GCA_038240975.1 Gemmatimonadales bacterium
GGGCTCGTGGGCTAGTGTCGGAACTCGCGGCGGCCTGTCATCACCATGGCCATGCCGTATCGGTTAGCTGCCTCGATCACCTCGGCATCGCGGACCGAGCCGCCGGGCTGAACAATTGCCGTGACGCCGGCTGCCGCCGCCTGCTCGACGCCGTCGGCAAAGGTGAAGAATCCGTCCGACGCCAGGACACTGCCCGCGGGGTCGTGGCCAAGCTGGCGCGCCTTGTGTACCGCCAGAAAGGAGCTGTCGACCCGGCTCATCTGGCCCGCGCCGATGCCGATGGCCATGTCGTCGCGCGCGAGCAGGATGGCGTTGGACTTGACCGAAGCGACGGCGGCCCAGGCGAAGCGGAGATCGTTCCACTCGCGCTCAGAGGGCTGGCGGTCGGTGGCCACCGACCACTCGCTGTCCGAGGGATCGAACTCGAAACGATCCTGCACCAGAAACCCGCCGCGCACCCGCTTGAAATCGAGCGTTCCCGTTCCCCGGCTCACCGGCAGCTCCACCACCCGAAGCGATTTCTTTTGCGCCAGCAGGGCGAGCGCGTCGTCGTGAAACGATGGGGCGACGACGACCTCGACGAAGAGGTCGCTCATGGCCTGCGCGGTAGCCCGGTCGACCACGGTGTTGAACCCGACCACCGAACCGAATGCCGACACCGGGTCGGTGGCGCGCGCCTTACGGAAGGACTCGACCGCCGTTCCGGCCACCGCGATGCCGCACGGCGTGGTGTGCTTGATCACGCTGCAGGCAGGGCGGTTGCTCCAGCACGCCACCGCCCACACGGCGGCATCGACGTCGAGGAGGTTGTTGAACGAGAGCTCCTTGCCCAGACGCTGCGTGAGGTCGCGCATGCCACGCGGCTCCTGGGTGACGTACAGCGCCGCGCGCTGGGAGGGATTCTCGCCGTAGCGCAGCGTCTGAACCCGCTCCATCGACAAGCCGAGCCGCTTGGGAAGGCCTTCTTCCTTGGGCGTCAGGAATCCTGCGATGGCGGCATCGTACTCGGCGGTGTGCGCGAAGACCTTGGCGGCGAGATTGCGCCGGATGTCGGCGGATACCTCGCCCCGTCTGAGCATGTCGAGGACCCTGGGGTAGTCCGTCGGGTCCACTACCGGCAGCACGAACTCGTGGTTCTTCGCGGCCGACCGAAGCATCGATGGCCCGCCGACATCGATGTTCTCCACTGCGTCGGTGAACGAGATGCCCGGCTGCGAAATGCTCATCTGAAACGGATACAGGTTCACGGCCACGAGGTCGATCGGAGCGATGCCGCGGCCCTCGATGGCCGACATGTGCGCCGGAGAGTCTCGCCGCGCCAGCAAGGCGCCGTGCACCGCGGGGTGAAGGGTCTTGACCCGGCCGTCGAGCAGCTCGGGGAAGCCCGTGACCTCTTCGACTGTGGTAACCGGAACGCCGGCGGCGCGAAGGGTCGCGGCGGTTCCGCCGGTCGAGATAAGGGTCCAGCCGAGCCCCACCAGCCCCTCAGCGAAAGGTACGATACCCCGTTTGTCGCTGACGGAGATCAAGGCACGCGGCATCAGTTGCGGCTCAAGGGGAAAGCTCCACGGTTTCTGAAAGGGGCACCGGATGACCGGCGCCGGCGGCGGCAAGAACCACGGCGGGAAGGAGGCGGTGCTCTACCTCGAGCACGCGCGCGGCCAATGCCTCGGGCGAATCACCGGGAAGCACCGGAACGCGAGCCTGTGCGAGGATGGCACCGCGGTCGTACGCCTCGTCGACCAGGTGTACCGTCGCACCGCTCTCTCTATCGCCGCGCGCCAGCACCTCCGCGTGTACCCGCCGTCCATACATTCCCTTGCCGCCGTGCAGCGGAAGCAGGGCCGGATGGATATTGACGATGCGGTTGCGGTAGCGGGTGATGACGGGCGCCGGCACCAGCTTGACGTAGCCCGCCAGCACGATCAGGTCGGCCTGACAGCGCTCGAGGCGAACCAGCCACTTCGACGCATCGGCCGGGTCATCGAGCACCTCGGCTACGATCCCGTGAGACGCCGCCACTCCGAGTGCGCCGGCGCCTGCTCGGCTGCTGAGCACGAGGACCACTCGCGCAGGCGCTCCCGGTCCGAGCGCATGGAGCAGCGCCTCGAGGTTGCTGCCCCGTCCCGAGACCGCCACCGCCACCCGCATCGTCATGGCGGGGGAAAGTAATGGAGGGGGGAAGCCGCGAGAACCGTCTCCACCGCGGCGCCAAGGTCGGCCACGACGGGAAATCGCGGGTCTGAGGCCGGCGGGGGGATCGGGCCACTGCTCACCAGGATTCCCCGTCCCCCCAGCAGCATCGCGGCCTCGACGTCGCGAAGCCGGTCGCCCACCCACCAGCTCCGACTCAGGGCGATCCCGAACCGCTCCGCGGCCCGGCGGTAGAGAAGCGGGCCGGGCTTCCGGCACTCGCACGGACCGTCGACCTCCGGAAAGTGTGGGCAATGGTAGTGAGCATCGAGGCGTGCCCCGTGCACGGCGAGAAGCTCGTCGAGCCGCCGTTCGGTGAGGACATACTCCTCGGCGCTCACGAGTCCGCGGGCGATTCCCGACTGATTGGTGACGACGATAGCGAGATATCCGGCCGAGCCAAGGCGTGCGACGGCGTCGGACACACCCGGAAGGAGCCGTACTTGGGCCGGATCGCGGAGGTAAGAAGCGTCTTCGATCAACGTGCCGTCGCGGTCGAGGAAGACCGCGCGTCGCGGGGATGGGGTCACTCCAGAATCGCCCGCTCGAGTGCTCGGCCCACCAGGGGAAAAGCATCCTCGTCGACGGTCCTGGGATCCAGCAGCACGCGGCCGCCGCCTACCCGCGCCACGACGGGCGGCTCGCCGACCCGAAGCCGAAGCGCCAGTCCGTCGGGACCGAGTGGGCCGGCGTCGAGAGCGACGAGTGTCGTCGGGAGAAGCGCGCCGGGAAAGGAGCCGCCGCCCGCCGCCGACTCGCCCGGCTCGAGTGAGGGCTGTAGGGCCGCCGGGCACATCGCCGCCAGCCGCCGAGCCCGGCCTTCCAGCTCGGCGGGCTCGAGTGTGAGCATGCGCAGAACCGGAATCGAGGCCACCGCGACGTCGGGGTCGTCGTAAAGCCCGAGCGTTGCGTCGAGGCCGGCGAGTGTGAGCTTGTCCGCCCTGAGCGCCCGGGCCAGTGGGTGCTGCCTGCACGGCTCTACCAGGTCGCCCCGGCCGACGACGCAGCCCGCCTGCGGTCCGCCGAGGAGCTTGTCTCCGCTGAACACCACGAGCCCGGCGCCTGCCGCCAGACCGTCGGCAACGCGGGGCTCGGTGGTCAGGCCCCAAGCGGTCAGGTCGGAGAGGAGGCCGCTGCCCACGTCGTGGATGTACGGAACGCCGGCTTCCGCGGCGAGCGCCGCGAGGCCGGATGGTTCTGCCGAGGCGACGAAGCCACGCTGCTCGAAATTGGAACGGTGCACGCTCAGGATGGCGCCGGTCGTATCGTCGATCGCCCGGCGGTAGTCGTCGAGATGCGTGCGATTGGTGGTTCCCACCTCTTTGAGGCGCGCTCCGCTCCGGCCGAGGATATCGGGAATGCGGAAGGAGCCACCGATCTCGATCAGCTCGCCGCGCGAGATGATCACGTCGCGCCCCGCCGCGTGTGTGGCGAGCACGAGAACCAAGGCACCGGCGGCGTTGTTCACCACCAGCGCGTCCTCCGCGCCGGTGATGTGCCGGAGCCGGGAGCGGCAGTGGTTGGAGCGCCGTCCCCGGGTGCCGGTTGACAGATCGAACTCGAGGTTGGAATAGGCGCCGGCCACGGCCACTATGGCCTCGATGGCCGCGGTGGCGAGAGGGGCGCGGCCGAGGTTGGTATGAAGAACGACGCCGGTGGCGTTGATGACGGGCCTCAGCGCTGCCCGGCGCTCGTCTCCGAGGCGCGAGGCCACATCCTCTGCCCAGTCGTCGGGCGCTCCGGCGCGGCGGGTGCGCGCGGCATCGATCGAGGCCCGTACCGCCGAGAGCACCGCGCTCCGGGACGATGTCTTCATCAGCTTCTCGACGCCCGCCTCGTGCAGCAGCCAGTCGACCGAGGGCAACTGCCGCCGGCTGTCGGTCATGGCTGTTTCTTGAGAGGCTTCGTCAGCGAATCCTTGCCTGTCCGAAGCGAGTCGCTTCTCGGACGAAGCGAGTCTTTTCGCGCCCGGAGCGAGTCGGTCTGCTCGCGCTTCGGTATGGTGAGGACCCCGG
Source organism: Gemmatimonadales bacterium (assembly GCA_038240975.1). GTDB lineage: Bacteria > Gemmatimonadota > Gemmatimonadetes > Gemmatimonadales > GWC2-71-9 > CAVVWJ01. The sequence goes on from JBBRGF010000108.1 coordinate 4,209, forward strand.
TGACATCTCCCGATACGCCGCTCACGCTCCGCACGCCGCGGAGCTCCAGCGCGTACTTGGCATCCGGCTTCCACGGTGCGACCACACGCACGACAAGCTGATTGGAAAGCGGGGGCCGGTTGGTCAGCGGCTTGTTGGCTTCTTCGCGAGCCCGCGCGTCGGCGCTTGGGGCTTCGACCTCGCGCAGCCCGGGCCGCTCCCGGGCGGTCGAATCCCTGACCGTGGTGTCGCGCGCAGCGGTGTCGGGGGCCGCGGCCGTGCGGCGGTTGAGGCTATCGTCGATGGGTTTGGGAAGAACCGAGGCGACCTTGACCGGCGTGGAATCGGGCAGCAGGCGGAGCGATACTGCCGACAGGGCAAGACGCTGCCGCGGGTCGAGCGGCTGATTGAACTCGACCGTGGCCGAGACACTGTCGGCAACCGCCAGAGTACGCGTGCGCGCGGGCGCCGTGTCGTGAACGAAGGTCCAGAGCTGGCCCACCGCGGTGGTGGAAGTCCTGGTGCCGACCCGGAGGCTGTCGAAGGCCTCGCGGTCGCCCGGTCGGAAGTCGTGGTTCTCGTCGATCACTCCCTTCACCAGGTACTCGCCCGATGGGAGAGGGCCGAGCGAGAACCGCCCCGAAGAGTCGGTGAGCGTGCGATACGGCAGGCTGTCGGCGACGTGCAGCGCATCGACCAGCGCAAGCGCGGCAGGGCGGTTGGTGGTCCAGTCCACCACGAGCCCCTCGAGGGTCCGGTCGGGCAGGGGAGCGCCGGTGGTGAAGGTGAGGACCCTGGTCTCCTTGCTGCGGTTACGCCTCAGGTCGGTGACGCCGGGCAGCAGCTCGACCCGATACACACGGTTGGGCTTCCATCCCTCGTCGGGCTCGACGGTGATGCGGGTGCGCCGCCAGCGGACCTGAGGCACGCGCACGGTGGGCGAGAGGACCACGAGCTTTTCGAGGTCTCCCGTGCCGGTGCCCTGATTGGGAGAGCCGCCCTCGGAGATCACCTCATCGAACCGGAATTCCACGCTCCCCGAAAAATCGGCGATTCGCGCAGTCGACTCGGGCCTGGTGGACAACAGCCGCGGCGGTGCGATGTCGGGCGGTCCGCCGGGAGGCGGCTCGATCTTGGCGCAGGCGAGCGCGGAACAGAGGACGAGCGCCGAGAGCGCCGACTTCAGCGGCATCCGAGCGTCTCCCGCTTGCGCGCCAGCACGCTCCGCTGCTCGCCCCACGAGGAGAGCTTCTCGCGCTCCCGCTCGACCACGTCGGCCGGTGCGCGCGAGGTGAACTGGCCGTTCGAGAGCTTCTTTTCCTGCGAGTCGACCAGCCGGTCGAGACGCCCCAGCTCTGCGCCCAGGCGCGCACACTCGCGCCCCACGTCGATCGCATTGCCCAGCGGCACGAAGACCGGCGTGCCGTCGGACAGCACCGCGTGTCCGCCGACGCCCTCGGTAGCCGCACCGAACTCCAACGCCGAAAGCTTGGCCAGGCGCGCCACGGTGGCCTCCTCAAGCCGGAGGGAAGCGCTGGAAGTGCCGGCGCCTACCACCGCCCGAACCGTATGGCCCGGCTGGATGGCGTACTCGGCGCGTATGCCCCGGACGGCGCCGACCAGCTCCTGCACGAGGCCGAAGTCGCGAAGCGCGTCGGTATCGGCGGCCCGCGCGTCGGGGCGCGGCCATGGTGACACCGACACCGACGCCTCGTCTGCGCGGCCCGGAAAGCGCCGCCACAGCGCTTCGGTGACGAAGGGCATGACGGGATGGAGCAACCGCAACGCGACGTCGAACGTCTGGACGGCCACGGCGCGCGCGACGTCGCCGCCCGGCACGTCGCCGTAGAGGCGCGGCTTGATCTGTTCGATATACCAGTCGGCCAGGTCGCTCCAGATGAACCGGTACACCGCCGCGGCTGCCTCGTTGAGTCGGAAGCGCTGGTACGCCTCGGTGGCCTCGCGAACCGCCGCGTCGCACCGGGCGATGATCCAGCGATCGGCGAGCGACAACTCCTCCCGCCGGACGACGTCACGGTGGCGGCCGGCGAGTGGGCGAACCGGGCCGTCGAGGTTCGAGAGGATGAAACGCCCGGCGTTCCAGAGCTTGTTCGCGAAATTCCTTCCCGGCGCGAACGACGCCTCCAGGTCGCGCGGGTCGAGGATCACGTCGGTGCCGACCGCCATGCCGGCCACGAGCGAGTAGCGCAGCGCGTCGGCGCCGTAGCGCTCGACCACCTCGAGCGGGTCGATCCCGTTGCCGAGCGACTTCGACATCTTGCGGTGCTGGGTGTCGCGGACGGTGCCGTGAAGGTAAATGTGGGTGTACGGCACCTCGCCCATGAAGTGGAGGCCCGACATGATCATCCGCGATACCCAGAAGAAGATGATCTCCGGCGCCGACACCAGCGTGTGGCCCGGATAGAACCGGGCGAGGTCTTTCGTACGCTCGGGCCAGCCCAGGCTCGAGAATGGGACGAGCCACGATGAGAACCAGGTGTCGAGCACGTCTTCATCCTGGCGCACCTCGCCGCCGCAGGCGGGACAAGCGCTCAGGTCGTGGCGGCTGACACTCGTGACCCCGCATCGCTCGGTCTGGCAGTACCACACCGGAATCCGGTGCCCCCACCAGAGCTGCCGGGAGATGCACCAGTCCCGAATGCCTTCGAGCCAGGTGGCATAGTCTTCGCCGCGCCGCTCGGGAATGAACGTGAGCGTGCCGTCGCGGTAGGCCTCGAGGGCAGGACGCGCGAGGGGCGCCATCCGCACGAACCATTGATCCGACAGCCTTGGCTCCACGACCGTGTGGCACCGGTAGCAGTGGCCGACGGCGTGCCGGTGTGCCTCGACCTTATCCAGAAGGCCGGCCGCCTCGAATTCCGACACCACCGCCTTTCGCGCATCGAAGCGGTCGAGTCCCTGAAACCGATCGGGTGCAGTCAGGCTGATCCGCGCGTCGGGCGTCATCACGTCGATGCTCGGCAGATCGTGGCGGCGCCCGATCTCGAAGTCGGCCGGATCGTGGGCCGGGGTCACCTTGACCGCGCCGGACCCGAACGCCGGATCCACTGCGTCGTCGGCCACCACCGGGATGAGGCGATCTACCACAGGGAGGCGAAGCCGGCGGCCGACCAGGGCGCGGTATCGCTCATCGTCTGGATGCACGGCTACGGCGGTGTCGCCCAGCATGGTCTCCGGACGCGTGGTGGCGACGGTGACGTGGCCGCCGCCATCGGCCAGAGGATAGCGGAGGTGCCAGATGTGCCCCTCCACCTCTTCCTTTTCCGCTTCTTCATTGGAAAGCGCCGTGAGACAGCGCGGGCACCAATTGATGATGTAGTGGCCGCGGTAAACGAGTCCCTCATCGTAGAGGCGAACGAATGCCTCACGCACCGCGCCGCTCAGACCCTCGTCGAGCGTGAAGTAGGTGCGGGTCCAGTCGGCCGAGCAGCCGATGGCGCGAAGCTGCGTCAGGATGGCGGCGCCGGTGGCGTGAACGTAACTCCAGACACGGTCGACGAAGGCCTCGCGGCCGAGGTCGAAGCGGGTGTGCCCCTCGGCCGCCAGGATTCGCTCGACCACGTTTTGCGTCGCGATGCCCGCATGGTCGGTGCCGGGCAGCCACAGCGCCTCACGCCCCCGCATGCGCTCGAAGCGCACGAGGACGTCCTGCACCGTGTTGTTGAGACCGTGGCCCATATGGAGCGCCGCCGTGACGTTCGGCGGCGGCATCATGATCACGTAGGGGCGCGGGCGGTCGGGCGACGGGGCGGTGGCGTCGGGTGAGAAGAGTCCGCGCTCCTCCCACCAGGCGTAGAGTGCGGACTCGATGGCGGACGGATTGTATTGCGGGGCGAGCGGTTCGGTCATGCGCTCTGGTCGGTGGGGCGCGGCGCCTTCCGCAAGGCCTGGTCGTCTTCGCCGTGAACCAGGATGCTGTTGATGACGCTGTCGATGCCGCGAGCGGCCAGAGCCGTTCTGCCGGCGACCGCCCGCGCGATACGGGTTGGCACCCAGCCGCGGAGCTCGACCACGCCGCGGGAGAACGACACCACCTCGACGCCGATGCCGGCGAGCTTCGCCTCAGCGCGGAGGGCCGCTTCGACCGCGCGCACGGATGCGGCAGGAGTGAGGCGCAGCGGCTCGCCGTGTCGGAGCCGCCGGGCGGCGCCGCGCACGCGCGAGGGGCTGACGCCGCCGATCCACTCGCCCAGCGCAAAGCCGCCCGCCAGGCCCGCGCCCACACCGAGCGCGGCCAGTGCCAGAATTTCGGTTCCGCTCAGGCGATCGTCTCGGCCCACAAACACGTCCTCTTACAAAGGAAAACGGAATACAATTAAGTTAACCCGTTTGTGATGTAAACGCATGCCGCATTTCATCGAAAGCTTCTCCATGAGCGAAGATCGCGCAGTCGTAAGCGTCTCCCAGCTGGCCCGTTGGATGCTGGTAGCCGGGCTGGTCGTGCTCGGCATCGTCCTCTACTTTATTTTCGCGCCCGACAGCCGTCCGGTGGCCACTCCGACCATCCAGGAAATGCCGTGAGCCCGACCGTGCAGATCACGCTGCCCGATGGCAGTCGGCGCGAGGTGGCCTCGGGTACGACCGCGCGCCAGATCGCCGAATCCATCGGCGCGGGGCTCGCACGCGCGGCACTGGCGGCGCGGGTCAATGGCACGGTGTGGGACCTCGACCGGCCCATCGGGGCCGATGCCTCGGTGGCCATCGTGACCGACCGTGACCCGGATGCCATCGATCTGCTGCGCCATTCGTCGGCGCACATCCTGGCCACGGCGGTGCGCGAGCTGTTTCCCGGCGCCGGTATCGGCTTCGGCCCCGCGATCGAAGACGGCTTTTACTATGACTTCCAGGTCGACCGGCCCTTTACACCCGAGGATCTCGAGCGCCTCGAGGCCAAGATGGCCGAGGTCGCCGAGCGCGACTACCCGTTCGTGCGTGAGGTGGTCGATCGCGCCGAGGCCAACCGGCGTTTCGCCGACGATCCGCTCAAGATCGAGCGTATCTCCGAGCTCGGCGACGACGAGACCATCACCGTGTACACCGACGGGCCGTTCACCGATCTCTGCCGGGGCCCGCATGTCCCGCGCACGGGTCGGCTCAAGCACTTCAAGCTGCTGTCGGCGGCCGGCGCGTACTGGCGTGGCGACGAGCGCCGCCAGATGCTCCAGCGCATCTACGGCACCGCGTGGTTCAAGAAGGACGACCTCGACGCGTACCTCCACCGTCTCGAGGAGGCGCGCAAGCGCGACCACCGGCGCCTGGGAAAGGAGCTGGATCTCTTCGTCTTCCACCATTTCGCTCCGGGCGCGCCCTTCTACACCGATCGTGGGACTACGATCGTCCGGGTCATCAACGACTACATCCGTGAGCTGAACCGGGGTGCCGGCTACCAGGAGATCAAGACGCCGCTGCTCTACGGCAAGGGCCTGTGGGAGATTTCCGGACACTGGGGGAAATACCGGGAAAACATGTTTCTCGTCCTGGACAAAGAGTCGGGCGAGCACGACTTCTCCCTCAAGCCGATGAACTGCCCCTCGCATCACCTTCTCTTCGGCATGAAGAAGCACAGTTACCGAGAGCTGCCGCTCGGCTTTTCCACCTTCGACGTGCTGCACCGGAACGAGGTGTCGGGCGCCCTGGGTGGGCTCACGCGCGTGCGCCAGTTTCAGCAAGACGACTGCCACATCTATCTGACCAACGGCCAGATACCCGCCGAGGTCCAGCGCATCGCCTCGATGATTCTCGAGGTGTACCGGACGTTCGGTCTCACCGCCACGCTCAAGTTTGCCACCCGCCCCGAGCAGCGCATCGGAGACGACGCCATGTGGGATCGCGCCGAGTCCGATCTGCGCTCGGCGATCGAGGCCACCGGGCTTCCGTACGAGCTCAAGCCGGGAGACGGGGCGTTCTACGGTCCCAAGGTCGACTTCGACGTTTCCGATTCGATCGGCCGGAAGTGGCAGCTCGGCACCATACAGCTCGACTATGCCGCCGCCGAGCGGTTCGACCTCACGTACGTCGGCGAGGACAACGCGGAGCATCGGCCGGTGGTCATCCATCGCGCCATGGCCGGCTCGTTCGAGCGCTTCCTCGCCATCCTGATCGAGCACTTCGCCGGCGCCTTTCCGGTGTGGCTTGCTCCCGAGCAGGTGCGGGTCATTCCGATCTCCGATGCTCAGGCGGCGGCCTCACGCAAGGTCGTGGATCGGCTCTCTGCGGCGGGCATCAGGGCGCACCTGGACGACCGCAACGAGACGCTCAACTACCGCATTCGCGACGGCGAGATGTGGAAGATTCCGTATATGGCAGTCGTGGGACAGCGGGAGGCCGACAGCGACAGCCTGGCGCTCCGCGTGCGCGGCACTGGGAAGAAACAGGAAGTGCTGACGACCGATGCGTTCGTCGAGCGCGTCACCGGCGAAATCCGGAGTCGCGCCCTGCTGCCATGAGGCGTGGAGCAACTGGAGGAGGCAGGAGGGCCGGGTTATCTTGACCGGAGAGATGTCTCCAACCGGAGCGGCACCCCGTGAGTGATAGCACCACACCCGTCATCCTGTCCGCCGTTCGCACCCCGATCGGTCGCTACCTTGGCGGACTCTCCTCGTTCACCGCGCCCCAGCTTGGCGCGATGGTCATCCGCGACGCCGTCGCCCGCGCCAAGGTCGACCCTTCGGCCGTCGAAGAGGTGATCATGGGGCAGGTCGTGCAGGGCGGCAGCGGCCAGGCGCCCGCCCGACAGGCGCTCATACAGGCGGGCCTTCCGGCCGCCATCCCGGCCCTCACGATCAACAAGGTATGCGGCTCCGGGCTCAAGGCGGTCATGCTCGCCTC
>JBBRGF010000109.1:0-11033 GCA_038240975.1 Gemmatimonadales bacterium
TCCAGCAAGCGCTCAAGGATCTCGATGCCGACAGGGCGAAGGACGCGCTCGAGCGCCTGGCGGAGGCGCAACGTCAGCTCCGCGACGCACTCGAGCGGAGCAAGGAGCTGTTCCGCCGCGCCGCGGCGGAAGGCGATCTCGCCAATATGAGCAAGGAGTCCCGCGAGCTGGCACAGGAGCAACGCCGCTGGAACTCCGAGATTTCCTCCGCCGACAGTTCGCGTGCGGCCGCCGCGGAACGGGAGCTCGCGCAGCGCGCCGATTCGCTGGGAGCGAGACTCGAAAAGCTTGGGAAATCGCTGGAGCAGGACGGTCGTCGCGAGCGGCTCGATTCCGCCTCCCGGCAGGCAACGAAGGCCGGCGAGCAGATGAACAAGGCCGCCTCGGCGAGTGAGCACGGGCAGCGGCAACAGGCGGGCGAATGGGGACAAGAGGCGGCAAAGTCGCTCGAGCCCCTCGGCGATCGTCTGCAGCAGGAGCGCCAGAGCCTTCAGGAGATGTGGCGCCGTGACGTGACCGCGGCGCTCGATCAGGCGCTCGGGGAAACCAGCCGCCTGGCCGAGCGTCAGCTCGGAGTTCAGAAATCACTGGAGGCCGGCGACCGGCCGGTGAGCGCCGTGCGGGCCGAGCAGGGCTCGATCGAGGAAGGCGTTCAGCGCCTCGTCGAACAGATGCGCAAGGCGGCGGGCAAGAACGCGCTCGTGCCGCCGGCCATCGGGTCGGCGCTGGGCGGCGCCCTGCAGCAGATGCAGCGCGCCCGCGAGGCCATCTCCAACACCGCACCCAACGTGCGCGAAGGCGCCGAAGAGGCCGGTTCGGCGGTGGACGCGCTCAACGCAGCCGCCTATCAGCTCCTCCAGGCGCGCGGCGACGTGTCGTCCTCGGGTTCGGGATCGGGCCTGGCCGAGGCCATCGAGAAGATGAACCAGCTCGCCAAGCAGCAGGGCGGCCTGGGGCGGGAGGGCGCCGGCCTGTTGCCGATGGCCGGCAACGGGGCCATCCAGGAGCAGCTTCGCCGGCTGGGCGAGCGGCAGCGGGCGCTCGCCGACGAGCTGCAGAAGGTTCGGGCGCAAGGAGAGATGCCGGGCGCCTCCGAGCTCGCCGACGAGGCCAAGGATATTGCCAGGCGATTGGAGTCGGGACGCCTCGACCGTCAGGTGGTCGAGCGCCAGGAGCGGCTGTTCCGGCGGATGCTCGACGCCGGGCGTACGCTCCAGGGCCATGAGGAGGACGACCGCAAGGAGCGGCAGAGCACCACCGCGACCGACGACAGCGTCCACCTCGCCCCCGCGCTTCGTGCACGGCTTCAGGGTGACGACGATCGTCTGCGCGTGCCGTCGTGGGAAGAGCTGCAGCAGTTCTCGCCCGAGGAGCGCCGGCTCGTGGTGGATTACTTCAGACGTCTCTCCGAGGCCGGGCCTCGATGAGCGCGCGCAGCCTTGCCACGATCCTCGCGGCCTTCGCGTTCGCGACGGCGCCGCTCGCCGCGCAGGGCGAGGGTATCTCGCGCGCGTTCGAGCTGGAGCGTCGAGGCGAGTACGTCGCCGCGGCCGACGCCTATCGCGCCGTCCTTCGCGCCAGTCCCGCCGAAGTCGCCGCGCTGCTCGGGCTGGAGCGCGTGCTCGTGCCGCTCAACCGGCCGGGCGATCTGCTTCCCGAGGTGCGCGCTGCCGTCGCGGCCAATCCGACGAGCAGCGTGGTATACGGCATCGCGCTCCGCGCGTGGGCCGCGGTCGACCAGCCCGACAGCGTGCGAGCCGTGGCCGAGCGGTGGGCCGCGCTCTCACCGGGCGACGAGGCGCCGTATCGCGAATGGGGCGCCGCGGCCCTCAGCCGGCGCGATCATCAGGGGGCGGTCGAGGCCTACAGACGCGGACGCGCGCGGCTGCAGCGCCCCGACGCGCTCGCCGCCGAGATGGCTCAGGTCGCGACGGCGGAAGGACGGTATACCGACGCGCTTAGCGAATGGCTGGTGGCGGTCCGCCGGCTCCCCGGCTACCGGCTCAGCGCCGAGGCCGGCCTGGCCCAGGCCCCGCCGTCGGCTCGTCCGGAGCTGCTGCGCGCCCTCAGGCAGGAGGACGAGCTGGTGGCCAGCAGGATGGAGGCGGAGCTGCGAGTGCGATGGGGCGACCCGGCCGGCGGGCTCGACGCCCTCGTTGCGGCTCTGCCCGCTGACCGCCGCCTTACGGTCGAGGCGCTGCTCGGCCTCATCGATCAGCTGCGCACCCTGCAGTCGGCCGAGGGAAGGCTGGCGCTCGCCCGCGGACTGGAGGAGCTGGCCAACCGGTCGGTCGACTCGGAGCGTCCCCGCCTTCGCCTGGAGGCAGCGCGTGCGTACACCGCTGCGGGAAACCGCGAGGCCGCCCGGCGTATGCTGTCCGGCCTGGCCGATGACCGTCGCGCTCCGGGTGCCGTTGCCGCCGGGGCTTCAGCGGCGCTCGTCCAGGTGCTGATCGGTGAAGGACGCCTCGACGAGGCGGCCGGCCGTCTCGCCGAAACCGGGCCGGCGCTCTCGCGCGACGAGATCGAGTCGCTCCGTCTGCGCCTGATCGGAGGATGGCTCAAGGCAGGCAATCTTTCGAAAGCCGACTCCGCGCTCGGCGCGGACAGCACGGTGGAAGCCCTCGCGCTGGCCGGCAAGATCCGGCTCTTCCAGGGCGACATCGCCGGCGCCGTGGAGCGGCTCAAGCGGGCCGGGCCCTACGCCGGCGACCGCGAAGACGCGACCAGCCGCACCGCGCTCCTGGCGATGTTGCAGCCAATCGAGCGCGACTCCCTTCCCGCGCTCGGACGCGCCATGCTTCAGCTCGAGCAGGGCGATACGTCGCAGGCGATCGTGGCGCTCGCGGAGGTGGCGCATGACCTTCCGGCGGGGCGAGGCGGCGCGGAGCTTTCGTTTCTCGCCGGACGCCTGGCCGCCGCTGGCGGGAATGCCGGCGACGCCGAACACTTGCTCCGGGCGGCGGCGGACAGCGAAGCGCCGGGCACCGCTCCGGCGGCGGAACTGGCGCTCGGCGAGCTGCTGCTCGCGCACGACCGGCCGTCCGATGCGATTGCCCAGCTCGAGCATCTGATTCTGACGTATCCCGAGAGCGCGCTCGTTCCGCAGGCGCGCCGGCGACTCGATCAGATCCGCGGGGCGGTGCCCAAGACATGAAACGCCGCCAATTCCTGGTGCAGGGCGGGGCGGGGCTGATCGGCCTCTCACCCGCGATGTCGCTCGCCGAGCTTCGACTCGGCGCACCGTGGCTGCTCGTGCCGATGGACGACGCGCAATCGGATCACCTCAAGGCCTACGGCCTCGCGTTCCGACTGTTGTCGCGTGGCGGACGGGCGGAATGGCTGCTCAACTACCGGGGTGGCGCCTTCCTCATGCCGGCCGACACCGCGACGGTGAGAGACGCCGCGCTCACCGGCGTCACGACCGAGTCGCTCGACGACAGCCAGGTGGTCGGCATCCGGGGCCAGCTTCAGAACGGGAACATGGACGCCGTGCCACTCGAAAAGGCGCCCAAGGTGGCGGTGTACGCGCCGCCCAACGCCGCGCCATGGGACGACGCGGTGACGATGGTGCTCAACTACGCCGGCGTCAAGTTCGAAAAGGTGTGGGACGCCGAGGTGCTCGGCTCCAAGCTCTCGACTTACGACTGGCTTCATCTGCACCACGAAGACTTCACCGGCCAGTACTCCAAGTTCTTTCTCAACTACGCGGGCTCGGCGTGGCTGTTGGAGATGGTGGAGCGGAATCGCGAGATGGCGAAGCAACTCGGCTATCGGTCGGTTCCGGCCGAAAAGCGCGCAGTGGCGGTGGCGATTGCCCGGTACGTCGAGCGGGGCGGTTTTCTTTTCGCCATGTGCACCGCGACCGAAACACTCGACCTGGCCCTCGCCGCCGACGGCGTGGACATCGCGGCGGCCTACGCCGACGGCACCCCGATGGACCCCGGCGCCTCGGCCAAGATGCGCTGGGACGAGGCGCTGGCCTTCCAGAACGCCGCGCTGGAGCTGAGCCCCACGGTGGCCGTGTACTCGGACATCGACGGCCATCAGGTGAACTCTCCGGAGCGGAGGCAGCAGCTCGGATCGTTCACGCTGTTCAGCTTCAGCGCCAAGATCGACCCGGTGGCCACGATGCTGGTGCAGAATCACCGCCAGGTGATTCCCGACTTCTACGGCCTGACCACTTCGTTCATGCGGAAGACCCTCAAGCCCAGCATCACGGTGCTTGCCGACGAGCCCGGCGCGCCGTGGGTCAAGTACATCCACGGCGAGCACGGACAGGGCACCTGGACCTTCTTCGGCGGACACGACCCGGAAGACCCGCAGCACCAGATCGGCGACGTCCCCACCGATCTTTCGCTCCATCCGCACTCACCGGGGTACCGGCTCATCCTCAATAACGTCCTCTTTCCAGCGGCAAAGAAGAAAGAACTGAAGACGTGACCGATCGGCTCGCCCCGGGGGTGCGCCCCTTCCTCGCCGGTGAAATCGCGGCCGCGGGAGGGCGCGAGGTTTCCTTTCTCGCTCAAGTCGACCGCGACGGAGTCATCACTCTCGCGCGGGCAGTGGCGCGCGGCACGGTAGACCTCGTGCTCGCCCTGCCCGCCTCCGCCGCGCGCGGCGAGATGCTGCTTCACAACCACCCGAGCGGACGGCTCGATCCCTCCGCCGCCGATCTCGACGTCGCCGTCCGGCTGCACGACGCGGGCGTGGGCTTCGGAATCATCGACAACGCGGCCACAGAAGTGTACGTGGTCGTCGAGGTTCCGCGCAGCCGGCCAGTGGTACGAATCGATCCGTTCGACGTGATAGAGCTGCTCGGCGAGCGCGGCCCCGTGGCGGGCCAGCTGGGCCAGTACGAAGACCGCCGGAGCCAGCGTGACATGGCGGCCTACATCGCAGACGGCTACAACGACGGCGGCGTGCTGCTGCTCGAGGCGGGCACCGGCGTGGGGAAGTCGTTCGCCTATCTGCTGCCGGCGCTCGAGTGGGCGCGCGCTAACGGCGAGCGAACCGTGGTGAGCACCAACACCATCAATCTTCAGGAGCAGCTCGTCGGAAAGGATCTGCCGCTCCTTCGCCGGGCGCTCTCGAGCGACGACTACGTGCCGACGTTCGCCCTGCTCAAGGGGTGGCGGAACTACCTCTGTCTCGCCCGGCTCCACCAGGCTGTCGGCGCGCAGCGGACGCTGTTCGAGCCGGAAAAGCACGATGAGCTGCTGGGCATCGCCGAGTGGTCGAGCCATACCGCCGATGGCACGCTGAGCGATCTGGCGGCCGTACCCACCGCGGAGGTGTGGGACGAGGTGAGTGCGGAAGCCGATCTCTGCACCCGTCTCAAGTGCACCCACTTCGATCGCTGCTTTCTGTTCCGTGCCCGGCGCCGCGCGGCTGAAGCCGATGTCGTCGTGGTCAACCACCATCTCCTCGCTGCAGACCTCTCCGTTCGCCAGGCGCAGGACAACTGGGAAGAAGCGGCCGTACTCCCGCCTTACCGGCGGCTGGTCCTCGACGAGGGTCACCACCTGGAGGACGTCGCGGCGAGCCACCTCGGCATCCAAGTGACCAGCCGGGCCGTGAGACGGCTGCTGGCGCGCTTCGAGCGCAACGGCCGGGGCCTCGCGCCTACGCTGGTAAGCGAGCTCGCGGGCCGAGGCGACCTGCTGAGCCGCGCCAGCCTCGACCTCATCCGGGACCGCCTGCTGCCGGCCATCGCCGACGCGCGACGCGCGACCGATGCGCTGTTCGTGCGGCTGTACGAGCGGCTGGACAATCTTCCCGCCGGGCAGCTCCGGCTGACCGATGACTTTGCCCACGACGAGCTCTGGACCGAGGGGCTCGGGTTCGAGCTCGACGGGTCCCTCGGTGCCTTTCGCACCATCTCGGAGACGGTCGAGACGCTTGCCGACCGGCTGGCGGAGTCGGAGGAGACGGAGCGCCGAGGGCAGATTCTGCAGGAGCTACGTGCGGTGATCCGCCGCCTCGGGGCAGCGTCGGACGGCCTCAACCGCACTCTTCGCCCAGCGGGCGGGGGGCAGCCCACAGTGCGGTGGATGGAGCGGACGACCAGGGGGATGCACGTGGGGCTTCACGCCGTGCCGCTCGACCTGGCTCCCATTCTGCGAGAGCTGCTGTTCGATCGCCTCGACACCACCGTGATCACCAGCGCCACCCTTGCCGCGGGCGGCGAGTTCGATTTCCTGGAGTCGCGCGTGGGGCTGTCGGGAGAGGATTCGCCGGTGACGGTAAGAGAGATTCTGCCGTCGCCCTTCGACTATCCGTCGCAGTGTCTCTTCGGTATTCCCGACGATCTGCCCGACCCGCGTGAGGACGAGCACGCACACGCCACCGCAGTCGGGCAGGTGGTGAGCGACCTGGCTTATGCCTCGGATGGGGGAATGTTCGTGCTCTTCACGAGCCATGCGTCGCTCAGGCGCTGCGCGCAGGAGCTTCGAGCCACCCTTGGCGGACGCTGGCCGATCCTGGTGCAGGGCGAGTCGCCCAGGGATATCCTCCTCCGGCGATTTCGTGAGGCGGAAAACGCGATTCTGCTCGGCACGGATTCGTTTTGGGAGGGGGTCGACGTGCCTGGACGCGCGCTCCGCACCCTGGTTTTGAACAAGCTACCTTTCAAGGTGCCCTCAGAGCCTCTCACGGCTGCACGCCTGGAACGCCTGGCCGAGGAAGGCCAGGATGGATTCATGACCTACCTCCTGCCACACGCGGCGCTCAAGCTGAAGCAGGGTTTCGGACGCCTCATTCGGGGCCGCCAGGACGTGGGCGTCGTGGTCCTTCTCGACAGCCGTGTGGTCACCAAACCTTACGGGCGGCTGTTATTGAGCGGGCTTCCGCGCGCGGAGCGCATCATCGGAAGCTGGGGCCAGGTGCGGACCCGGTGCGAGGACTTCTTTGCGAGGCATGGCATCGGAGCGATCGTATGATCCCGAGCCGCCCCGGAAAGATCGTCTGCGTCGGCAGGAATTACCTCGCGCACGCAAAGGAGCTGGGCAACGAGGTGCCATCGGTTCCGATGCTCTTTCTCAAGCCTTCCACCTCCGTCATCGGTCCCGGTGATCCGATACGCCTGCCGAGCGCGTCGCGGCAGGTGGAGCACGAGGCCGAGATCGGCGTGGTGATCGGCGCACGCCTGAGCGGCGCCGACCTCGCGAAGGCTGAGCGGGGAATCGGGGGCTACGTCTGCGTGAACGACGTGACTGCCCGTGATCTCCAGAAGACCGACGGACAATGGGGACGGGCCAAGGGATTCGACACCTTTTGTCCGCTGGGGCCCGCGGTCCGCGGCGGGCTCGACTGGCGCGATCTCGAAGTGGTCTGCCGGGTGAACGGCAGCGAGCGGCAGCGCGGCAAGGCAACCGAGATGCACTTTTCGATTCCGTTTCTCGTCTCGTTCATCAGTGCCGTCATGACCCTCGAGCCCGGCGACGTCATTGCGACGGGCACGCCGGCCGGCACCGCGCCGCTGCAGGACGGCGACGTGGTGGAAGTCGAGATCCCGGGCGTGGGCATACTGTCAAACCCTGTTCAGAACGGCCAGAGGACATGATCGAGCTCAGCCACCGCTTGCGTTCCCTTCCGGGCTATCCTCTCGCCGAGATCCCCACGATCAAGCGCCGGCTCATCGAGTCGGGCGTGGACGTGATCGACCTCGGCGCCGGCGACAACGACACCCCGCCCCCTCAGGCGGCGGTGGCCGCTATGACCGAGGCCGTGCGCGACCCCGCGTATAGCAAATACGGATTCCAGCAAGGGCTCCCCGCGTTCAGACAGGCCGCCTGCCGCTGGGTCGAGCGGCGGTTCGGGCAGCAGTTCGATCCGGCCACCGAGACCGTTCCACTGATCGGCTCCAAGGAGGGCCTTTCCCACCTGCCGTTTGCGGTCGTGAATCCCGGTGACGTCACCATCGTTCCCGAGCCTGGCTATCAGGCCTACCTGGGCGGGTCGATCCTGGCCGGCGCCGAGCCGTTCATCGTGCCGCTCCGGCCCGACAACGGTTTTCTGCTCGACCTCGACCGGGTACCCGCCGACGTGCTCCGGCGGAGCAAGCTGGTGTTCGTGAACTACCCCAACAATCCCACGGCGGCCGTGGCGCCGATGGAATATCTGGAGCGCACGGTGGCCGTGTGCCGCCGCCACGGTATCCTCCTCGCGTACGACAATGCGTACTGCGATCTCACTTTCGACGGATACCGGGCTCCCAGCATCTTCGAGATTCCGGGTGCGCGAGACGTCGCGGTCGAGTTCTTCTCCCTCTCGAAGAGTTTTTCCATGACGGGATGGCGCATCGGCTTCGCGATCGGAAACGCGGAGCTGATCGGCGCGCTCACGAGAGTCAAGTCGTACGTGGATACCGGTCCGTTCCTCGCCGTCCAGCACGCCGGAGCCGCGGCGCTCGATCGGGCCGAGGAGCTGGTCGCGCCGGTTCGGGCCGAGCTCGAGCGCCGCCGCGACGCGGCGGTGACGGCGCTTCGCGAAGCCGGCTTTGTCCTCGAGGCGCCCAAGGCCGCGATGTACCTCTGGGTGGCCCTGCCCGCGGGCCTCGGGTCGGCTGCGTTCGCCCAGCGCGCCCTCGAGGAAACCGGCGCGCTCGTGCTGCCCGGCAGCTCATTCGGCCCCGCGGGCGAAGGCTTCTTCCGGATCGCCCTCACCGTGGGGCCCGACCGGCTGCGCGCCGCCGCCGGCCGGCTTGGTCGGACGCTGGCGGCGTTCCAGCGGGGAGTGCTTGCTCCGACCGCCTGAGATTCGCCTTCCGCCGCCGCCGCCCTGGTCGCGAAAAGCGATCGCGATCAGCGCCGCGCTGCACGGACTCCTTTTCTTCGTGTGGATCGAGGGGCGACCGCCGGTCCGGCCTCACCGTCCCGCCGAAGTCATCTTTCTGGCCCCGCCGGCGTCAGGCCCCGCCGTCGTGCCGATGCCGTATCGCGTGCCGCGAGCGGCCGGCCGTGAGGGCGCAGGCCTTTCCGCGCAGCGGTCGGCGCGTCCGGTCATCCGCACCGACCCACAGGTGGTCGCGACGTTGCCGGAGCCGGTGCCCACTCCCGCCGTGCCCGACAGGTCCAGCGTGCCGCCCGCGGTGTCACGCGGACCGATAGGGATCATCGGTCCGGGACTCGCCGACGGAAACCTCTGGGTTCGTCCGCTGCCGCTGCCGCCGAAGGAGCTGGCCCAGCGACTCTCGAAGAAACACGTGGAGCTGGTCGACAGCGCGGTCACCGCGATCGTGCAGGGGTACCTCGACTCCATCGCGAGCGATCCGGCCTCGCGCGACGTGGGCCTGCCGAGCTGGACGAAAGACATCGCGGGAAAGAAATTCGGCATCGACGGCAAGAACATCTATCTTGCGGGTCTCAAGATTCCGGCGGCGGTGCTGGCGCTCTTGCCGCTCTCCGGGGGCGGGAACATCGACCAGAACCGCGCCTACAACCATCTTATGGACCTTCGCGCCGATCTGCAGTACGCGGCGCAGCGATCGGCCAACCTGGAAGAGTTCAAGACGATGATCAAGGACATGCGGCTCCGAAAAGAGCGCGAGCGGGAATTCGAAGCCAACCAGCGGACCGCGCCGCCGCCCGAGAAACCGGCCACACCCTGATCCGCACGGCGAGGAAGGCACGGCGATGAAACTGATCGACACGGAAGAGACGGTGGTGCTGGTCACCGGCTCGTCCATCACCTCCGAGGAGCGCGACCGCCCGCTCGCCTACCGCCTCAAGGCGGAGATCGACCGGCGCGGAACGGGCCACGCCTACCGGCGCGCGGTGGTGGTGGCCGACCTCTGGTATCTCGACAACCGGACCTTCCACCTCAATCCCACGATCGCCATCGGCGGACCGGGCGCCAACGGCGTCTCCCAGGAGTTTTCGGCGCTTCTCCCCACCGTTCACAACGTCGACGAGCAGGTCTTCATCCAGCTCGACTTCGAGGGCGACCTCAAGCGCGCCGCGCTCTGGGGCGCAAACGCGGCCGGCACATCGGCCGCGGTCGACGCCTTCACGGCGGGGGGATATCTCGACGATCTGCTCGGACGCATCTGGCGCTTCCGGGCGGGAATCTTCGTGTAATGGAGTACGCGATCGGTGCCGTCGCGGCCGCCGTTCTCCTTTTGCTGATCGCGAACCTCAAGCCGAGCACCAAGAAGATCGATCGTGAGATCGGCCACCTCTACTCGGTGTCCGATCCCCAGTTCCAACGGGCGATGGGCAGCCTCCTCGGGCCGGCTCTGCTTCCCGGCAACCAGGTGACCGCGCTCTGCAACGGCGACGAGATCTTCCCCGCGATGCTCGGCGCCATCGCAGCGGCGAAGCACTCGATCGCCTTCGAGACCTACATCTACTGGTCGGGCTCCATCGGGAAGGCCTTCGGCGACGCCCTCAGCGAGCGGGCTCGGGCCGGCGTCCGCGTTCACGTGCTGGTGGACTGGCTGGGGAGCGGGAAAATGGATCAGACGATCATCCACGAGATGGAGGGCGCCGGCGTGGAGTTCGTGAAGTACCACCCGCTGCGGTGGTACAGCCTGGGCCGTCTGAACAACCGCACCCACCGAAAGCTTCTCGTGGTCGACGGCGCCGTCGGCTTCACGGGAGGAGTGGGGATCGCCGACAACTGGCTCGGCAATGCGCAGGATCCCGATCACTGGCGCGATTCGCACTTCATGCTTCGGGGCCCTGCGGTCGCCGAGATGCAAGCCGCGTTCATGGACAACTGGATCGAAACGCGGGCGATGGTGCTGCACGGCGATCACTACTTTCCGCCGCTCGAGCGGGCCGGTACGCAGCTGGCGCAGGTGTTCTCGAGCTCGGTGGACGAGGCGAGCGAGAATGTGCGCCTCATGTACCTGATGTCCATCGCCTGCGCCACCGAGAGCGTGCGAATCGCCAACGCCTATTTCGTGCCCGACACCCTGTCCGTGCAGACCCTGATCGCCGCCGTGAAGCGAGGTGTGCGGGTCGAGCTCATCGTTCCGGGCCGGCACACCGACACCGTCGTCGTGGGGAAGGCCTCCCGGGCCCTCTGGG
>JBBRGF010000110.1:0-11019 GCA_038240975.1 Gemmatimonadales bacterium
CTTGAAGTAGAGAATCTTGTCTTCGGTTCGCGCACCGAAGATGCCGCGGAGCTGATCTTCCAGCGTGCCGGTCGGCAATGGACGGCCGTTCAGGAAATAGCGGCCGGCCTCGTCGATGCCGAGCACCACTTCGTTGTCGCCTTCCGGACGGGGATCGAGGTTCTTGCCCTTGGGCAGCGTGGCCTTGAATCCGGCGGCGATCAGCGGCGTCACGATCATGAAGATGATCAGCAGCACCAGCATGACGTCGATCATCGGCGTCACGTTGATATCGGCCTTGACCGAGGACGGTCCGGCGCTACCCGTGGATATGGCCACTGCCGGTTACCGCCTTCTGGGCCTGGAATTCCTTCGTGAAGATCGAACGCCCGAACTCGCTCCCCACGCTCTTGATCAGATAGTCGATCAGTTCTTTCGACGTGTAGGTCATCTCGACGGTGAGGTTCTCGATCTTGGTGGTGAAGTAGTTGTAGGCCCACACCGCCGGAATGGCCACCATGAGTCCGAAGGCGGTGGTGATCAGCGCCTCGGCGATACCGGCCGAGATGCCCGCCAGGCCGCCCGAGGCGCCCTGCGCCGCCATACCCACGAACGCGTTCACGATACCCATCGTCGTGCCCAGAAGGCCGACGAACGGCGCCGTCGATCCCACCGTACCGAGCACGCCCAGCCCCCGCTTGAACTCGGACAGCACGATCAGCATCTGGCGCTCGACCGCCCGCTCGGCGGAGTTGATGTCGGCCGCGGTGATGGTGGCGCGGTCACGAAGCAGCGGCTTGACCTCCGCCAACGCCTCACCGAGCACGCGGGAGACGTGGCTCTTCTTGTTCTTTTCCGCGAGCGTGATGGCCTGGTCGAGGTTTTCCTCCTGGATGGCGCGCGAAAACTGGGGCGCGAACTTCCGGGTCTCAGACTCGCTTCGCTTGAGCTGGATCAGCTTGGTGAAGACGATCGTGAGGGAGTAGATGGACATGATCGCCATGATGATCACGATTCCCTTGGCGAACGAGCCCATCTGACCCCAAAGGTTGAAGAGATCGAGACTCATGTTGCAATGCCTCCTGGGGAGAACGCCTGGCCGGGCCGCGCGCGGCCGGCGGGGATGAAAGCTACTGGCCGACCTTGAACGAGATGCGCTGCTGCACGAGCTGGCGGACTGCCTGGCCCTTGAACTTGGCCGGCTTGAAGACGCCCTTGGCGATCGCCTCCTTGGCCGGCTCCGTGAACGCCGGGTGAGTCGTCTTGAGCACCTTGAACGAATTGGGCTCCGCGTGCCCGGTGGTGTCGACCACGTACTGCAGATCGACCGCGCCGGCGATGCCGGCACTCTGCAGGACCGGCGGATACCGCGGCGTCGGAATCGAGATCGGCTGGACCGGATCGTCCAGCTGAGCCTCGAGGAACACCTCGCCCGTCACCGGCCCGGTGCCTCCGACGATACCGGTCGCGATGCCGCCCTCGACGCCCTTGCCCGTGAAATCCTTCGGATCGAACGGCTTCTCGTTCAAATCGATCGGAGGAATGTCCTTCGGGATGTCCGTCGGGGCGATCACGGTCTGGAACCCCTTGGGCGGCGGATTGGCCGCCACGACCACGTCGGGCGGCGGCTGGTCGGGCGGGGGTGGGGGAGGTGGGGGCGGCTTGAGGAACACCATCGTAGTGTCCACCGGCCGATTCTTGATTGTCTCGGCCACCCCCTGCGTCGCCTTGACAGCGGCGAAGATGATGCCCGCGTGGACGAGCAGCGAGAGAGCCGACTGGCCCACCGTGCGTTGACCCCTGGGCTTCGATTCGATCAGATTCTCGAACACTCAGCTACCTCCAGCGGAGGGTTATCGTGGCACGAAGTTACCACGCCCTCGTAGCGAGGCCTTTGCCTGCAGATGACAATCTCATGACAACGGGATTAGCAGCTTCCGACTGGGCCCGGCAGACGGAAGTGTCTGATGAGCTATCGCCGATCCGTCTTGACGTCAAGTACGGAGACGCCGGGCCTTCGCGGCAATCGCACACTGAACACCGTGCCGCGGCCCGGACGGCTCTGCACGGTGATAGAGCCGCCATGGGCTTCCGCGATCCACTTGGTGATCGCGAGGCCGAGTCCGGTGCCGGGCCGCTCGCCGGTGCGCGAGCGGGCGGGGTCGGCGCGCCAGAAGCGGTCGAAGATGTGAGGGAGATCGCCCGGCGCGATGCCGATGCCGGTGTCGCGGACGAAAAACGTGACGGTGTCGTCCTCCTCCGCCAGGCCGACGCCCACCGTGCCACCCGGCGGCGTGTACTTGACGGCGTTGGTCACGAGATTGAGGAGCATCTCCCTGATCCGGTGCGGGTCCACCGCCATCGGCACCGGTGCGGCCGGCATCTCGCTCGTCACTCGAATTCCGCCACTCTCGCCCAGCATCCCAGCGGTCTCCGCCACGTCGCTGAGGATGTCCCGCAGATCGGCCTGCACCACGGCCAGCGGCACCCCGCCCTCGTCGGCCCGCGCGAGCGTGAGCAGGCTTTCCACCATTTCCGTCATCTCGTTGATCTGGGCGAGGGTCTCGTCGAGCGACTCCAGGATCTCCTGGGGAATGCCCGGATGCACCAGCGCGCGCTCCACGCCCACCCGGAGAACCTGAAGCGGCGTCTTGAGCTCGTGGCTGGCGTCGGCGGTAAACCGGTGGAGGCTCCCGAAGCTCTGCTCCAGCCGCGCCAGCATGCCGTTGACCGTGAGCGCCAGCCGGGCGATCTCGTCGCCCGACACCGGCACCGCGAGACGGCGGTGCAGGCTCCGCCCATCGGAGATCGCCTCGACCTCGTCCATGATCCCCTCCACCGGCCGGAGGCTCGTTCCCGCGAGCCAGTAGCCCACGAGCGCCGCGCCGATGAGAACGATCGGGGAGATGAACAGCATCGAGCGGAGCAACTCCGCGGGGCCGAAGGGCAGCTGGCCGGTCGAGGTGGCCACGAGCACGCCGCCGATTTCAGGCCCGGCCTTCCGGACGCCCATGGCGAAGTACCGGACCGGGCCCGCGGGCGGCGCGAGCAGAAGGTTGCCAGACGCCTTGGCGACAGCGAGAGAATCGAGCGGAGCGGCCAGGCGCTCCAGATCGTCCGCGGGGAGCGAGCGCGCCGACTCGGACAGCGCGAGCACCTGGCCGGTGGTGTCGACTACGACGAGATAGTCGCGCACGGCCTCGAGATAGGCGCTGACTCCGGGATCGAGGGCCGCGCCCAGGCCCTGCCCGGCCACGATTCGCCCGAGGACGTTGTAAGACTCGGTGAGCCAGCGATCGGCGAGCTCGGCCTCGAGGCCGAGCCGCTGGTCGAGCTCGCGGACGCTCGATTGACGCCGCTCGAGGTACAGCAGCGTGCCGAAGGCGATCACCGTCACGCCCAGGGCCACCGTATACCAGGTGGTGAGCCGGCGGCGGATCGTCGTCACGCTACGCCTTCACAACGTATCCGACACCCCGTACGGTGTGGACCATCTTCCGGACGTGTCCCGAGTCGACCTTTTTCCGTAGACGGTTGATGACCACGTCCACGATGTTGGTGCCCGGATCGAAGTGATAGTCCCAGGCGTACTCGGTGATCAGCGTGCGCGACATGACCCGACCCGGATGCCGCATCAGATACTCCAGGACCGTGTATTCCTTGGGCGTGAGGTCGATGGCCTCGCCGCCCCGTCGCACTTCGCGCGTGGCGGTGTCCAGCTCCAGATCGCCCACCCGCAGCACCGGATCGCGGATCTCCTTCGGCCTGCGCCCCAGCGCCTCGACCCGCGCGAGGAGCTCCTCGAAGGCGAAGGGCTTGGTGACGTAGTCGTCGGCCCCCGCGCGAAGCGCCTCGACCTTGAAATCGACCGCGTCCTGCGCGGTGAGCACCAGGATCGGGGTGGTGGTGCCCCGATCGCGGAGTGTGCGGAGCATCTCGAGTCCGTTCATGCTCGGCAGCCGGAGGTCGAGCACGATGAGATCGTACCGCCCGCCCGATGCGAGTCGGAGCCCCTCGAGTCCGTCGTCCACGAGGTCGGCATGGTAGTGGTGCTCTTCGAGCCCGCGCTTGACGTGCTGGCCTACCGTGCGGTCGTCCTCGATCACGAGCACTTTCATGCCGACACCGGCAGATACACTCGGAAGGTCGAGCCTCGCCCCGGCGCGCTGTCCACCTCGATGCGGCCGCGGTGATCTTCGACGATCCCGTAGCAGATGGAGAGTCCGAGCCCGGTGCCGCGGCCCGGCGGCTTGGTGGTGAAGAAGGGCTCGAAGATCTTGCCCTGATCGGCCCGCGACATACCGGTTCCCGTATCCTCCACCTCGACGACCACTTCGTCGGCCCTGCTGTGGCCGCCCGCGGTGCGGACGGTGAGCTGTCCCCCCTGCTCCATCGCGTCGAGCGCATTGAGCATGAGCGCCATGAGCACCTGAATGAGCTGCTCGGCGTTGCCGGCAGCGGTCGGCTCGGCGGGATCGAGCTCTCGCACCACCTGAAGCTGCTTGAAGCGCTGGTGGTGCTGGAGCAGAAACAGCGTGTCGCTGACGAGCCGGTTGAGGGCAACGGGCCCTTTCGACTTGCCTTTGGGTCTGCTGAAGTCGAGGAGGCCCGCCACGATCCTGGTGCAGCGATCCACTTCCTTGTCGATGATCTCCAGATATTCCTCGACCGCTTCGAGACCGGGCGTGCCGGCGGACGGAAGCTTTCCCTGAATGGCGGCCACGCAGGCGCTGATCGTGGCCAGGGGGTTGTTGATCTCGTGCATGACCCCGGCGGCGAGCTGTCCCAGCGCCGCGAGCTTGTCGCTCTGCGTGATCCGCGCCTGGATCGCATGCCACTCGGTCGTGTCCTCGCCGATGGTGATCACGTGGCTGATCTCGTCGCCGTCGAGCCGCATCGGAATCTTGCTGAGCCGGTAGTGGCGCGTTTCGCCACCCGCCGCCACCTCCAGCTCGCTCTGCTGAATCTCGCCGGAGGCGAAGATACGGTCGAAATCGGAGCGGAGCTGGTCGGCGGGCTGCCTCGTAAGTACCTCGAACACCGACCGGCCCACGACCGCATCGCGCCTGAGGCCCTGCGTTCCGGTCTCACGCTTGCGATTCCAGATCTGGATGCGGTAGTCGCGGTCGACGACGTACAAACCCACCGGCAGGCTGTCGATGATGAGGCTGGTAAAGCGGCGATGCTCGTCGATTTCCCGGGATTGCACCGCCACTTCGCCCGCGAGATCGCTCGACAGTTCCACGGCCGCGAGATACGGCGCCAGGATGTCGGCGACGACCGTCAGGATGTCGAGCGGCCCGTCTCCGCCGCCGACCTCGGCTTCGAGCAGCCCGAGTATGGCCCCTTCGTGTTCGAGCAGAAAGCGCCGAGCCGGCCCCGCCGGAGGCACCGCGTCGAGCGAGGAAACCATGGCGATCGAGTCGGGCCTCATGGGTGCCGACACCGAGCGAAAGGCCGCGGCGCCCGGCTCGCGAACCCAGAGTGTGATCGCCGCGGCCGGCAGGCCCGCCCTCAATGTTTCGGCGACAGCCGCCACCGTCGCCTCCGTGC
This sequence comes from Gemmatimonadales bacterium, assembly GCA_038240975.1. GTDB lineage: Bacteria > Gemmatimonadota > Gemmatimonadetes > Gemmatimonadales > GWC2-71-9 > CAVVWJ01. Next base: position 5,533 of record JBBRGF010000110.1, read on the forward strand.
CCAGCCCCGCGTTGAGCAGCTTGGCGATGGATCCGATCAGATGCAGGGCGCTGTCAGCGCGCGTCATGTGGAGCGGGCCGGGGCGCCGACCGGGCGGTCACGCTCAGGATCCGCCACTCTCCGTCGATCCGCCGCAATACCAGGTGCTCGACCCAGTCCCCCTCGACCACGTCGCCCGCAACCGGGATTCGGCGCCGGGTATTCAACCACGCGGCGGCCAGGTCGCCATCCTGGCGAACGTCGGCACGCAGGATCCGCACATCGAAGCGCCCGGGGTCGAGTCCATCGACCCGCCTCGCAATGGTGTTGATGGCCACGTCGATCGGCACCGACTGATGGATGTCGCCCGGGGGCGGGACGATGGGCCCGGCGTAGGTCGCGTCGGCCCAGAAGAGGGCCCGCGCGCCCTTCCAGTCGCGATCGGAGAGGTATCGCGCATACCCCGCGATGAGGGCTTGGACCGCCTCCTCGTCGTGGCGGGAACCGGTGGGCGTATGGTCTTCGATTCGGCATGCCGACGCCAACAATACGCCCAGGAAGAGGGCCGCGGTGAACCGACGGGCCATCGAAGTCCTCGAGGGAAAGCCCGCGACTACCGCGGAGTCTATGATAGCGCGCGCAACTGCTTGAAGATCTCCTCGTTTTCCCGCCGCGTGCTCGGCGTGGTCTCCGCGTACGCCCAGCGCACGATCCCGTTCCGGTCGACGAGCACGTAGGCACGATTGGAAAAGAACTTCTCTTCTATGAGCGTCCCATATGTCCGGCTCACCTCGCGCTTGAAGTCGCTGAGCAGGTCGAGCGAGAGGTGTTCCTTCGCCTTGAACTCGTTGAGCGTCGGCACCGAATCGACACTGATGGGCAGGACGATGGCGTTGACGTCGCGGAACTTGTCGAAGTCCTCGCTGAACGCGCTCATTTCCCTGGTGCAGGTGCCGGTAAAGGCCAGGGGAAAGAACGCCAGCAGCACGTTCCTTCCCTTGAGCCCGGACAGCGTGACATCGGTTCCCGCGGTCGACGGGAGCGTGAAGTCGGGCGCGGGAGCGCCGACTGCCGGAAGCGAAGGCATTTACTTCTTGGCCCCCGCGAACCGCTTACCCACCTCGGTCCAGTTCACGACGTTCCACCATGCGGTGACGTAATCGGGCCTGCGGTTCTGATACTTGAGGTAGTACGCGTGCTCCCACACGTCGCAGCCCAGCACCGGCGTCTTGCCTGCCATGAGCGGGCTGTCCTGGTTGGGCGTGCTCTCGATCGCGAGCGCGCCGCCCTTGTCCATCGTGAGCCAGGCCCAGCCGCTGCCAAAGCGGCCGGCGCACGCCTTGGCGAACTGCTCCTTGAACTGAGACAGCCCGCCGAACGTCTTGCCGATGGCGTCGGCGAGCGGACCGCTGGGCTCCTTCGCGCCACCAGGCGCCATGATCTCCCAGAACATCGTGTGGTTGGCGTGACCGCCGCCATTGTTCCGCACCGGGGTTCTGATGGCCTCGGGCAGCGCGTCGATGGCGGCGATCAGCTCCTCGACGGTCTTCTTCTGCAGATCGGCGTGCGGCTCGAGCGCGGCGTTGAGGTTGGTGACGTAGGTACCGTGATGCTTGTCATGATGTATGCGCATCGTCTGCTCGTCGATGTGCGGCTCGAGCGCGGTGTAATCGTAAGGAAGAGGGGGAAGTGCGAAAGGCATGATCGGCTCCTCGGTGGAATGCCGTATAGTGTCGTTGTCTGGAGGCGCGAAATATGGGCGCGGCAGGAGGAGGAATCAACGAGAGCCTTTGCGCGCGAACCCATTCCCCACAGATTTGCATCATGCCCGCGAAAACCGAGGCGCTCCGCCCCATCGCGCCGGTGCTCGTCACCGATCTCTTTTCTCCACTCCACATCGAGCTGATCGCGCTTCTCCGGTCGCTCGGCAAGGCCGACTGGCTCCGGCCGACGGTGTGCCCCCTCTGGTCGGTGCGCGACATCGCCGCCCACCTGCTCGACGACGACCTTCGGCGCCTCTCTTCTCACCGCGACGGGCAGGAGCTGCCATACCTCCCGCGCGACGACAGCGACGCCGGGTTCGTGGAGTTCATCAATCATCTCAACGCGGAGTGGGTGGAGGTCGCCCGCCGGCTCAGTCCGCGAGTCATCGTGGATCTGCTCGAATTCACCGGACCGCAGATAGCCGAGCTGTTCGACTCCCTCGATCCGTTCGGACAGGCGCACTTCGCGGTATCGTGGGCGGGCGAGCAACGCTCGGAGAACTGGTTCGACGTCGGCCGGGACTACACGGAGCGGTGGCTGCACCAGCAGCAGATCCGTGACGCCGTGGGAGCGCCGGGGCTGCTCGAGCGCCGGTGGTTCCACCCGGTGCTCGACCTGTTCGTCCGGGCGCTGCCCCACACCTATCGTGACACGGTGCGCGAGGAAGGCACCGCGGTCCAGCTGGCGATTACGGGAGACGCGGGCGGAACCTGGGCGCTGCTGAGCACACCCGAAGGCTGGCGACTCTACACCGGGCGCCCGGCGCGCAGCGCGGCGACGGTGAGCATGACCGCCGATACGGCGTGGCGGCTCTTCTCCAAGGCGCTCAAGACCGAGGCCGATCGCTCGCGGGTGCACATCCTCGGCGATCACGCGCTCGGCAACGTGCTCCTCGGCTCGCTCGGCGTCATCGCCTGACGAGGCCCGCCTGAGATTCCGATCGCGGCCCCCGCCGCGGACAGCACGCTGTACACCACCTCGCCGTGCAGGCCGGCCCGAAGCGCGAGGAATCCTCCCCAGCCGGCATAGAACAGCGCCAGATCCCTGCCCCACCGGCGCGGCCACCGCTCGCCTTCGGCCTCCGGCCCCACAAACTCCAGCGCCAAGGCCGACGGGAGCAGCCACGCCGCCGCGGCAATTCCCGAAGCGCCGCCGGTGGTCAACGCGAGCCACGCTGCTCCCACCGAGAGTCCCGGCGCCCAGCGCGCGGCGGCGGCATGCCAGATGCCCAGCATCGCGAGCGGCGCGGCGAGGGCACGCCAGTGTTCCATGCCGGCGGGTGACGCCACGAGTCCGACTCTCACCAGCAGCAACGCCGCGACGGGCGCGAGCAGTGGCGCCGATCCCCATCGGTGCAGCGGCCACAATCCGCTCGAGAGCCAGCTCGCGATGAGCAAGGCGGCAGCGAGCGGCGTCTCGGCCGCGGGACTGAAGGGCAGATCGGCGAGCCCGCTCATCGCGAGTCCCTCGGGCCCGGCGACAGTAGCCATGAACAGATAGCCGGCGAGCAGCACGATCGTGACGAGGGCGGGAATCACTGGCCATCGTGCGCGCTCGCCCGTAGGCGCGGTGAGCCAGACGGCCCACGACGCACCGGCGGCGCCGAGAAAGACGAGCGAGAGATGCGGCGCGAGAAGCATCGGCGAGAGGAAGAGAGCCAGGATTCCGACCGTCATCGGCCGAATGGACCGGAGGCGGGGGGCGGGCATCGTTGGGAGGAGTCCACGAAGCCACAGTAAAGGGGCGGCTGAGGCGGCAACGGCGACGGCGCCAACCAGCGAAGAGCCCCAACCCGTCGAGGCAAGAAAACCGCGCGAGGCCCATGTGGCGACGGCTCCGCCGAGACCGAGCGGGGCGCCCCGAGGCCCGGCGCGGAATCCGCAGGCGAGTGCTCCCAGGATGGCGATGAGCAGGAAGCCGGCGGTAACCGGGTGCGGCCCGGCGGGAAGCGCGGCTGTCCCGATGGCAAACGCCGAGGCAGCCAGAGAGCAGTGCCGGCGCAGGCTGCTCGCCGGCAAGGCGATCACTCCCGCGAGGACAACGAGGTAGGCGAGTTCGGGCCTTTGGATCACATCTTGCACATTCACTCCTCCGGAACCCGCACCGTCAGGAGTTGTCTCCTGGCCCCTCCGGTGAAACGCGACCGCCGTGGGAAATCTGCAAGGCAGCGGCCGGAGTCTTCCGGAACCTGCGCACCCGTGACGAAGGGGCCAAGGCACCGTGACAGCCGTCATCGAACCCGATTCCCCCCTCCCGGCGCCCCTTCCGATCGGGTACGTCAAAGGTCGCTTGGCCGTGCTGCCCAAGCGCAAGGTCTGGCGTCCCGCCACCGAGATGGCCGTCGACCTCGGCACCGCTAACACCCTCGTCCTGGTAAAGGGCGAAGGGGTGGTGCTCAACGAGCCGTCGGTCGCCGCGATGGATCAGGCCGGGAACATCATGGGAATCGGCCATGAGGCCAAGATGATGCTCGGCCGCACGCCCGACGGAATCATCGCCGTGCGTCCGATGAAGGATGGGGTGATCGCCAATTTCGATGTCGCCGAGAAGATGCTACGGCATTTCCTCCGACAGGTCATCGATCGCACCGTTCTCAAGGTCAAGCCTACCGTTATCGTCTGCGGTCCCTCCGGCATCACCGACGTCGAGCGTCGCGCCGTGCGCGACTCCGCGAGGTCGGCCGGGGTCAAGCGCCTGCTGATGGTGTCCGAGCCCATGGCGGCGGCGATCGGCGTCGGGTTGCCGGTCGAGACACCCACCGGAAGCATGGTGATCGACATCGGCGGCGGCACCACCAACATCGCGGTCATCGCGCTGGGCGGGATCGTGTGCGACGCCTCGATCCGAACCGGCGGCGATGAGCTCGACCAGGCTATCGTTCAGTACATGCGGAAGACCTACAGTCTCCTGATCGGTGACCCCACTGCCGAGAAGATCAAGATCCGGCTCGGGTCGGCGGTGCCGCTCATACCGGAAGAGGAGATGGATGTGAAGGGCCGCGATCTCGTCTCGGGTCTCCCAAAGACGGTGCGCGTAGACTCCTCGGGCATTCGCGACTCCATCCAGGAGCCCCTCTCTCACATCGTGAACGCAGTCCGCCGCGCGCTCGAGATGACCCCGCCGGAGCTGTCCAGCGACATCCTCGAGAACGGCATCGTGCTCACCGGCGGGGGTTCGCTGATCCGCGGCCTGCACCAGCTCCTGCAGGACGAGACCGGTCTTCCGGTGAGGGTGGACGTCGATCCGCTCACGTCGGTGGTCCGCGGCACCGGCCGCATTCTCGACGACATCGCCCGCTTCGGAAAAGTCCTGACGACCTGATCTTTTCCCGGCGGCGCGAGCCGCCGGGGATCTCCAGCCCCATGCACCGGCAGTCTCGCCCACGCGGCGGGGTTGCCGGTGCATGGTTTTGTGGAATTGTGTTGTGGAAGCCACAGAGTGTGGAAGACCCAGGGTGCTGGTCGCGTTGAGATGACCTACGACATCACGTGATATGGCATTATCTAAGTACGCAGCAGTGCTGAAGTTGGCAATCTACTGGCGAAAATGCGACAAGGCCGATTCCCTCGCGCCAGCCCTGGCACGTCCCTGGCGATTTTGCGTACGCGGCACTCACCGCCCCACTCCACACGCCATTTCAGGAAGGTACGTCGCCCATGGACCGCACTGCGGAGATTCTGCTCATCGAGGATGAGGAGATCGACCGCCAGATCGTTCAGGAACTCCTCGCGCTTCGGGGCCGGG
>JBBRGF010000111.1:0-10998 GCA_038240975.1 Gemmatimonadales bacterium
GGACCGTCCGCCCGTGCCCTATTGTGCATCATCGCCCCAGCTGAGGCAAGAGGCTTCGAGCGTTTACTCGCTCAAGAGCCGGGGGATGTCACTCCCGAGACGCGGCGCGGGCGCCGAACGAGCTCGCCCCCACAATTCGGGCACGTCTGCCCCATCCCTACAGTGCAGGGCGGGCAGAAGGTGCACTCGTAGCTGCAGATGAATGCCAAGTCGTCGGCGGGCAGCGATACGAGGCACTTCTCGCACTGAGCGCGCATCTCGAAGCTCATGACATCCTCACGCGTTGTGCTCCGCCTGCGGTAATTGCCGCTCGATGCGTCGGTCCGGAACAAGCCATATCAGTGCCACGAGCACGTACAGTGCTCCCGCCATCCATGGATGCAGAAACGCCACGGGGATCGCGATCGCGTAGAGGATAGGCGAGAGCCGGCCCTTTCGGTCCCGGCCGATGGCCGCCCGCAGCACCGAGTGCGGTCCCTCCTGGGCGAGAATCGCGTGCTGCAGCAGCCAATAAGCCATCGCGGCCATGAGCAGGATGATGCCGTAGAGGGCCGTAGGGGCGGCGGCGAAGTGGTTCTCTCCCATCCAGCCGGTGACGAACGGGACCAGCGACAGCCAGAACAACAGGTGGAGATTGGCCCACAGGATGGTCCCGTTCACCTGATGGGTGACGTGCAACATATGATGGTGATTGTTCCAGTAGATGCCGAGGTAGATGAAGCTCAGCACGTAGCTCAGGAACACCGGGATCAGCGGCCGCAGCGCGGCAGGTTCGGTTCCGTGCGGGACCTTCATCTCCAGCACCATGATGGTGAGAATGATGGCCAGCACGCCGTCGCTGAAGGCTTCGAGGCGGCCCTTACCCATGGCTCAGGCCGGGCAGGTGTCTTCCCGGCCAGCGTCCTCACGGAGTAGGGGCCGCCCACTGGGCGTAAACGGCTTCGCGAAGCTGAACGCTGACGCCGTCGGGCCATACCGCTCCAGCTGGGCGAGACGCTCCACCGCCTCCGTAACCGAGGGCCGGTGGCCGGCCGGTACCCACCACAGCGCCACGTACACGCTTTCGAATTTCTCGAACCATTCCCGCCGGCGGTGCATTACCGCGGAATGCGCACCCCGGTAGACGTAGGCGCGGAGCGCGTCAAGATCGGTCCACACCGACATGTTGATCAGGATCCGCAGGTCCCCGTAGGGCCGCACCGCCGTGGCATCGCCGTCCTCGGTCTGGAGTCGCCAGACGAATCCGGGGCTCGTGTCGGCCAGGGCGTTGATCTCCGCCAGGCGGGCGGCGAACTCTCCCATCACAGGGTCCGTCATCTCACCTCGGGCACGCCCGATGTTGACCTGGGCAAGCTGGTAGCCGTCTTCGGTCACCGGTACTCCTCGAGGTTGGTCACCGAAACCGTTAGTCCCGTGAGTCACGGAATGAATCTCGGCTCGCACCGCACGTCAGTCTTGACCGAGCTGGCAATGAAGCATTGCTCGTGGGATTCATCGTGCATGGCCGCGATTGCGTCTTCCGCCGGCCGCATGCCACCGCCGAAATGAACTTCGGGGTGGAGTGTCACGCGCGTCATGGCAAGTCTGCCGGCCGAGTTCATTCCTATCGTTCCCACCGCCTGGTCCCGATAGCTGTCGACCACAAATCCGCGCTTGGCGGCGATGGAAAGGAACCACAGCATGTGGCAACTGGACAGACTGACCACGAAAGCCTCTTCCGGATCGACGGCTGCCTCGACCGAGAGGGGAGGCGGGACGACCTTCGGGGACGACGACGCGGGCACCTCGATCCCGCCGTCGAACACCCAACGATGGCCGCGATTGTAGCGGTTGTCGGTGAAGGCCGCCTGGCCGCGCGACCAGATCACGATCGTCGTGTACTCGCTCATCGGCAAATACTCCTCGGCTGCCACTGACCCGACTTCCCCGGAAGCTCCCCGTAACAAGGCATAGGTCGAGCCGTCGCGCCGGTGACAAAATCGTAATTACAGGATCTTCTGCCAGTAACCGACATCGATCCACGCATCGAACTTGAATCCGACCTGATGAAATTGCGCCACCTTCTCGAATCCGAATTTCTCATGGAGCGCCACGCTCGCGTCGTTCGGCAGGGCGATACCGCCGACCGCGACATGAATGCCACGCGACTGGAGCGTAGGGAGCAGTTGACGGTAGAGACTGGATCCGATGCCCCGACCGCCGTGGCCACCGTCCAGATAGACGGTGACCTCCGTCGAGAAACGGTAGCCTCTGCGGCCCTTCCACTCAGTCGCGTACGCGTATCCGACGACTTCGCCACCCTGCTCGGCCACCAGCCATGGAAGCGATGCCCGCTGAACCTCCTGAAACCGCGCCGCCATCTCGGCCGCGGAGACGCCCTCTTCCTCGAAGGTGACGATCGTCTCCCGCACGTAGAAGTTGTAAATCCGCGCCAGCGATTCGGCATCTGCCGGCGTCGCCGCTCGAATCTCGGGCTCGATCTCACGACCGCGGTGCATGGCTTGACCGTCTTTGATCATGAACGGGGCGGAGCTGGGCGCGAAGTAGGTGGAGGTACTCGGGAAGATGCTCCACACCGTGACCGTCTCGTTCGCTCCTGGAAGACACCCTGCCTCAGCCGCCGCCTCGGATCAGGTGCCACAGCTCGGCCGCGGCCGCGATCCCGAACCCGATCGGCAAGGCGATGACCAGACTGGACCAGTGCCCGTGCTCGCCGAAGAGCTTGCCTCCGGCCTTGCGACCGGGAAGCACAGCCCACCAACCGCCCAGGGCGAGCGCGATATCCAATCCTAGCCTGGCCTCACCGCCAGACGAGCGCAGTGGCCAAGTGGCAAGCCAGAGGGCACAGACGGCCACGGCGCGGATGAGAGACGTCTGGTGGATGTGTCTCTGCTCGGCCGTGACCACCGGGATCGGGGACTCGCCACGCATGTGGTGCCTCACCTGGGAGTGGGGCGCTGGCGCTACCTGACTTCTTGCGCCTCGGCCCCGCCAAACCGGGCCAACCCGGCGCCGATGTCGCGAGCCTCTATCAGGGCGTTGTCCCTATCGCCTTGCCTCATAATGCGCTTCGCACGAAGAAGTCGTCCACGACACCATCGAGATTTGGAACGCGCGAGCACAGTGCCCGGGGCGGGACTCGAACCCGCACGGGGTTGCCCCCAAAAGATTTTAAGTCTCAAGCGTCTACCAGTTTCGCCACCCGGGCGGGCCGGCGAAGAAATATACCGCCTGCTCGCCGACCCGCTTCCAATGGCACAGGGAACCGGCGAACTTGGATGACCCACAGGCGGGCCCCGACGGGATCACAGCGACTCTCTGGAGGATTCTTGCGACTCTGCGCGCGGCGACTGGGAACGCTGGCCTGCCTGCTCGCCTCCGCCCACACCGCCGCACAGGCGCAGCTCGCACCGGTAGGAGTGCCGCGCGGAGTGCTCCGCGTGGAGCTCGATGGCCGGATCGGCACCTGGGACTCCGAGTACCTCGACGGCACGCGCGTGCCGCTCGGCGCCGATCTTTCGAGCCCCGCGCTCGGCAGCGCGCTGCTGCCCTCGCTGGCCGACGCCGACAGCAGGGTCGAGCGGATCACCGGCATCACGGGATACCACCTCGATCTCGGCAGGCTCACGACGGACGTGCTGCGGGACGAGGGCCGAGGAAGCTTGGGGCTGAGCCTGGGCCTCACGCGAGCCGTGACGATCTTCGGCCGCATCCCACTGGTGCGCTCGCGCGCGCAGGGCTCGTTCACACTCGATCCCGCGACTTCAGATGCGGGCCTCAATCCGGGCCCCGACGGCGAGATCGGATTCTTCAGCGAGCTGAACAACGCGCTCGCCACGCTCGGCACCAACATCAACAGCGGCGCATACAACGCCGATCCCGCCAGACTCGCCCTGGCTCAGTCGACCCTCTCCTCCGGGACCGCACTCGGAGTAGACCTCTTCGCCCTCCTCTCCGACCCCGCAACGGCGTCGCCGTTCGTCCCTACTGCTACAAGCGCGGCCGGCGCGGCGGTGGCGGCCCGAGTCGGGGCGCTGCAGGCGACACTGGCCACCGACCTCGGCGTGACCGGGTTCACCGCGGCACCCGCGCTGCCCACCGATCCGGTCACCCGTGACGACTTTCTCGCCCTGCTCGGCGACCCCGCCGGCCCGGTCGCCACTCGGGTGCAGAACACGCCGGTCGTCTTTCGCGGCGACGCGGAGACCGGCGTGGCGCTCACACTCGTCGACCGGTGGGATCCCGACGGGCGCCGCGGCGGCTTCCGCGCGGCTGTCGAGGGCCTCGTACGATTTCCCACCGGCGTGCGACCGAGGGCCGACCGGCTGTTCGCCGTTGGAACCGGCGACGGGCAGACCGACGTCGAGACCAAGGTGACGGCCGACCTCGGCTCAGGCAGCGTCGGCGTGCGGGTCGAGGGCGACTACAACCGCCAGCTTGCGTCCGACATTACCGCGCGCGTGGCACGGCCCACCCAGCCGTTTGCCGGCAGCGGCCTCATCACGCTCGTGCGCAACGATCCCGGCGACGTCGCATCGCTCGCGGTTCGCCCATTCTTCCGTCTCGCACGAACGCTCGCGATCCAGGGTACGGCGATGTACTGGAGCCGCGGTGCCGACAAGGTGAACTACGCCTCCGCGGCCGACCAGATCGACGGTGTAGACCCGGCGGTGCTGACCCTCGGCACGAAGGCGACCGCGGCGGTGCTCGGAATCGGACTGACCTACGCCAATCCCGGCGCGCTCAGACCCGGGGGGCATGGCCTGCCCGTGGATGCGGGATGGAGCTATGAGAGAGTGGTGAGAGCGACCGGAGGACGGGTGCCGAATGTGCACGCGTTTACGGCGCGATTCCGGGTGTATTTCGGTCTGTTCTAAACCGGCGGATGCCGGACTCGCGCCTCGCGGCGGAGCAGCGCCTGGGCGTGGCGCCGGGCGGCGTCGCCCTCGGTATCCCCCAGCATCCGGGCGATCTCAGCGACGCGATCTTCGCCGTGAATCGCCTGCACGTCGCTCGTGGCGAGGCCCTCGTGCGCTTCCTTCGACACGACGAGGTGCCGGTCGGCGCGCGCCGCGATCTGCGGAAGATGCGTGATGACCAGCACCTGATGACGCTCGGCGACCTCAGCGAGCGCGTCGCCCACCCTCGCTCCCACCTCGCCACCGATTCCCTGATCGACTTCGTCGAAGACCATCGTCGCCACCGCGTCATGCCGCGCGAGCACCACCTTGAGCGCGAGCATGATGCGCGAGAGCTCGCCGCCCGAAGCAGCGCGCGCGAGCGGCCGCGCCTCGATGCCGACATTGAGCTGCACGTCGAGCCGGACGTTCTCTTGACCCCGCGCCGCGGGCTCGTCGAGCGGCTCGAAGGCCACGATCAGCTTTCCACCCGAGAGGCCGAGCTTGGGGAGCAGGCGGTTGACGCCGCGGGCGAGGCGGTCGGCCGCCTCCCGCCGGAGAGCCGTGAGCGACCCGGACACCGACGCGAGCGCCGCCTCAGCCGCCGTGCGGCGTGCCGCGAGCCCGCGAAGATCGACGTCGGCGGTATCGAGGAGGTCGAGCTCCGACGCGGCAGAGTCGCGAGCGGCCATCACCGCCTCGACCGTGGTGCCGTGCTTCTGGCAGAGCCGGTGGATCAGGTCGCGGCGCTGCTCCACCTCGGCCAGACGCGCGGGATCTTCCTGCACGTCCTCCGCATACGCCGACGACAGTCGCGCCAGTTCCGTGAGGTTGGCGTAGGCGGCGTCGAGCAGCTCGCGCCATTCAGCGGCGGTCGGATCGATCTTCTCTAGAGTGGAGAGCACGCGTCCGGCGGAGGCGAGCGACGCCAGCGCGCTTGCGCCGTCTCCCTCCAGCAGCTCGGCGATGCGGGCGGCCTGCTCCGCGAGCGCTCCCGCCTGGCTCAGCCGGCGTGACTCGAGCTGGAGCGACTCGTCTTCTCCGGGCTTGAGACGGGCCTGTTCGATCTCCCGAACGACATGGCGCAGGTAGTCGGCCCGCCGGCGGATCTCGTCGCGCTTCGATGCCAGCGACGTCTCCTCGCCGCGCAGGGCCGCCACCGACGCATGCGCCTCGGCGACCGCGCCGCGCTCGGCCTCCGCGTGGGCAAAGGCATCGAGGATGTCGCGCTGCGCGTCGGCCCGAAGCAGCGACTGGGTCTCGTGCTGGCCATGGAGATCGACGAGGATCGCGCCGAGCTGCGCGAGCACCGATGCCGTGGTGGGGCTGCCGTTCACCCAGGCGCGCGAGCGGCCCTCGACCGATACCTCTCGCCGCACGACCACGCGTCCATCCTCGACGTCGAGGCCGAGGGCCTCGACTCCGCGCCGAGTTGAGCCGTCGATTCCCTCGAACGCCCCTTCGACGATCGCCTTGGCGGCGCCGGGGCGCACGCTGCCCCCCGCGGCGCGCTCACCGAGGAGGAGGGCCAGCGCGTCGACCAGCATGGACTTGCCGGCGCCGGTTTCGCCGGTGAGGACGTTGAGGCCGCCGCCGAGCGGGAGGGTGACGTCGGCGATCGTGGCGAGGTCGCGGACCCGCAACTCGGCGATCACCGCACAGCCTCGCGCTCGCTGAGGTCTCCCCAGTGCAGCTTCTGCCGCATCCGCCCGAAGAACCCGTCGCCGCCGAGCCGAATGAGGCAGACGCGGTGGTCGGCGCGGCGGACGTCCACACACTCGCCCATGGCGAGGGGACTTCCGGTCTGCCCATCGAACGAGACCAGAAGGTCGTCGGCCCAGCCGGCCATCGGCTCGATCACGATCCGGTACGCGGCCGGGACCACCAGCGGCCGCACGGCGAGCGTGTGTGCCGCTATCGGCGTCACCACCATGGCCTCGACGCCGGGGACGACGATGGGCCCGCCGGCGCTGAGGCTGTACGCGGTCGATCCGGTGGGCGTGGCGACGATGATTCCGTCGGCGCTGTAGGGCCCGACGTTTTCACCCTGAATGAACACGTTGATGCGTACGACGCGGGCGACTCCACCCTTGTGTACGGCGACGTCGTTGACCGCGATCGTGGCCGAGCGCTGCTCGTCTTCGCCCTTCTTGATGGTGGCCACCAGCGCTTGCCGCCGCTCGATGACGAAGCGTCCCGACACCAGGGCGTCGAGCGCCGGATCGAGCGTATCGCGCGTGGCGGTAGTGAGAAAGCCGACCCTGCCGAGGTTGACGCCGAGGATCGGGGTCTCGTGAGCGCCGAGAAGGCGGGCGCCGCGCAGGAGAGTGCCGTCGCCGCCGAAAGTGACCAGGGCATCGAGATCCACGTTCTCGAAGTCGGGCATCTCCCGGCCCCAGAACCGCTCGAGGCGCGGCTCGCTGTAGAGGCTGATGCCGCGGGCGGGCGCCTGCGCAGACACGAGCTCGAGGACGGCCTTGAGCCCGGGATACCGGGGATTGCCGACGACGCCGACCTTCATCGGGCTTCGAGGGTTTCCTCGTGCTGGAGGGCCATGATACGGCGCGCGATGCCCGCGGGCGTCAGCCCGAACAGCTCGAGCTGCTCGGCGCGCGGCGCCTGCTCGATGAGCCGGTCGGGCACGCCCAGCGCGACGACCCGCACTTCCGGATGGGTGGTTTGCAGCGTCTCCGCGAGGTAGGCGCCGAACCCGTTCACGATCGTTCCCTCCTCAACGGTGACGATCGTTCGATGGCGCTGGAGCAACGATTCGAGCATGCCGTGATCGAGCGGCTTGAGGAACCGGCAGTTCACCACTTCGCAGTCGACGCCGTCGGGTGCCAGCAGGTGTGCCGCCTGCTGCGCGGGCTCGACCATCGTGCCTACGGCCAGGATCGCCACGTCCTTGCCTCGGCGGAGCGACTCCCAGCTTCCGTACGGCACCGCGGCGATCTCTGGAACGGGGCGCGGCTCGGCCGGCGCTTTGTCGCGCGGGTAGCGGGTGCAGAAGGGACCGTCGGTGTGCGCGAGCGCGCAGCGGAGGAGACCGACCAGCTCGTCGCCGTCCTTGGGCGCGGTGACGGTCATGCCAGGAACCGCGAGCATGTAGGCGATGTCGTAGAGGCCCATGTGCGTCTGGCCGTCTTCGCCGACGAGGCCCGCGCGGTCCATGCAGAAGATCACCGGCAGGCGCTGCACCGCGATATCGTGGATGACGTTGTCGTACGCGCGCTGGAGGAACGTGCTATAGATGGCGACCACCGGCCGCACGCCCGACGTCGCCAGCCCACCCGCGAACGTGACGGCGTGGCCCTCCGCGATGCCCACGTCGAAGAACCGGTCGGGGTGTCGCTTCTGGAAGAGGTTGGTGCCCGTGCCGGACGGCATCGCCGCCGTGATCGCGACGAGATCGGGGTGCTCGTCGGCCAGTGCCGCGAGGCCCTCGCCGAAGACCTGGGTCCAGGCCGGCGGTCCACTCGCCTTCTTTCTCGCCTCACCGGTCAGGGGATCGTACGCCGCCAGGCCATGCCATTTTTCCTGGTTCGACTCGGCGAAGGCGAAGCCCTTGCCCTTCTGAGTCATCACGTGGATGACGCGGGGACCGGTCATGCCACGGACGAACCGGAGCGTGTCGCAAAGCTTGGGAAGATCGTGGCCATCGATCGGCCCGAAGTAGCGGAAGCCCAGCTCCTCGAACAGCATGCCCGGAGAGAAGAGGTTCTTGACGCTCTCTTCGACGTTCTTGGCGAATTCCACGACCCCGTCGCCGAAGACCCCGCGAAGGGCGAAGGTCATGCCCTTGATCTTCTCGCGCAGTCGGTTGGTTCGCGGATCGGCGACGATGCGTCCGAGCGTCTTGGGAATGGCGCCGACGTTCGGCGAGATGGACATGCCGTTGTCGTTGACGATGAGAATGATGTCGCGGTCGGAGTGCCCCGCATTGTTCATCCCCTCGTACGAGAGGCCACACGTGAGCGCCCCGTCTCCCACCACAGCGGCCACCTTGTAGTGCCCGCCCCTGAGATCGCGCGCGGTGGCCATGCCGAGTGCGGCGGACATCGCGGTGCCGGCATGCCCCGCACCGAAGTGATCGTGCTCGCTCTCCGACCGCTTGAGGAAGCCGGAAATCCCGTCACGCTGGCGAAGCGTGGGAAACGGATCGTTGCGGCCGGTCAGGAGTTTCCAGGCATAGGCCTGGTGGCCGACGTCCCACACGATACGGTCGTCGGGTGAGTCGAACTCGTAGAGCAACGCGATAGCGAGCTCGACCACGCCAAGACTGGCGCCGATGTGGCCGCCCGTCATGGACACGCATTCGATGAGACGGTCGCGGATTTCCTGCGCCAGCTCGGGAAGCTGCTCGCGCTTGAGGCGCTTGAGGTCCGCGGGCCCGTGCATCGTGGACAGAAGAGACATCATGGCGCCAGGGTCACAGGTTTCTCATGAATTCCTGGTAACAATATACCCGGCGAGAGCCCCCAGTGCCCCCGCGGGCACTGCTCTCGTCTCGAGATGTCCCACGGCGCGCACGGCCAGCCGCTCGGCCTCGGCGCGGGCTCCATCCACCCCCAGAAGGCTCACGTACGTCGACTTGGCCAGTTGGGCATCGCGGCCGGCTGTCTTCCCCAACTCGGCGCTGGTTCCGGTGGCGTCCAGGACGTCGTCGGCGATCTGAAAGGCGAGGCCGACATCCTCGCCGAACGCGCCAAGCGCTTCGACGACGCCGGCCGGCGCCTGCGCCGCGATGCCGCCGAGGATGCACGATGCCCGGATGAGGGCGCCGGTCTTTCCCCTGTGAACCGCGATGAGCTGATCGAGCGTGAGGCTCTGTCCCTCCGCCACGAGGTCGAGCCACTGACCGCCGACCATTCCCTCGATGCCCCCCGCCTCGAAAAGCTCCTCCGCCATCCGACCGAGCGTCGCGGACGGCAGCGCCAGCTCGGCGGCGGCGGAGGCGAGGACCCGCGCCGCCACAGGCACCAGCATGAACCCGACCCGCGTCGCCGTGGGAACGTCGAACTGGCGGTGGGTCGTCGGCCGCCCGCGGCGCAGGTCGTCGTCGTCCATGCAGGGAAGGTCATCGTGCACGAGGGAGTAGGCGTGGACCGTCTCGACCGCCGCCGCGACACCGGCGATGGCGGGAGAGGCGCCGCCGGCCGAGCGGTATGCGGCGAACACCAGCGCGGCGCGGACGCGCTTGCCGGGAGTGCGGAGCGCGTAGCCCAGCGCTGCGGCGACCCGGCCGCCCACTTCGCCGGACAAGCGGTCGGCCCAAAGCGCGAGGATCACATCACTCCGGTCGCGAGCTTCGGCGAGCAGCTCGTCTGCCGTCACCGACGCCGCCTCAGGCATCGAGGTCGGTGACCCGGAGGTCACCGCCCGCCTCCTCGAGCACCTTCTGCACCTTGACCTCGGCGGCGGTGAGACGCTCTCGCGCCGCACGCAATCGGCCCACGCCCTCCTCGAAGAGCGCGAGGGCGTCGTCGAGCTCGAGATCGTGCGCCTCCAGTTTCCGGACGATCTCCTCGAGACGAGCCAGGTCGGCCGCGATGGTGCTCACCGCGGCTCGACCCGGGCAGCGACTTCACCGTCGGACACCCGAAGTCTGAACGGGCTTCCGGCGGCAAACGCGTCCACTGACTTGAGCACTCGGCCGCTCCCATCGAGCGGCACGGCGTAGCCCCGGTCGAGCACGCGAAGGGGACTCAGGGCGTCGAGCTGCGCGGAGATGCGCGCCAGGCGATTTCGGCGGCGCTCCAGCAGTGCCTCCAGCGCGGAGTGCAGGCGGTCACCGGTGCGCTCGAGCCGCTCGGCGCCGAGGCGGGTACGGCCGCCGAGGCCGGCGGCGAGTCGCGCGGCAAAATCGTCGAGCTGGCGGATGACGGCGCGCGCATCGGCCCACGCCAGCTCGGCCGCGGCGGAGGGAGTCGCGGCGCGAACGTCGGCGACGAGATCGGTGAGTGAAAGATCGGTCTCATGGCCAACGGCGGAGATCGTCGGAACCCGGATGTCGGCGAGGGCGCGGCAGACCGCCTCCGCGTTGAATGCGGCGAGATCTTCCCTGTCACCGCCTCCGCGTCCCACGATGCAGAGATCGACA
>JBBRGF010000112.1:0-10955 GCA_038240975.1 Gemmatimonadales bacterium
ACGGTGCTCACGGGCGGCAGCCGGCTTACGGCCGGGGCGCTCGAGCGGGGGCACTACGTTGCCCCGACGGTGGCCCGGCTGCCCCTCACCAGCTCGCTCTTCCGGGAGGAGCTGTTCGTTCCTCTCCTCGCGGTGGGTGAGGTCGACAGCTTCGACCAGGCGTTGACCGAAGCGAATGCGGTGGAGTACGGCCTCACGGCCGGAATCTTCTCGTCCGACGAGCGCGAGGTGGAGCGCTTCTTCGATGAGATCGAGGCCGGCGTCTGCTACGCCAACAAGCGTACCGGCGCCACCACAGGGGCATGGCCGGGGGCGCAGGGATTCTGCGGCTGGAAGGGCTCGGGCTCGACCGGCAAGGGCGGGTGCGGGCCTTATTACGTCGCCCAGTTTCTGCGCGAGCAAAGCAGAACGGTGATCGAGCAGGCGGGGCAGTAACCTTTTCCGAGGAACCATCGTGCGCGACTACCCCAAGATCGTCGTTCCACCTCCGGGTCCGCGGGCCCAGGCAATCGTGCGGCGCGACGAAGAATGGACCTCCAGTTGTTACATCAAGGAGTATCCGCTCGTGGTGGCGCGGGGCAGCGGTCCGGTGGTCGAGGACGTCGACGGAAACCGGTTTCTCGACTTCATGGCCGGTATCGCGGTGTGTTCGACGGGGTACGGCCATCCCAAGGTCGTCGCGGCGGTAAAGGACGCCGCCGACCGTTTCCTTCACATCTGCGGGTCGGACTTCTATTACGAGGGCATGGCGGCGCTCTGCGAGCGGCTCGCCCGAGTGGCGCCGGGTCCGTCGAAGAAGCGCGTGTTCCTCACCAATTCGGGCACCGAGGCTACCGAGGGGGCGATCAAGCTCGCCCGCTACGCCACGCGGCGCACCGCCATCATCGCCTTTCGCGGCGCCTTTCACGGCCGGAGCACCGGCGCCGTCAGTCTGACGTCCAGCAAGGCCAGGCAACATGCCGGCTTCGGACCGCTCCTTCCCGACGTGCACCACGTCCCCTTCGCCTATCGCTATCGCTGCCAGTGGTGCGCCGACAAGCCGGAGTGCACGCGGGGCTGTCTCGATGCGATCGACAAGGAGCTGTTCGTCCGCCATCTCGATCCGGGCGACGTCGCGGCTATCTTCGTCGAGCCGATTCAGGGTGAGGGCGGCTACATCATTCCTCCGCCCGGATTCCTTCGTGGACTCCGCGACATCTGCGACCGCCACGGCATACTCCTGGTGGCCGATGAGGTTCAGAGCGGCGTAGGGCGCACCGGCAAGATGTTCGCCTGCGACCACGAGGGCGTCGAGCCCGACATCCTCCTCACCGCCAAGGGGCTCGGTTCCGGCATGCCGATCGGCGCCATCATCGCCAAGGAGTCGATCAGCACCTGGCAGAGCGGATCCCATGGCTCGACGTTCGGCGGCAATCCCGTCTGCTGCGCCGCCGCGCTCGCGACCCTCGATCTGGTCGAGGGCGGCCTCATGGCGAACGCCGTCACCATGGGCGACCGCCTGCTCAAGGGTGTCCAGCAACTCGCGGAGCGGCATCAGTGCATCGGTGAGGTCCGCGGCCGGGGCATGATGGTGGGCGTCGAGTTCGTGAAGGACCGGACCTCGAGGGAGCCGGCCCCCGAGATCGTCGAGGCGCTGGTACATGGAGCGTTCGAGCGCGGCCTCCTCCTGCTCGGAGCCGGGAAGAGCACGCTTCGCCTGGCGCCTCCGCTGGTGGTCGACGAGTACGACGTGGATACGGCGTTGCGAATGATCGGCGAGGGACTCGAATCGCAGGTCGGAGGTCGCACGTCTCGGGTCCTGTGACCTGAGACTGCCGGTCAATGTCGAAAGTCACGTCCATGACCTCGGCCATCGCCTCCCACGTGCGAGATGGCGACACGCTTGTCATCGAGGGCTTTACCCACCTCATCTGTTTCGCCGCGGGACACGAGATCATCAGGCAGCGGAAGCGAGACCTCACGCTCTGCCGCCTCACGCCCGACCTGATCTACGACCAGATGATCGCGGCGGGGTGCGCCAAAAAACTGGTGTTCTCCTGGGCAGGCAACCCCGGAGCGGGCTCTCTGCACGCCTTTCGCCGCGCGGTCGAGCAGGACGGCGGCGGTCCGCTGGAGCTCGAGGAGTACTCCCACTTCGGCATGGTCGGACGGCTCAGCGCGGGCGCGGCACGGCTGCCCTTCTGGACGATGCGAAACTACATGGGCACCGATCTTCCGGCAGTGAATCCCCTCATCAGATCCGTGATCTGCCCCTACACAGGCGAAGCGCTCGCCACGGTGCCGGCGCTCAACCCCGATGTGACGATCGTACACGCCCAGCGTGCCGACGCCGATGGGAACACGCAGATCTGGGGGCTGCTCGGTGTGCAGAAGGAGGCCGCTTTCGCCTCGCGGCGGGTGATCGTGGTGGTTGAGGAGTTGGTCGACCAGTCGGTGATTCGCGCCGACCCCAATCGGACGATCATTCCCGGGATGATCGTCGACGCGGTGGTGGTCGAGCCGTGGGGTGCGCACCCGTCGTTCGCTCAGGGATACTACGACCGGGACAACGCGTTCTACGTCGGGTGGGAGGCGATCTCGCGCGATCCTGCGGCGCTGGAACGCTACCTCGATGAGTTCGTGCACGGCGTCGGCGATCGGGCGGGATACGTGCGGAAGTGCGGCGGCCTGGAGCGGCTCCGAGCATCCAGCCGCGTCTGCGCGGGCGTGAACTATGGATATTGACTGCTGACACATGACCTACTCCCCCGCCGAGCTGATGGCCTGCGTGGCCGCGCGGGAGCTGCGCGACGGGGAGGTCGTGTTCGTGGGCATCGGATTGCCCAACCTCGCGTGCAACCTCGCCCGCGCGACGCACGCGCCGGGGCTCGTCCTCATCTACGAATCGGGCGCCGTCGGCGCCGTTCCCGAACGTCTTCCCGTGTCGATCGGCGATCCTTCGCTCGTCACCGGATCGCTCATGGTGTGCGGCATGGCCGATGTGTTCCAGTCGTTCCTCCAGAACGGCCGCATCGAGGTGGGCTTTCTCGGTGGCGCCCAGATCGACCGGTGGGGAAACATCAACACCACCGTCGTGGGGACGTATGACCGCCCCACCGTCCGGCTGCCGGGCAGTGGTGGCGCCGCGGAGATCGCCGTGCACGCGCGCCGCACGCTCGTGGTGAGCCGGCTCAGCCGCCGCGGGTTTCCCGAGGCGGTCGACTTCATCACCAGCCCCGGCCATCGCATGCGGGGCCGCCCGCGCCGGGAGCTCGGCATGCCCGGTGCGGGGCCGGTGAAGGTCGTGACCGACAAGGCGATCCTGGAGCCCG
This sequence comes from Gemmatimonadales bacterium, assembly GCA_038240975.1. Taxonomy (GTDB): domain Bacteria; phylum Gemmatimonadota; class Gemmatimonadetes; order Gemmatimonadales; family GWC2-71-9; genus CAVVWJ01. The sequence goes on from JBBRGF010000112.1 coordinate 3,312, forward strand.
ATGAATCGGGCGAGCTGGTGCTCTCCGCCCTTTATCCGGGAGTCGAGCCCGACGACGTGCGGGCGGGCGTCGGGTGGCGCCTACGGTCCCGTGACAATCTCGCGGCGGTCGCTCCGCCGTCGGAGCGCGACCGGCACCTTCTGCGCGACGGGCTCGATCCCCAGCGACTCTTCCTCAAAGCCTGACGACTCGATGACCGCCACCGCCACCGAGCCGACCCACGTCACCCTTCCGCGCGAGCTGACGCTCCGCGACATGGTGCTCTTCAATATCGTGGCGGTGCTCAGCCTCCGGTGGTTCGCCACCGCGGCGGCCGCGGGGCCCAGCTCGATCACGCTCTGGATCCTGGCAGGCCTCCTCTTTTTCGTGCCGCAGGGCCTGGCCGTCAGCGATCTCTCGGCGCGGTTTCCCGAGGAGGGCGGGATCTATTTCTGGACCAAGCGCGCCTTCGGCGAGGGCCACGGGTTCATGTGCGGGTGGTGCTACTGGGTCAACAACATCCTGTACTACCCGAATCTCCTCATGAGCACCGCGGTGGTGGGCACTTACGTCGTGAGCCGGGGCGATTCCGGCCTCGCCGACAACTGGCTCTATGTTCTTCCGGCCACGCTCACGGCGTTGTGGCTCGCTGTCTGGATCAACATCGTCGGGCTCAAGACCGGACGCTGGTTGCAGAACATCGGCGCGTTCGGGATGTACCTGCCGGGCCTCCTGCTCATCGGACTCGGGGTGTACGCCGCGTTCACCCGGGCTCCGGCCACGGTCATGAATGCGAAGACCCTCATTCCCGATCTGGGCGATCTCTCCGAGCTGAACCTTTGGGCGTCGATCGCCTTCGCCTTCGCGGGGCTCGAGCTTTGCGCCGTGATGGGAGCCGAGGTGCGCGACCCTCGGCGCACGCTCCCGCGCTCCATCTACATATCGGCGCCCTTCATTGCCTTTCTTTACATCGCAGGCACGGCCGCGGTGCTCTGGCTGATTCCCACCGGCGACGTGAAGATCGTGTCCGGTTTCCTTCAGGCGATTGCGGTCGGTGCGCGCGAGCTGGGCTGGGGGGTTGCATGGCTCGCGCCGCTGGCCGCCGCACTCTACGTGCTGGGGAACATCGGCGGCGTTGGCGCCTGGCTCACGGGGCCTGCCCGGGTGGCTTTCGTCATCGGGCTGGACCGCTATTTCCCGGCGGCCTTCGGCCGTGTGCATCCCCGGTGGCAGACACCATACGTGGCGATCCTCACCCAGGCGGTGCTTGCGACCGTCTTTCTCTTCCTCTCGGTTCTGGGGAAGGGAACGACGGTCGAGAAGGCGTACCTGGTCATTCTCGACACGATGCTGCTCGTCTACTTCATCCCGTACATCTATCTCTTCGTCTGCTATCTCGTCGTCCGGCTCAAGGAGTCGCCGGAGGGCGGGGTGCCCAGCGGGAGGTTCTCGGCGGTGCTGATCGGCGCCAGCGGGCTCGCGCTCACACTCTTCGCGATGCTCATCGCCACCGTACCGCCCGCCGACACCGCCGAGCCCTGGCTGTTCCGGCTCAAGGTGATCGGGGGCGCCGGCTTCTTCGTCGTGCTGGGCGGCCTCATCTACTGGCGTGGACGCAGGTGAGGCGCGCGCCGCTCCTCCTCGGCGTGCTCTGGGTCATCCTGTCGCCGGCCGGCCTGGCGGCCCAGCGGGCGCCGGTCCTGCAGCAGGTGAAGGTGCGTCACCCGTACTACTACCGCGAAATGTTCATCCCTCAGCCCACCTCCGGCCCGGGCAGTGTGGCGTGGTCGCCCGACGGAAGCGAGCTGGTGTTCTCGATGCAGGGATCGCTCTGGCGGCAACGGCTGGGCGACGGCGAGGCGCGGCAGCTCACCGACGGCCCCGGGTATGACTACCAGCCCGACTGGTCGCCCGACGGGCGGAGGATCGTGTACGCCTCGTACCGTGACGATGCGATAGAGCTCCGCCTGCTCGATGTCGCGGCCGATACGTCCGCTGCGCTCGTCTCCAACGGGGCCGTGAACCTCGAGCCGCGGTGGTCGCCCGACGGCAGGCGCATCGCATTCACGTCGTCCGCGTATGAAGGACGCTGGCACGTCTTCACAGCCGACGTGGGCGCCGATGGACGGGCCTCCCGCGTTCAGCGGGTGACCGAGGATCGGGAGAGCGGCCTTCCCCGGTACTACTACGGCACGGTCGACCAGTATCTCTCGCCCACGTGGTCGCCCGACGGGAACGAGCTGATCGTGATCTCCAACCGCGGACACATCTGGGGCGCGGGCGGATTCTGGCGGGTCTCAGCCCGGCCCGGCAGCGCTCCGAAAGAAATCCACTACGAAGAGACGACCTGGAAGGCGCGCCCGGACTGGGGCCGCGACGGCCACCGAGTCGTCTATTCCTCGTATGTCGGCCGCCAGTGGAATCAACTCTGGATGATGACCTCGGAGGGCGGCGACCCGCTGCAGCTCACGTACGGCGAGTTCGACGCTACGTCGCCCCGGTGGTCTCCCGATGGCCGGACGATCGCCTACATCTCGAACGAGCATGGCAACACATCGCTCTGGACGGTGCGGGTGCCGGGCGGCCAGCGCGAACCAGTGGCAGTCGGCCGCCGCGCCTACCGCTCGGCCACAGGGAATATCCGGATCGTGGTGACCGATGCCGCGACGGGGCGCGAGACCCCGGCAAGAATCTCCCTGACCGGCCCCGACGGGCGGAGCTACGCGCCCGACGACGCGTGGCGTCATGCCGACGATGGCTTCGACCGCGGCGAGCGGAAATTCGAGTACGGCTACTTCCACACGACGGGTAGCTCGGTGACCACCGTTCCGGTGGGGGCCTTCGGAGTGGAGGTCTCCCGGGGACCGGAGTACAAGGTCGAGTCGCGCAGGGTGGCCGTGAAGAAGGGCGGGGTAGCCGTCGTTCGCGTCGCCCTTCGAAGGCTCGACGACCTTCCGGCCAGGGGGTGGTACAGCGGCGACCTGCACGTGCACATGAACTACGGAGGTACCTACCGCAGCGATCCCAAACGGCTAAGGCTGCAGGCGCGAGCCGAGGATCTGCACGTCGTCGAGAATCTGATCGTCAACAAGGAAGGGCGCATTCCCGACGTCGAATATTTCAGCGGCGCCCTCGATCCCGTGTCCACGCCCCTCACGATCATCAAGCACGACCAGGAGTTTCATACCAGCTACTGGGGTCACCTGGGTCTCCTCGGTATCCGCGAGCACCTTCTGCTTCCAGGGTATGCCGCATACGCGAATACCGGCGCCGCGAGCCTCGATCCGAGCAACGCCGACGTCGCCGACGAGGCCCATGCGCAAGGCGGGCTGGCGGGATACGTGCACCCATTCGATTCCGATCCCGACCCCGCCGACACGGCGCACGCGCTGACGGCGGAATTCCCGGTCGACGTGGCGCTCGGGAAGGTGGACTACTACGAGGCGCTCGGCTTCGTGGACGATCCGATGGCCACCGCACGGGTGTGGTACCGGATTCTCAACTGCGGATTCCGTCTGCCCGCGGGTGGGGGAACCGACGCGATGACCAACTTCGCCTCGTTGCGCGGACCTGTCGGGATGAACCGGGTGTACGTACGAAGCGGCGTCAGGCTCGACTATCGCCGGTGGCTCGACTCGCTCAAGGCGGGCCGCACCTTCGCGACGAACGGACCGCTTCTGGAGCTCACCATCGGCGGCCGCGGGGCGGGGCAGGAACTGAAGCTGGCCGAGGGCGAGCACATGGTCACGGCGCACGTCTCGCTGCGGTCGAACGTCGCGATCGATCATCTGGAGATCGTCGGCAACGGGGCGATCGTCCGAGAAATCGCGCTTCCCGGCGACCGGAAGTCGGTGACCTCATCGATAGAGCTGCCGGTAAAGGCGAGCGGCTGGTACCTGCTCCGAGCCCGCAGCGACCGGGCGCTCTACCCGGTGCTGGACCTCTACCCCTACGCGACGACGAGTCCGGTCTACGTTACCGTAGGCGATGCGGCAATCCGGTCGGCGGCCGATGCGGAGTACTTCATGCGATGGATCGATCGGCTGGAGAAGGGAGTGCGAGCGAATCCCGACTTCAATACGGAGGCGGAGCGCGGGCACATCCTGGCATTGCTCGGGAAGGCACGGGCGGAATTCGAGCGGCGAAAAGTGAGGCCCTGAGCTCTGCCAGCCCGAGACAACAGCGGGTGGTCGCGCTAGGGGCTGGTCCCCGACGGCGCTGCAGTCGGCTGCGTCCGGGACAGGAAGTGGGGCTGCAACCGCCCTACTGACGCGCCTTGGGGACCTGCCCCCAGCGACGAGGACGCCGCTTCACGGGACGAGCCAACCGCAACCGTCGGGGCACGATCAACCAACGCCGACCCTCACGCCTCTACGCGCTCCACCACCATTGCGATCCCCTGGCCGACCCCGATGCACATCGTCGCAAGGCCGTAGCGCCCGCCCGTACGGCGCAGCGCATGCACGAGCGTCGTGAGAATCCGCGCGCCGCTGGCACCGAGCGGGTGGCCGAGCGCGATCGCGCCGCCGTAGATGTTGACGCGAGCGGGGTCGAGCTTCAGCTCCCTGATGCACGCCAGCGCCTGCGAGGCGAACGCCTCGTTCAGCTCGATGAGATCGAGATCCGCGGCGGTAATGCCCGCGCGGGCGAGCGCCTTTCGACTCGCCGGCACCGGGCCGATACCCATGACGCTGGGGTCGACGCCGGCCACCGCACTCGACACGACGCGGGCGAGCGGCGCAAGGCCCAGCTCGCTCATCATGCGACCGCTGGCGATGGCGAGGGCGGCGGCGCCGTCGTTGATTCCGCTCGACGTACCCGCGGTGACCGTGCCGCCCTTCACGAAAGCCGGAGCGAGGGCGGCAAGCGAGTCGGCCGTGACACCGGTACGGGGTGGCTCGTCGCGGGAAACCGTGACCGGCCGGCCGGACCCCGCCACCTCGACGATTACGACCTCGTCGGCGAACGCGCCCGACGCCAACGCCGCCTGCGTGCGGCGCTGGCTCTCGACCGCAAACGCGTCCTGCTCCGCCCGGCCTATGCCGTACTGTTCCGCCACCCGTTCGGCCGTCTCGCCAAGTGAGATGGTCCACCCGCCGGGCATGTTCGGATTCACGAAGCGCCAGCCGACGGTCGAGTCGGCCACCTTCGGACTGGCCCGATCCCACGGCTTGCCCGATTTGAGCGTCACGTAGGGGGCGCGCGTCATGCTCTCCACACCGCCGGCAAGGAAGAGATCTCCCTCGCCGGCCCGGATGGCGTGGACCGCGGAGGAGGCGGCCTGAAGTCCCGAGCCGCAGAGCCGGTTGACCGTCTGGCCTGCCACGCCGACCGGCAGTCCCGCGAGCAGGGCGGCCATCCGCGCCACGTTCCGGTTGTCTTCTCCCGCCTGGTTGGCGCAGCCGAAAATCACGTCCTCGATGCGGTCGAGGGGGAGTGGGCAGCGACTCAACAGTCCGCGGATCGCCGAGGCGGCAAGATCGTCGGGACGCACGCCCGCCAGCACACCGCCGGCCCGACCGATGGGCGTGCGGACGGCGGCGGCTATGAAGGCATCGGCGGGGGTGTCTCCAGGGCTAGAAGCGATACTTGGCTCCGAACTGCATCGTCCAACGGGAGCGGTTGACGCCCCCCTGCGCGCCGGTAGGATTTTCTCCGAACACCGTCGTCTCGATCACGGTAGGAGCGGCGAATGTGTAGATCGGCCGATTGTTGGCCGCGTCGAACCCGACGGCGTTGAGGAACCGCGGGCCCGCCTCGAACTCGCTCACCTGCTTGTACAGTCCCCAGTCGCGGTCGATGAAGTTGAGCACGTTGAACAGATCGAGCGACAACTCGAGACCCTGCCCGCTGACCGTCGGAATCGTCGCGCCGAAGCGCGCGTTCAGATAATTCTGCCAGGGATTTCGGCAGGAGTTCCGCGGCAGGAGGCCGCCGCGCGCCTCGCCCAGGCAGCTCTGGCTGTCGATGAAGCTGTTGAGCGCGTCGAAGCTCTGGCCGGGCGCGAGGCTGATCTGGCTTGCGCCGGCCGGGATGAATGGGAGGTCGTTTCCGTTGATGCCGTCGGCGTTGGCGTCCCCGTTCACGACCCAGGCGTACGGGTCGCCCGAGCGGCCTACGTAGATGACCGAAAGCGTAGTCCGATAGGGCAGGTTGACGGTGCCGCTCACCGTAACCTTGTCGGGCACGTCGAAGAACGACGTGGTCAGGTTCCTCGCTTCGAGCGGACCATCCACCGCCGCGAACTGGAAGTTCGAGAACGCCTGGCTGCTGGTGAGCGAGATGGCGTCCTTGGTGTTGGAGTGAGTATACCCGGCGCTCGCCTCGAAGCCGCTGCCGAAGCTCTTCTGAATCTGTACCGTGCCGAGATATGTGCGGCCTGCGGAGGTATTGGTGTGCAGCACGGCGTTGCCGATGGCGTCGGGTCCGCTGGCCGGCGCGATGCGGTTGGGAGTCGCCGCAAAGGCCCCGGTGCTGCTCGTGCCGATGGTGCCGTAGGTGAAGCGTCCCTCCGAGTTGACGCCGGTTCCCCTGAGGTTTGCATCTTGTATGTAGAGCTGGTTCACGTTCTTGGAATAGAGCAGGTCGACCGTGCCCACGAGGCCGCCGGGCAACCGGTGGTCGATGCCGAGTGAGACGCGGAACGTCTGTGGAAACTTGAAGTCTTTCACGAAGTAGTTCGGGCTGGGTCGCGGCGCCGTGGCCGCGCCGCCTCCCGCACACGTGGTGGGCTGGTTAGCCGGATCGGGAGTGAACGCCGGCACGGTGGCCCCTGTGCAGGTGAGGGTCACCTGCTCCAGACCGGTATTGACGAAGGCATTGGAGAGCCAGACGTAGGGCGGCCGGCCGGTAAAGTAGCCGGCGCCGCCGCGCAGAATGGTCCGGCCGGTCCCGAACGGGTCGAAGTTGAATCCCAGCCGCGGCGACCAGAGCATGTTGCCGCTCGGGAACTCGGCAGTATTGATCGGGAGGAAGGGATTGGCCGCGAGCGCTGGGTTCTGCACCGGCTTGTCGTTGAACGGCACGTCCATTCGCAGGCCGGCGGTCAGCGTGAGCCGGTCGGTCGGCGACCACTCGTCCTGAGCGTATAGCCCGAGCTGTTGCACCTTGAAGTTGGCGATGGGTCCTTCGGGCCGCTCCGCGGTAGGGAGCACGCGCTCGAACGCCGCCGCGCTTCCGGCCTCCAGGCTGTCGAGGCTGTTGAACGCCCAGACGCCGATCTTCGCCTGGAAGAAGGCGTTGTCGAAGCTGTAGAACTCGTTGGCGGTTCCGACGGTAAAGCGGTGAGCACCGGTGCCGAACGACAGATTGTCCTGGAACGAGAAAATGTTCTGGTCGAGCGAGTTGAGCTGCGAAAAGCGCTCTGCGCCGGCTGCGAGCCATGCGCCGGCCGTGCCGACCTGGCCCGCACGCGCCAGGATGAGGGGCGCGTCACTGCCGAGCTGGCGCTTGTCGCGGATGGCCGAGTAGCCCGCCAGAAACTCGTTCGCGAAACCCCTCCCGAAGCCTACCGTCCACTTGGCGCGCGCGGTGTTGGTGACGTTGTCGAACAGGTAACCGCTGTTCGACAGCTCGTAACCGTCACGCAGCCAGCCCGGGACGGTCGTGCTGGTGGGAAGGCGGAGCAGGATGTCCTTGTTGGCGTCCACGTGGTTGTAGCTCAGC
>JBBRGF010000113.1:0-10951 GCA_038240975.1 Gemmatimonadales bacterium
GTCGGACATCGCCGGCATGTGCAGCCGTCTGGGGAGCGCCGCGAGGAGCGGGTTGAACGGCCGCAGATCGCAGCCCAGAAAGCCGCAGACGAACGACGCGGACGGTGATCGGCCGGTGCCGATGGCCATCGCGTGCGGATAGTCCTCGGGATAGCCAACGATCGCGTTGTCGCCGAGCCGGAGACCGCGGGCGCTCGAGAGCACATGGCCATGTCCCTGCGGGAGACGATAACGTCGCCGGCGGCCATCTCGATCTGCTCCTCTCCCAGCAGGCCGACGAAGCAGCGTCCCTCGGTTAGGATGTGGTATGGGATGAGATGGTCGGAGCCGGGCATGATGCGCGGCGCCAACTCGCGCGCGTGTCGCGTCGAGACGCTCCACGGATCGGCGGCTTCGACGCAGTAGAAATACGCGCCGTCCAGACGGACCATGCGAAGGAGGTCGGAGAGGGGGTCCATGACCCAAGAAGATATCGCGCCGTCGGCGGGGCGTGCCCCAGTTCCCTCAATCGAATCCGAACACCGGGGGAAAGCCCACGACGACGATCGCGGCCCAGACGGAGTATGCCGGCAGGTAGGCCGTCTGCCAGCGCTCGAGGCTGGCAAAGGGGCCGCGGCCGCGCAGAAAGCGGACGTAGAGCACAGTCGACCACCCCAAGTTCCCGAGCAGGACCACGTTCTCGCCGAGCGCTGCCACACGATTGGGCGTGAAGCCGAACTCCGAGATGCGCGCCCCGATCGCCGCCAGGGCGAAGGCATCGGCGACGAGCGCGCTGACGAGGAGCAGTACCAGCAGCAGGTCGAAGGCGCCGGGCCGCGCCTGCGGGTCGCGCGCGGAGATGGAGTAGAGCAGCAGGCCCAGCACCAGCACGAGCAGCAGGTCGAAGGCGATCAGCGCGTTGCGCTCGATGTCGATCCCGCGGCCGGTCCACACCATCGTCCCGAGGAAGGCCACCAGCGTGAGCGCGAACAAGGGGGTGAAGAGCCGGGTCAACACGGGGGCCATGTTCTCGATCACGCTTTGCTTCGCCTCGACCAGCCAGGAGCCGACTATCACCGCCCCGAGCATCCCGCACGGCAGCAGCCAATCCTGGACCACCGGCTCGGCATCGATCGCGATCGCCTTAAACATCCCCATCGTGAACGCGATGAGAACCCCGCCGCCCAGCGCGATCAGCGCATAGTAGATGAACAGCTCGCCGGAGAAGCGGACGAAGTCCATGCGCCCGGCGCTCTCCCCCCAACGCCCTCCCGCGTAGGCGATCCCCACAGGCAGCCACAGCGCGATCGGCAGGTGCAACGCGGTAAGCGTCTCCGTGTCGCTGCGGGTCTCGATTGTATAGACTTTGGCTAAAACGACCGCGGCCGCGAACGCCAGGGCCAGCCACGCCCAGGTGCGCTTGCTCAGCCGCCGCTTCCAGACGAAGTAGCCGGTAAGGAGGGGGAAGACGAAGAGGCTGAAGTTCCGCATGTAGAACGGCATGTCCCGCGCGGCCCACTCCAGCCCGAACAGCTCCGGCACCTTTACCGCCAGCGCTGCCACCATCGCGAGCGCGAAGACGATGATCGTCTCGGTCCGCACCTTGTCTACCGGCTGGGCCGTATCGGTGGACGCGATGACCAGTTGCTTCCACAGCCGCTCCGAGTGCTCGCGCGCGAACTCGTTCGAGATCGCGTCCAGCGCACCCATCCGCTTCACCGCCACCAGGAATGCCTCGTCCTCCGAGAGGCCGGCGCCACGCAGCGCAGCGACCTCGCCGCGCAGGTGATCCTCCAGCTCCTCCACGTCCACCGGCACAATCGCCTGCCGACGGCGAAGATAGATCCGCCACTGCTCGATCTGTCCCTCGAGCGAGTCGCTCGACCCGGCTTCCGTCGTGGGCTTAAGCATGGGACGGCAGCGGCGAGAAGGCTGACCGCGTCGGAAGTGAGATCGCGGGCCAGATGTTGCGCAGCGCCGCATCCACCATCCGCCACTGCTGACACTGCTCCGCGAGCTGCCCCCGGCCACGGGCAGTGACGTGATAGTACTTACGCTTCCGGCCCGTCTCAGAGGCTCCCCACTTGCCCTTGATGTGGCCCTGCCGCTCGAGACGGTGGAGCACCGGGTAGAGCATTCCGTCGGTCCATTGCAGCTCCCCGCCGGAAAGCTCGCTCACGCGCTTGAGGATCGCGTAGCCGTAGGAGTCACCCTCGGCCAGAATGGCGAGAACCAACGGGGCGGCCGAGGCGGCGACGAGGTCTTTGTTGATGTCCATGTCTCTTCTCACATACCGGCGTGACTACCTAGCTCTACCATACATGGAGCTTCTATGTATGTCAATGTAAGTGGACCGTACCATTTGCCGGTGGCGCCCCGGGCGTACGAAACAGCGAAGCTCCATGGCATCTTCGGCGCACTGCGCGACGGCTCCCCCGACGCGTGGGGAAGGCGCGTCATCGAGAAGATGACAGGGCGCGCTGACTTGGACGAGCTCGACTTTCTGCTGCAGAGTCCAGCGGAATTGGCAGTGGGCGCCAGCGTACGATCTCACGCCACAGCCGGCCATCAGCCTCGAACGACGTGACCTTGCGCTGGAGTGCGGCCCGCTGGGACGGATGGCGCGGCGAGATAACCTGCTCGCCGGGGCCCCGCGGTTTGGATTGGACCCGGACGACGCCGGTCATATCATCGACGAGATGAAGAAGACCGTGACGCAATACTGGCGCCCGGAGGTTCGCCGCCTAGGCGGCACGGAGGGCGACTGCACACTGATCGAACCAGCATTCGTGTATGCTGGGTTCGAGTACCCAACCGAGTCGCAGTAGGGGGTCGAGGCGCCCCTTGCCCAGCTCGACGCGACAGGTGTTGGCGCTCTGAATCTGCCCGACCCTCCCATCCCCTGGCCCGCCGCAACCGCCCTCCGGCCGTCCTCGCTGAGCGCCCTCATTCCCCTCGTTTGGAGCAGGCTCCGGATATCACCAACGGTGTGTTGCCGGGAAACGGTGGACCGAATCTCCTCATCCATCACGAGCAGTTTGTAGATACCCGTGCGCCCGCGGTAGCCTGTATTCCAGCATGCCTGGCATCCCCGCCCCCTGAAGACTCTGTCGATCGAAGGGGCGATGGGCCTCGTTCCGGATCTCTCCGACGAGCAGCACGTCGGGATCCTGCCGGAGAAGTGCCCGGAGCGCCGTCGCGAACGTGACACCGAACTTCTCGTTGACCGGCACCTGCGGTACTCCCGGCACCTCGTATTCCACCGCTTCTCGTCCTCGTTCTCGGTTGGGAAGCATCTCGAACGGCACTCAGCAGGGTCGCACTCACCAGCGGCCGCGATCCCCGACCTCTCTACAAGACGGTGGAGCGATTGACCAGTCGTCCGTGGTCGGAGGTCAGACGCCTGGGCTCTGATTGGCTTGTTCTCCAGCTCGTGCAACGATGCGATGAGATCAGGGCGGGTCGGTCGGCGAGGGCCAGGACAGGGTCATGAGTTGTCGACATCCTCTACGATGCCCCAGGAGCGCGACGAGCCGGCAGCGAGGAGTCGTGGGAGACCGGTTGGTGAATGAAGGTAAGATTCGCGCCGCCGGCGTCTCGAACTTCGATCGCGGTTGGCTCCGGCGCTCCAGCACGGCAGAGCGCGGCGTGCTGAGCCGAACTATCGGGATGTTCCTGTTCGGGTCAGCGGGATGACGTACTCCCCTGCCGGCCCGGCCGTTGTCACTGTTTCTACGGTCGCGCCTCGCTTGCTGAAGACCGTCTCGCGATCGACCCTCACGGAGACCGGTGACAAGGTGCGAGGGAGCATAATCCTGTAACTGGCAGAGGCTCGCTGATTGGAAATGGCGACCCGGCCCCTTTCTACCGAGTAGGGCACGCTGGAGCTGGCCACGATGGACACCGCCGGCTGGTCGGCGAAGACGATCCGGATAACCCCCTCTCTCTGCGGCCGCTCGAACTGCACCTCGAGACCACTACTGGGGTAGAGTACGATTCCGCTGGGTCTCTCGGCCTGCGCCCCGGTGGCAGCCTGGCTTCGCTGCGTCGTCGGCTTCGCGCCAGCTCCATCCCCGACCAATCGGTGGAGCACGCCTGATTGGATCGTGGCTCCTGCCGCAGTGGCAAACGCCAATAGGATTCCCGCTGCCAACAATCGTGGGCGGCCCACCGTCCGGGCGCGCCCGCGTATCACTTCGGCCCGCCGATGCGGCGGCCGACTCTCCAGCAGGCCGAGGCGAGCCGTCATTTTGTCCCTGGCGAATTGAAGCTTCCCAAAACTCTCACGGCAGGCCGCGCATCCGGCCAGGTGCCCCTCCAGTTCGGCCCGGACCGAAGGGGACAGCTCGCCATCCAGCAGAGCTTGCCATGTACCAGCGTCAGGGTGCACTGAACAGCTCCTCGAAAGCCTTCCGGAATGCCTCGGTCGCGCGTACTAACATCGTTCCGATGCTCGCGGGGGAGAACTCCAGTGCCTCGGCGATCTCACGGTAGGAGTAGCCCTCCTGGCGCAGCAGAAGCAGCTGCCGATCTCGCAAGCTGATCGCGGCCAGTGTCCGGCGCACCTGCGCGGCGGTCTCTCCGGCCAGAAGGTCGCTCTCCGGCGACATCATCGGAGGGTGGAGATCGCCCATCGCACCGCGGAGCTCGAGTAACTCCCACCGGCGGGCCGCGCCGCGGCGCTCGTCGCGCAGCAGGTTTCTCGCCACTGACACCAGCCACGACGATGGTCTGTCCGGCAACGAGCCACGTCTATAGAGCCGCACGAAGCTCTCCTGCGCGAGGTCATCAGCCATGCCAGAATCTCCGCTGAGGCGATCGAGGTACCGGTACAGTCGGGCGAAGTCCTTCTCGAAGAGCCGCTCGAAGGCCATCTCGAAAGGCTCGCGCTTCTCGTCGCCCGGCGGCCCCTCCGCGTCGGGCCGCGCGAGCTCCCATTGCTGGGGACTTCGTTTCACCAAGGCTCCGATCTCAGCCGCTGCGTTCGAGTCAGCCTTGGAACGGGCGAGGGCGTGGGACTGTGACAACGCATGCGCGAAGCGATCAGAAGTGCCATGCCACCCGGGCGTTCAGTGACCGCCCCGGATAGAAGAGCTTCTGCAACGATTGCCGCACAGGATCGAGCCGGAAGCCCAGCGCGTTCCGGTGACCGAACAGGTTGGTGATGGTGAGGGAAGTGCTGAGTCGCCGGGTCCCGCCAGCCGCTCCTGGAGACCACTCGCGGCTGAGCCCGAGATCCACCCGAAAATACGACGGGAGCCGGCTGGTATTGAGACCGCCTACGATGATCTGGGGACTGCCGGAAATCTCGCCGGCCGAGGCGAGTCCGCCTGGAGATTGCCACGCGAAGTCGCCGCCGAGGATGCTGGTCGGCGAGCCGCTTCCATATGAGCTGGTGAGGCCGAGCGTCCCCAGGACACCCGCTCGATAGCGGAGGCCGGCGCTCAGCCACTGGCCACGCCCCGCTCCGGGCGAAAACGCGATCGTGCCGGTCGTGCGGCCGGCGTCGGCCAGCCCCGCGGCCACTCGGGCATCGAGACGCTCGCCGTGGTGGGTCAGGTCCAGCTCGATCCCGCGCGCCTCTCCTGAGCCCAGCGGCACCACGCCGGCCGCGAACGGCGCGGACGTGGCGGCGGGTACGATGGCGAGATGATCGAGCCACCGGGTGTAGGCCTCCAGCCGTGCCGTGGCCATGCGGCCGATGCGCGCCTCCAGTCGGGCGGAGAGCTGATCCGCGCGGGCGGGATTTTCTTGGCCAAGCCCCGCCACCGGAAGGTCCGCGCCGAACGCGTATCCCAGAAAAGACTCCTCGTTCCGCATCGACTGGACATACTGGTAAGCCCGGTCGTATCCCAGCAGGATGGCGAGGCTCGGCGACAGTGTCCAACGACCGGAGAACGAGGGTGCGAGGGTTGCCCTGAAATGGCCGGGAAGGTTAGCGCGAATCCCCAGCGCAACGGTCAACCTCTGGCTGAGCCGCCGCTGCTCCTCAAACCACGCTCCCAGCACTACTGGCGAATTGTGCCCGACGCGCGTTGGACCCGTGACGCCAGGTGCTCCCGTTCCAGCAACATCATAGGTCAGGTCCAGCCATTGCCCTGACACCCCGAGCGTACGGCGGAACCGAGCGCCGGAGATCACCAGCTCCGCGCTGCCGCCCAGATCGCGGAGCGCGCTATGGACACTCGAGGCGCCAGGCATGGCAGACCAGCCGATCCGTGCGGCCGAGCCTGCGTGCCAGGCACGCATGGCCAGCTCACGTCCCGGTGTCGTGGCGTGTCGCCAGACCAGCCCTCCAGTGTGGTTGGACCAATCGAACCGATTGAGGGGGCTCTCGCCGGCACTCTCCGTCCCCCCTGTTGCAGCCGTGTTGTCCTGCGACACGGCTGCGAAGCCGACCCGATCACGGCTGACCAGGAGGTAGAGATCGATCCGGTCACGCCCGACGCCGAGAGCGCCCCGGGCGATGTAGTCGTCGAATCCGTTGGCCCTTCCGTTGTCGCCTACGGTCTGGGTGAGCACGCCGCGGTAACTGCGCCGGCCGCTCAGCAGCAGTGACGACGCGGTGTCTGGAGAGGCGAGGCCGACCGTCAGCCAGGCGGCCGAGCGGTCGAGACCGCCGTCCAGGGTGGCGGCGGGACTGACCGGGGGCCGGAGGGTGACTGCGATCGCACTGGAGAGCCGTCCACCGAGACCCGCCGCCCGGCCGGCCGTGCGCACCTCCACCTTCGACACCACGTCGGGGTTGAAGATGCTGCCCGTGCCGCCCAAGTGCATGAGACCGTAGACGGGAAGGCCGTCGAGGAGCACGAGGTTCTGATCGGCCGAGCCGCCCCGAAGGTGCACGGTGCTGGGCAACTCGACCGGCGCGCCGGAACCGGCACCGCTCGCGATCGCCAGCACCGGATCCGCGACGACAGCGAGCGGGTCCCGGCCGAGCGTCTCCGAGCTGTACGTCCGAAGACCTATTTCGGAAGAGTCTTTCCACCCGAGAGAGTCCTGGCCGTCGAGCGGGGGTGGGATCGCCGACACCTCTATCGGCGGCAGTGGTGTGGGCAGGCGATGGAGCGCGACATCCAATCGGAGCGACTGTCCCGGTGTGACGATCGCGTCCACTAAAACGGTGTCATAGCCGCCGCGAGTCACTCTCAGGGTGTGCGGGCCGGGCGCGGACGTCCTAACAACGTACTTGCCGTCCCCGTTGGTCGTGCCCGCGTATCGCCGGTTCACGAGCTCGACCCGCGCTGCGGCGAGCGGCGAGCGGCTCAGCCCGTCTCTTACTGTCCCATACAGCGAATCGCCGGGGGAGAACGCCGTGGTCCAGGCGAGCAGCCCCAGCAGAAAACAGCCTTCCATGGCTAGCCTTCGCGACAGATCGCGAGCGGCGCAATCAATGTCGAATGCTCATTCAACGGTCGGTGACCCCTCTTTGCGTGCAGGACGACAACGAGCGAGCAACAACGGGCCGCCACAGCCACCAGGCTGCTGGCAACGGAAAGTAGACCGCGACGAAGGCTCCCGATTGCACGCGGCAGACCACCCGATCGGGGAGCAGAATCTCCCGCCGCCGGATGGCCTGTGAACCGACCTGAAATCGAGCTGCGATTACCGGCCCGTGATCCCCCGCGCTGCTTCGAGGCCCGCGGTCTCTGCGGATTCACCGGACTCGGGCGATTCGTTGCCTGGCGTCTCCGTCGAGTCGCCAGCCTGGCTGCCGCACTCTCCGGTGTTCTCACCCGTCTGCTGGCAGTCACCAGTGGTGTCCGGCGGCGCACCCAGACTGTCCGGCGTTGTGCTATCAGCCGGGGCGGCCCCGGGTTGGCCTGGGGACGCCGCAAGCGGGGGTGAGCCGGCGGCGGCCGTCTGCGTTGGGCCGAGCGGATTGTGGTTACAGGCGAGGAGCCCCGCTGCGGAGAGCAGGGCTACGAGAGCCAGATGTCTCATGACAAATATCTCCTGGTGCTGGTGATGCCGAGGAACGCTGGGCTACACGGTCGTGCATGCGTTCTCCTTGGCAATGTTCTCCTAAAGGCCACGCGCATCGTGTGCTGACGGCGCTGTCGGCTCGCCGTGCGCGGACCGCAGACTGGAACGGGTCGCGGCGCCTATTTGTGACGGGGCGCGCACAGCAGACTCCCCAAACGGGGGATGGAGATACTCTCTATCCTGGGAATGGCTCCGGCCCCGTTGCCATTCCAACTTGTCCGGCGTGGCGCCGTGGCGGGGGAGCCGACTGTCCCTCACCCGTTTCCGCGGCCCAGTTCAGTGGAATCGTCGATTTGACGTCCACGACGCTGCCCCGCTAGCCCCGGGGCCGCACCCTGGGGCCGATTCGCAGCTCGCGGCCCTCTTGCGACAGGAGAACATCCGCCACAGGGCGCGCATCCGGCGACGGGGGCTGGTGGGTCGCCCACCAGTGCTCCGCTCGCTCGGCCGTCCAGGCCGATGTCAGGGGCACGGCGTTGAGCCGAGTGCTCACCACCTCCGCGCTAGGCGGACGGCGAGTCGGATCCTTCTCCAAGCATTCCATGAGCAGGTCCTCGAGCGGACCCGGGATGGGCCACTCGACCCGGAGCGACGGCCGCGGCGGCGGCGTGTGCGCGTGATGGACCATCACCTGGATGGCGTTCTCTCCCTCGAAGACCAGCTTGCCGGTGAGCAGCCAGTACGCGACACAGCCCAGCGCGTACAGGTCAACACGGTGATCGGTGTCGGCGCCGCCGAGCACCACCTCCGGCGCCATGAACGCCGGCGTGCCGCTCGTGCTGTCGTCGGCGCTGAGCTTGACGGCGTTGTCCCCTGCGCGCCGCGCGGTGTCGAGCTTGACCAGCCCGAAGTCGAGCACTTTGACGAAATCGAATGTCGTTCCCGCGCGACTGACCACCACGTTCGCCGGCTTGATGTCGCGGTGCACCAGGCCGTTCCCGTGCGCGTCGAGGAGCGAGGAGCAGACCTGGCGCAGAATGTGGACGACCCGCTCAGCAGGCACTGGCCCATGCTGTTTAACCAGGGTGTCGAGATCGAGGCCATCCAGCAGCTCCATCACATAGTACAACCTGCCATCCTCGGTGGCGCCGAAGTCGTAGAGCTGCACGGTATGCGGGGACTTGAGCGCGGCGGTGGCCCGCGCTTCGCGCTCGAAGCGCCGAATGAGCAGCGCCGGATCGGCGGACGTCGCTTCCAGCGCCTGCGGGCGGATGAGCTTGATCGCCGCTGGCCGGATCAGCAGCCGGTGCCGCGCGCGCCAGACCTCGCCCATACCGCCGCCACCGATCTTGTCTTCGAGAACGTACTGTCCGAGCTCAGTCGCTTCGGCGACCTGCTGCCGGAGTCCGTACAGGACACGCGAAATAACCGTGGCCAGCGTGGTCCCCACGACGCTCCAGAGGACGGTGTTGAGGGTCATGTGCAGCTTCTGGTAGCCCGGGGTGAATCCGGGCAGGAACGCCGTGGGGTGATGGCGCGCGATGCAAACGACAATGGTCGGTGCGAAGGCCAGGGCCGAGAGCAACAGGGTTCGGCTCGGCCTTGAGGGCACCAGGATCGCGCGGACCATGACGGTGACGGTCAAGGCCAGCAGCGTCTGCAGGATCTGCCCCTCGTCCTTCACCGTCATGAGGGACAGGAACGCGCCGCCCAATACCAGACTGATGGCGTCGAGCGTTCCCAGGCTCAGCAACGAGAGCCTGGCCCGGCTGGCCAGCAGCCAGAGCAGGCCCATCGTCGAGCTGGCGCAGAGGTGTCCGAGCGCGACCGGCCCGCGCACCACGGCAATGAACGGGGCGCCGCCGACAAGCACCAGGCTGGCGAGGAGGAAGAGGTAGAACCCGAAGGACACGAGGAAGAGCGTCTTGCCGACCAGCGTCAACCGTTCCCGCACGAAGTCCAACCCGCTGGACGTGTCGAGTCCCCGCTCGAGCACGGTTCGAGTCCCGGACTCGGTGGGCCGGGTCGGCGATGGCACACGGAGCGGGGTCGTCGTCATCGGCTCATGTCACCGTGTGGTGGATGGTCGTCTGAACCGATCGTCACATGACTGCAACGCAAGATGGGCGGGCGGAGGGGCAAATCGCCCGGCTCTAGCGAGCCCAGGCGCCCAGCAGGCGGCGGACGACGATGAGCTCGCCGAGATGGTAGGCGCTGTGGTCGAGGACGAGCAGGATCTCCCGGAGGTACGTCTGGCCGTTGCCATGAGGGATCCGTGCCGAGAGATCGACCGACTGGTCGCGGGCCAGCGCCTCGAGTCCTGCGCGATCCTCGCGAAACCCGCGAATGCTCTCGTCCCACGCTCGGTCCGACGGCGGCTCGGCAGATGGCGGCCAGTAGTCGTCGGGCCAGCTGAGCTCCTCGTACGCCGGGTTGCGGCAGAAATCAAGAATGTCGTGCTGGGTGATCCGGAGGTGCTCGAGCAGTTGCCACGCGGAGTAGGGCAGGCCGGCGGGGACGCGGCCGCGAAGCGGGTCAGCCAGGCCGGCCAGGGCGTCATCGAAACTGGAATGCGCATCGCCCCAGGCGAGCGCGCGGGCGAGCTGGTCGCGGAGGGAAGTATCCATCGCTGAAACATACCCAACTGAATTGGCTGAGACCGTCGCCGGCGACTCACGGAGTCACTAGCGAGAGGAGGAGCGTCGGGATATGGGTAGGATCGGTGGGATCCAGGGGCGGAACGGGTGAGAGTATCTCCCGTCAGAAATCGACCCCATATCGGCGAGATCTGGCATGCAGAGCGAGCTCTACCGTCTTCGACTCCAGCGGGATGCGAGGATTTCCTTCGCAGGCAAAGGAGCCGAAGGCCTAGCCCCAAAGAGACGGCCGACGCAATTGCGCCGGCCATTGCCCCTCCTGGGCTCGAACCAGGACTCTCCTGATCCAGAGTCAGGCGTGTTGCCAGTTACACCAAGGGGCAGTACGGATTCGATTTTTACGGCAGGCCCGTGGCCCATGGAGCTGAGGGGGATCGAACCCCTGACCT
>JBBRGF010000114.1:0-10830 GCA_038240975.1 Gemmatimonadales bacterium
GCCACGCACGGCGCCGAGACCTTGCTCCTCGAGCGCACCGCCGATGGAGGCCGGAAGATCCTGATCAGTGGGGGCGGGCGCTGCAATATCTTGCCTGCCAGGGTCGACGAGTGCCGCTTCGTCACGGGCTCCTCTCCGAACTCGCTCCGCAAGATGGTCCGCTCCTGGCCGCTCACCGAACAGATCGCGTTCTTCGAGCGCGAACTGGGTATCCGGCTCGTGGAGCAAGAGGAAACGGGCAAGCTCTTTCCCGTCTCCAACCGCGCGAGGGACGTACGCGACGGGCTGCTCTCGCTGGCTCAACGGCGCGGCGCGCGCTTCATGCCCAACACCATGGTCACCGATCTCGCACCGACCGCGTCCGGCTGGCGTGTGGAGCGCGAGGGCGGCCCGCCGGTCGAGGCCGACGCCGTAATCGTCGCGACCGGTGGGCTTTCGGTGCCGAAGACGGGCAGTGACGGCACCGGTCTCACGATCGTCCGGCGGCTCGGCCACGAAATCCATCCGACCTATGCGGCGCTCACGCCTATCACCTCAGATGACGGTCGCTTCTCCGCGCTGGCCGGCGTGTCGCTGCCGGTGACCATCACGGCGCGATCGGGCGAGCGTACGGCGACGGCGGCCGGCGGCTTCCTCTTTACCCACCACGGCTACAGCGGACCGTCTGTGCTCGACGTATCGCACGTCCTGGTGCGCGCGCGCGAGCACGCGTCGTCCACCGCGCGCCTGCAGGTGCGCTGGACGGCCCTCACCGAGGACCAGTGGATGCACGCGCTTCGCGCCGACGGGACCCGAAGCCTCGTGGGAGTGATACGGCGTGAGATGCCCGAGCGGCTCGCCGACGCGCTCGTGGCGGCGGCTGGCGTGGAACCGACCACTCGGCTGGCCCAGCTTCGTAAGGACGAGAGGAACCGTCTGATCGAAATGCTGACGCGCGGGGAACTGCCCTGGACCGGCCACGAGGGCTACAAGAAGGCAGAGGTGACGGGCGGCGGTGTCAGTCTCGCTGAGGTGGATCCGAACACCATGGAGAGCCGGCGAATTCCGGGACTCTATATATGCGGCGAGGTGCTCGATGCCTTCGGGCCGATCGGCGGCTACAACTTTCTCTGGGCCTGGGCCACCGGGCGCGCCGCGGGGCTCGCCGCGGCGCTTGCCCCTCCCCGGCGTATCTGATAGAATCCCGCTCCCTGGCAGTCAGGGCGATTAGCTCAGCTGGTTAGAGCGCGCGCCTCACATGCGCGAGGTCGGGGGTTCAAGTCCCTCATCGCCCATGCATAACTGTTACCCCTTCGCAAGTTGCGGTGGTGGGGTAATGTTGTTTCGAGGTCTGGGTTTGTTGCGGTCAGGGAGGTGATCGGGGTCTAAGAATGCCAGAAGGTGCACTCGCTACCTAAAGTCGGCTCGTCCAGGTACCTTCCAGGCAGACCTTCCAGCTACGCTCCTGCCTCGCCGGCCGTCGTCGCCGGACCTAGAGACCTATAAATGTCGGCCCCGCCAGCTTCCCCCGACCAGGGGCCGCGTCGCGTCGTGATTTGCGACTACAACGCCCTGCTTCAATCGGTCACCGGACTTCTGCGGATGAGTGATTATTACGTGTTCCAAGCCTACGACGGAAAGGCCGCGCAAGAGCTGTGTGCTCAACTACCACGCATTGACTTGCTGGTGCTCAACACCGAAGGGACCGGCGTAGACACGCCGGCGCTGGTCCGATCCATTCGTACGTTGCATCCTGGCTTGGCTGTGCTCCATATCGGGACGTCCCCGATTCCTGGCATGCCGGTCGACGTGACGCACTTAGGGGAGTCGTTTACGGCCGCTCAACTGCTTGCAGCTGTGGAGGTCCTTGCTCCGCGACCTGCCTGACGGCTGTGGCCCAACGTCAGCTGAGCTAGGCCGTGTGCTGCCTGTCCAGGACCCGTGTACCCGATGCGCCGGCTGCTTCGCGCACTCGACGACACAACGCCTCGAGAGTCGAGGGACTGAGGATCTCCGCTTCAGAGTCCGAGACGAACAGGACGGGGGGCGCTCGATCGTACCGGGCGAGACCTTCGACCAGCGCTTCGCCTCCGTACTGCGCTTGCCGATGATTGGTGATGAGCAGCGCGATCGGAAGGTTGAAGCACGCCACCAGCATCCTGGCGGCACGTGCATCGTGTGCTTCCAGAACCTCACAGCCGTCGTCTTGAAGGGCGCGGGCGACCGCGGCTCGGACGCCAGGTTGATCCTCGACGAGCAGTACGCGAGGACGGTCGAGTGCGCTGGTGTCGTGGCTAGTCATGAGACCTCCCACGAGCGGGGGCGGTCGAACCTTCGATGGAGGCCACCCGGAACTCGTCGGAGGGCACCCGTTCAATATGCTCCTCGTGACCCCTCGACGGTGTGTGCCGGGTCACCAGGTTGAACCGTACGGGGGGCACGCGCCTGGTAAAAAACGGGGGTTGACGGGAGCCAACGTGAGAGAGAGACTACCGGCAACCGTACGGCGGCGCAGGGAACGCAACACGGCGACGCACGCTGATAGCGTCACATGCGCCCCCAGATCTTGCCGATATGCAATTCTCGCGGAACATTCCGAGACACATCTCGCCCGCGCGGCGAGTACGATCACGGCAACGAGAGCGTATGGCCAGCACCGAGACAATCGATCCCGTTTCGTCGACACTCGCCTTTGTCAGGCCCGCGGGCCCCGAGCTCGTGATTTTCGCGGCGGGGCTTGGACACGCCGACCACCCGTGCCTGTCGCGCGCCCACAACCCCACCAGCTGTGTCCCGAGCGTGGATTTCTCTCCCTGGCTCAGAGAGCGCGTCGCGATCAGGGACGTGGACGCGGTCGGCGAGTACCTCGCGACGATGCGGGTGGCCAATCCCGGCGTCGGCGGCACGCCCGACGACTTTCAGCGCCACTATCATGGCGTCGCGCACACGATCCTGTCGGCTCCCGTCGCGCACCACCTGTGCAACGGCACCGACGAGGCGTATCTCGACCTTCGAGTCGGACTGGTTCTGCTGGCCGTGCACGAGGCGTTCAGCGGCTTCATCATGACGGGCGAGGCCGCCGACTTCATGGCCGCGGTCATGCTGCCGCACTCGTTGCGGCTCAACGACCCCGGCGCGCTGATCGAAGCCCGCAATGAGTTCGTCCACCGGATGGCGCAGGACATGAGCTTCTGGGCCTCGTGGCCTCAGCTCCAAGGCACCCTCCGCTCGCTGGAAAAGCCCGAGGAGCCGCGGCTCCGCCGACTCATCGACACACTCAGCACGCTGCCTATCGGCGCCAGGGCGCACGCGGTCGACGCGCTGCGGCATCTGAGCGCCGAATCGCGCATTCCCAAGACGCTCGCCAGCCTGAGCCGCTATGAGACGCGTAAGCGTGGTCTCGACGTCGCCGACTCGTCTCGACGTATTCTGGCCACGGGCGTGGTGGTGCCGGCGGAAAACCTCGAGGGATGGATCTCCGGGTGGACCCGTCGCGATCTGCTGAGCTTTCTGCATCACGAGGGGTTGGGCGCCAAGAATTCCCTCAACAAGGAGCGGCTGGCGGAGCGTGCGCTGGCGGAGTGCTCCGATCTCCTACGCCGTCGAATGGCCGACGCCGGTGTCGTGGAGCTGGCGCCTGACTACGTCGATGCCGTGCGCCTGCTGCGGAGGCATCTCTATCGCGTCAGGGAGACGTGGCGTGTGTGGCTCGCGTTCGGTGTGGGATGCTAAATCAGTCCTCCTCTTCGAAGTCTTCCGATCTGATCGTATCTCTCCTCGTGAACCGCAAGCACCTCTTCGGGTGAAACGGTCGCAACCCCGGCCTTTCCTACCTCCACCCCAGCCGCAAAATTCGCGATCTGCGCCGCCTCGCGCACCGTGGCCCCGGCGGCGAGCGCCGTTCCGATCCACGCAGTGACCGTGTCGCCCGCGCCGCTGACGTCGTAGATCTGCCGCGCGATGCTCGGAATGTGCGTCGTGCTTCCGTCCTTCATCACCAGCACCATGCCCTCCGCCCCCAGCGTCACGAGCAGATTGTCGGCCTGAAGCCGCGCGAGCACGGCGGGAAGGGCATCGCCGTTCTGGAGATCGACCGCGGCGCCCAGGGCGGATTCGAGCTCGCGGCGGTTGGGCTTGAAGACGGTGGCGCCGGCGTACTCGAAGAATTGCCGGAACTTGGGATCGACGACGATTGGGATCCCACGCCGCCGAGCCACCTCCATCACCGACACGATGAGCGCCGGCGCCAGCGCGCCCTTGTTGTAGTCCTCGAGAAGGAGTGCGTCGGCGTCGGCGAGGGCTTCGCGGGCCACGCGGATGAGTCGCGTGAGATCGGAGCCGTCGAGAAGCGAATCGACTTCGTCATCGATGCGCACCACCTGCTGCGCGCGAGCGACGATCCGCGTCTTGGAGGTGGTCGGCCGCCCGGCGACGGCGATCACGTGCCGGTCGTCCAGCGTGGCGAGCGCCAGCCCCTGCCGGATGGCCGCGCCGTCGGTATCGTCTCCCACCGACCCCACCAGAAGGCAGGTGGCGCCGAGAGCGGCGACGTTCGCCGCGACGTTGGCCGCCCCGCCGAGCGCGTCCTTGCGCTCGCGCACCGTAACGACCGGCACCGGCGCCTCGGGTGAGAGTCGCTCGGTGTCGCCGATGAGGTAGCGGTCGAGGATGATGTCGCCGATGACGGCCACACGGCTCGCCTTCATGCGACTGATCAGGTGCAGCATGCGGTCGCGCGTCAGCGGGGCCGGCGGCTGTCTCATTGCAACACTCCCCCGCGGCTCAGGCCCAGAGTTACCTGAAGGCGACCCTCGAAGCGGTTGGCCGTTCGTCCTTCGACGTGATCAGGATTCACGACGTGCTGCAACCCGGCGCTGCCGATGAGGTCGAGCGGGCCCTGTCTGGCGCTCACGTTGAGCGCGGCACGCCAGGTTTGCTCGACGACGCCGATGAAGATCTGTGGCAGCGCGCCTGCCTCGGCGGACGTCGCGGGAAACGGATCGCCGATATCACCCTCACCCTGACGGAGCAAGGTCAGCTCCGGAGTGAACAGCCAGCCGCCGCGAGGCACGCCGACCGTCAGCGTCACCTGGTCGTTGTCGTCGAAGTTGCGCCCGATTCCCACGCCGGCATCGGTGAGATTCTCGAACCGATCGAAAGTTCTGAAGGCAAGGCTCGACGCCTGGGTGTAGAGGGCACGCCAGGCCAGCGTCCGTCCCACCGGGCCGAACGCGGAAACGGTGAGGGCCCAGCGATTCGGATACCGGTCGGGACCAGAGGTATGCTCGTATTGCAGGTCGTCGATGCCGAGCTGTGCGTGCATGGCTACGCGGCGGCCTATTCTCCATCCGGCGTCGACGCCGACCAGCACGTTGCCGTCGGCGCCGAGTCCGAACTGGTTGGTGAGCAGCAGCAGGCTGAGCGGGTTGCGATAGCGGCCGTCGAACTCACGATCGACACCCGACAGCACCACTGTCTCCCAGATTCCGAGGGTGACGCGATCGGACAGCCGGAGGCCAAGCCGGTGCGCGAAAAAATATCGATGGACCCGGTTGCCGAGACTATCCTGTTCGTCCCGAAGCGACCGGGCGAGCGCCTGCAGCCGCAGACTCCGAGTGCCCAGTTCCAATCCCAGCTCGGTCGCGGGATAGCCGTAGTTGCTGAGGCCGATCCCCGCAACACCGACGGGCCCCCAATTGCGGTCCATCTGGCCGTAGTACACGCTGCCGTACTTGAACTGGGCGCTGGCGTAGGCTTCGACCATCCGCCAGGCCAGTGTGAGGTCTTTGCGCCCCGGCCACTCGGGGTCGTCCACCAGTCGCGGCTCCGCCGCGGGCCGGCTCACCAGCGCGAAGTCGCCGAAGGTCGCTTCGCCGGTCAGGTCGGCGTAAGGTCGCACCCCGTCTGGTCCGAGAGGATGGAGCACGTCGCGGCGGATGTGGCTGAACGCCTGCGCCCCCGCGCGGCCGGCGATTCTCCACCGGTTCTGATGGGGCGGGTCGTCGAACTGCGCGCGAAGCGCGTGCACGAGACCCGCCGAGCCGCCGGTATCGGCCGCGGCGAGCACGCGTGCGGCATCCAATCGCCGAAACGGGCGCACCATCGGCGACGGGTCGTCGATATCGCCGCGGGCGATCAGATGTTCGAGAAGCGGTAGCCTAGGATCGTCGAGAGGGATGTATGGGGAGGCCTGGGCCCGCACGCGCGCCGGCACCAGCGCGCAGATGAGTGCAGCGGCAAGAAAGAGACGAAACGGAGCAGGCATCGGCGTGTAAGGTATGGAGAGGCGAGGACAGAAGTAAGCCGCTATCTTCTGCATTCGATACCCTCAACCGAGGTAGAGTTTGTGATGGCGAAGCAAGATAGTCTCGATCCACAGACGCGCGACCTCGTCCGCTTCGCGGCGGCCATCGCGCAGGGCTACGAGCCGGAAATGCGGGAGCGCGTGGGACCGTTGCGCGCCTCGCAGGTGCCTTCGGCGTGGGTCGAGGAGCTGATACTTCAATCGGTGCTCATGGTGGGATACCCGCGCGCCCTCATTGCCTTCGGCGTGTGGCGCAAGTTCAGCGACGTGCCCGCTCCGGACAACGACGAGGGTCAGGACTATGCCCACGTCCCCGAGTGGACCAGGCGGGGCGAGGAGGTGTGCGCCGTGATTTACGGAGAGAATTACCGAAAGCTCCGCGACAGCGTGCGTGCGCTGCACCCCGCCATCGACTCGTGGATGATCACCGAGGGCTACGGGCGTACGCTCGGCCGCTCCGGCCTCGATCTGCTGCGCCGGGAGCTCTGCACGGTGGTGCAGACGGCCATTCTCGAAACCCCCAAGCAACTGCACTCGCACCTTCGCGGCGCACTCAACGCCGGCGCGACGTTCGGCCAGATCGAAGGAGTGCTCTCCGTCGTCAATCCGCTGCTCTCGTTCGACCAGTGGAAAAAGATCAAGGAGCTGTGGCGATCGGTTCGCGAGGGATGGTCGCCGGGTAACTGATGTTCATCGACCGCGCGGTCGTCAGAGTCATCGGCGGCACCGGAGGCTCCGGCGCCAGCTCCTTCGCCAGGTTCAAGTACAAGCCGAAGGGCGGCCCCGATGGCGGCGACGGCGGCCACGGTGGCAGCGTCTTCGTGCGCGCCGACGCCAACCTGTCGACGCTGCTCGACTATCGCTATCGCACCGAGTGGAAGGCCGAGCGCGCGGAGCACGGCAAGGGCAAGACGAAGACGGGCGCCTCGACCGACGATCTGTATCTGCCGGTGCCGCCGGGGACGATCGTCTCCGATGCCGATACCGGCCACCCGCTCGGTGAGGTGCTTCGCCCGGGCGACACGGTACAGGTGGCCCGCGGTGGTCGCGGGGGGCGGGGCAATGCCCGCTTCGCGACGCCCACCCATCAGGCGCCGCGCGAATGGGAACCCGGTGAGGAAGGACAGGACCGGCGTATCGAGCTGCTCCTCAAGCTCATCGCCGACGTCGGCCTGGTGGGCGAGCCGAATGCCGGCAAGAGCACGCTGCTCTCGGTCATCTCCGCCGCCCGACCCAAGATCGCCGACTATCCGTTCACGACGCTGGAGCCCAATCTCGGTGTCGTGGGCCTGTCGGGACACCGGTCGATCGTCGTGGCCGACATTCCGGGCATCATCGAAGGCGCCCACGAAGGGAAGGGACTCGGTCTCCGCTTTCTCCAACACGTCGAGCGCACCCGAGTGCTGGCTTTTCTCATTCCTCTCGACAGTCCCGACCCGCAGGGGGCCTACGATGGTTTGCGGCAAGAGATCCGTCTGTACAGCGACACGCTGGCGGCGAAGGCGCACGTCGTACTTCTCACCAAGCGCGATCTCCTGGCGGAGGATTCGGCCCTGCCTGCGCTCGAGGTGAGTGAGGCGGCAGGATTGCTCGCCGTATCGAGCGCCGCGGGTACGGGACTCGAAGAGCTGAAGGAGTATCTCTGGCAGTTCGCGGCCAAGGCCAAGGGCGGAGCCGAGGGCGTGACCGAAAGTACCGATGTCGCGAACGTGCCCGGGTACTGGGAGTTCATGGACGACGAATGAATGGATGACGAACGGCTCGCCTATCTGGCGCTCACCCAGGTTCCGGGACTGGGCGCCTCCCGGCTCGACACGCTGCTATCCACATTCGATACCGCACTCGGCGCCCATTCGGCGCCGTTTGAGTTTTTGTGCGCCATGCCCGGGTTTTCTCGCGCCTTTGTCTCCGCGATCAAGGCGATGCCGCTCGAAGCCGGCCGCCAACTCGCCGAGAGCGCGGAGAGGATCGGGGCAAGAGCGCTGATCCCGTCCGATGGGGATTTTCCGGCTTCGCTTCGCACCATCCCCGATGCTCCACCGGTGCTCTTCGTGCAGGGCGATGCTTCGCTGTTGCTACGGCCGGCCGTTGCGGTGGTCGGCAGCCGCGATCACAGCCCATACGGCGCGGAGGTGTGCCGGACCCTGGCGCAGGAGGCGTCCTGGGCCGGTGTCGTGGTCGTCAGCGGAATGGCGAGGGGGCTCGACGCAGCGGCGCATGCCGCCGCGCTCGACGCCGGTGGCGGCACCATCGGCGTGCTCGGCAACGGGCTCGGTGTCATCTATCCCTCGGCCAATCGCGCGCTCTACCGGCGGGTGATGGAGCGAGGGTTGCTGATAAGCGAGTTTCCTCCGGGCGAGCGGCCCAGCGCCGGGAGCTTTCCGCGCCGGAACAGGCTCATCAGCGGACTGGCGCGTGTCACGGTGGTGGTCGAGGCCGCCGTGGGCTCAGGAGCCCTGATCACAGCGGGTACCGCCCTCGACCAGGGTCGCGAAGTGATGGCGGTACCCGGGCCGATCACGAGCCCGGTGTCGGCAGGCACCAACCGGCTGCTCCGCGACGGCGCTGGGCCATACCTGGAGCCGGCGGATCTGCTTCAGCACTTCGCCGACGCAGTGGCTCTCGACGCGGCCTCGCGATCCTCCGCGGCGGGCGGCACGCTGCCGGAGTCGCTGAGCGCGGAGGAACGCGAGGTGGCACTGCTTCTGGGCGCCGACTGCGTGCACGTGGACGCGCTCGCGGCGCAAGCCGGACGTCCGGTCAGCCGACTGCTGGCGCTGTTGTGTACGCTGGAAATCGCCGGAGTGGCTGAGCAATTGCCTGGGAAATGGTTTAGGAGAACGGGGAACGGAAAACGGTGAAGGGAGAAAGGAGTTCACCCTTCACCGTCGTTTATAGTTTACCATTCACCGCCGTGCACCTCTACATCCACGTGCCATTCTGCGCCCGGCGCTGCAGCTATTGCGATTTCGCCATTGCCGTGCGCCGCCTCATCCCCACCGACGACTTCGTCCGGGCCATCCTCCGAGAGTGGCAAGAGTGGCAGCGGCACCCGGCCTGGGGCGACTCGCCGGTCATCGAGACGGTCTATTTCGGCGGCGGAACGCCATCGCTTCTCGATCCCGCGGGAATCGAGCGGATGCTCAGCCGATTCTCCTCCGATCGGCCGGTCGCTGCCGGCGCGGAAGTCACGCTCGAGGCCAATCCCGACGACATTTCGGCCGCCGCCGCTCGGGCCTGGCGCGCCGCGGGGGTCAACCGCGTCTCGCTCGGCGTCCAGTCCTTCGACCCCGCCGTGCTCGCCTGGATGCACCGCACCCACGTTGTCGAGCAGGTGCCGGCGGCCGTGGAAACGCTTCGCCAGGCCGGCATCGCCGATCTCTCGCTCGACCTGATCTTCGGGCTGCCCGCCTCGCTCGACCGGGAGTGGGAACGCGACCTCGACCGCGCAATCGCACTCGATCCCGGCCACCTCTCCCTCTATGGTCTCACGGTCGAGCCGCACACTCCCCTCGGGCGATGGACCGCGACAGGGCGCGAAAGGCCGGTAGACGAGGAGCGGTATGCGGAGGAGTTCATCGCCGGACATCGGGCGATCGAGGGTGCAGGGTATGAGCACTACGAGGTATCCAACGCGGCCAGACCGGGTCACCGCGCGCGACACAACTCCGCGTACTGGGCGCGGGCGCCGTTCATCGGTCTCGGTCCATCCGCCCACAGCGGTCTCGGAGGTAGCCGGCAATGGAATCTCCGCGAATGGCAGGCATACCACGACTCCGGTGCGTCAGGGGGGACGACCGTGGGGGGTCGGGAGGCTCTGGGAGCCGCGGAGGTGGCGATGGAGGAGGTCTATCTCGGACTTCGGACCAGCGCCGGTCTTCCCGTTTCCCGCATAGCCGAATCGGTCAGGAATGCCTGGTCGGCTGCGGGATGGGCCACAGTGGAGAACGAGCGCGTGGTCCTGACTCCAGAGGGCTGGCTCCGGCTCGACGCGCTGGTTCCCTCCGTCAGTTGAGCTCGGCCGACATCTCGCGGCAGGTTTCCGCGCAGCGCAGGCATGCCTCGGCGCATGCCGCCATATGGGGGTCTTCACCCAACCGTTCACACTCCGCGGCACAGCTCTCGCATACCGACGCGCACGCCCGGCAGGTGTGGGCATGCAGGTCCGACCCCCGAATCATGAAGTCGGCGCTCGTGCGGCAGATCTCGGCACAGTCGAGGAGAAGACGTACGACACTCTCCGACATCGACTTGGGGGCGTCGCCACGAAAGTGGATCGCCGCCGTTTCGAGGCAGATCCTGTGACAGTTGACGCAATTCTCGATACACTGCTCGAGATCCTGGGAGGTGTGGGGGGTCGGCTTCGCCATGATTTCTCCAGAGAATGGAAGTCTCCCATGATACTGCGCCCTTCGCCTCTGGAGTGTGCGCCCGCTCACGCCGAGCTTTCAATCGGTCTCGTAAGTCAATATCTTTCCTTATCATGCCAGCGCCCGATCAGTTGAGCGAGCGAGAGCTGCGGGTGCTCGAAGCGGTCGTTCGGACCT
>JBBRGF010000115.1:0-10648 GCA_038240975.1 Gemmatimonadales bacterium
CCCTACGAAGGGATGACGATGCGGCATAAGTCGAGGAGCGTGCTACCCGGGTTCGGACTCTCGCTGGGAATTACCTGCACCTATCTCAGTCTGATGGTGCTTCTTCCTCTTGCGACCATTTTCACGCGCACCGCGGGGCTCTCGGGGTCGGCCTTC
This sequence comes from Gemmatimonadales bacterium, assembly GCA_038240975.1. Taxonomy (GTDB): domain Bacteria; phylum Gemmatimonadota; class Gemmatimonadetes; order Gemmatimonadales; family GWC2-71-9; genus CAVVWJ01. Next base: position 157 of record JBBRGF010000115.1, read on the forward strand.
TGGTCCACCATTACCAACCCTCGAGTGGTCGCCTCGTACAGGGTGACCTTCGGGGCATCGCTCGTCGCGGCCGTGACCAATACCATCTTCGGCTTTCTTGTCGCGTGGGTGCTGGTGCGCTACCGCTTTCCTGGACGGCGTCCGGTGGATGCCATGGTCGACCTGCCGTTCGCGCTGCCGACCGCGGTGGCCGGCATAGCGCTCACGACGCTCTACGCGCCCGACGGCTGGATCGGCAGCTACCTCGACCCGCTTGGCATCAAGGTGTCTTACACGTGGCTCGGCATCACCATCGCGCTGATCTTCATTGCCTTCCCTTTGTGGTCCGAACGGTGCAGCCGGTATTGGACGATCTCGAAGTCGAGGTCGAGGAGGCCGCGGCCAGTCTCGGGGCCGACCGCTGGCAGACTTTCAGCCGGGTCGTCCTTCCTACCATAGCGCCGGCACTCCTCACCGGCTTCGCGCTGTCATTCGCCCGGGCGATCGGCGAATACGGCTCCGTGGTGTTCATCTCCGGCAACATGCCGATGAAAACCGAGATCGTCCCGTTGCTGATCATCACCAAGCTCGAGCAGTACGACTATGCCGGGGCCACCGCGGTCGCACTGGTCATGCTCGTCGCGTCGTTCATGCTGCTGCTGGCCATCAACGTGCTTCAGTGGGCGGCTCGGCGCCGCACGGCGGCCTGAGCGATGACGGCCGCCACCATCCTCCGTTCCGCCACCAGCGCGCCTCGGGCTGTCACTCGGGCGACCGGCGAGTCACGGTTAGTGCGCTGGACGCTGACGACCATTGCACTCTGTTTCCTGGCGTTCACACTGGTGCTGCCGTTGGTGCTGGTGTTCACCGAGGCCCTGTCGAAAGGCCTCCCCGCCTACCGGGATGCAATCAAAGAGCCCGATGCGCTCAGCGCGGCCAAGCTGACGCTGCTCATCGCGTCGATCGCGGTGCCGGTCAACCTCGTTTTCGGCGTGGCGGCAGCCTGGTGCATCTCGAAGTTCGAGTTTCGCGGAAAGAACCTGCTGATCACGCTCATCGACCTGCCGTTTGCGGTGTCGCCCGTGATTTCGGGTCTGATCTTCGTGCTTCTGTTCGGCATCCACGGATGGTTTGGGCAGTGGCTGGACGACCACGATATCAAGGTCATCTTCGCGGTGCCCGGCATCGTGCTTGCCACCACGTTCGTGACGGCGCCGTTCATCGCGCGCGAGCTGATCCCGCTCATGCAGGAACAGGGCGTGGAGGAGGAAGAGGCGGCGATCGTGCTGGGGGCGAGCGGATGGCAGACCTTCCGGCGGGTCACGCTGCCCAATATCAAGTGGGGCCTCCTGTATGGGCTCATTCTCTGCAATGCCCGGGCGATGGGCGAATTCGGGGTGGTGTCGGTGGTATCCGGGCATATCAGGGGTGAGACCAACACCCTTCCGCTGCACGTGGAAATTCTCTACAACGAGTACGCGTTCGCCGCCAGCTTCGCGGTCGCATCGGTGCTGACGTTGCTCGCGCTCATCACGCTGGCCCTCAAGACGCTGGTGGAGTGGCAGCAGCGGCGGACCGTGGTGGATCGATCACAGGCCGAAGGTACTCCTGAAAGGATCGCGACATGAGCATCGAGGTTCGCAGTCTGCGCAAGTCCTTCGGCGACTTCGTCGCCCTCGACAACGTGAACCTCGACGTCCCGGGAGGGGAGCTGGTCGCACTGCTCGGTCCGTCCGGGTCGGGCAAGACCAGCCTGCTCCGGATCATTGCCGGGCTGGAGCCCGCCGATCAGGGCACGATTCACTTTCACGGCGAGGACGCCACCGACCAGCCGGTGCGAGAGCGCCAGGTGGGGTTCGTCTTTCAGCACTACGCCCTGTTCCGGCACATGAGCGTCTTCGAGAACGTCGCCTTCGGGCTGCGGGTCCGGCCCAGGAGTGTCCGGCCGGCGGAGGCCGCAATTCGGGAGACAGTCATGGGACTGCTGCACCTGGTCCAGCTCGACGTCCTGGCCGACCGCCGGCCGTCGGAGCTCTCCGGCGGACAGCGGCAACGCGTGGCGCTGGCGCGGGCCTTGGCAGTCAAGCCCAAGGTGCTGTTGCTGGACGAGCCGTTCGGCGCCCTCGACGCCAAAGTACGCAAGGAGCTGCGGCGCTGGCTCCGGCGTCTGCACGAGGAAGTCCATGTCACGAGCGTCTTCGTCACGCACGACCAGGAGGAGGCGCTTGAGGTCTCCGACCGGGTCGTGATCATGAACGAGGGGCGGATCGAGCAGAGTGGGACTCCGGAGGAAGTGTACGAGCACCCGGCAACGCAGTTCGTGTACGGATTCCTCGGCGACGTCAACCTGTTCCACGGGCGGATTCATCAGGGCAGGGTAAACATCGGAGACAGCGGGTTCGATGCTCCCGAGTGGCCTGACGCGCAGGATCAGGCCGGTGTGGCCTACGTCCGCACATATAATGTGGAGCTCGAGCCTGCGCCGTCGGGGCCCTCGTCCCTGGAGGCGGTGGTGAGGCACATTCGGGCCTTCGGTCCGGTGGTCAGGCTGGAGCTCGACCTCGTGGAGGGCGGCAAGACGATCGAAGCGCACGTGCCTCGCCACCGTTTCGAGGAGCTGGCCCTGGCCAAGGGCCATCGGGTGTACGTCTCTCCTACCAATGTGAAGGTCTTCGCCCAGCCGTCGTGATGCGCCGACGGTTCAGGGACGTCAGTGGGCGGAGTCGCTATTTGGTGCCACGGAGCCGTACGCCGAGGAATGCGCGGCCCACCGTGCGCCCCAGCATTTGTCTTGCCTTGGACGGCATGAGCCTCAGGACCGCCTCACCCGCGACGACCGGCGCAACGGGAAAGGGCACACAGGTCCCGCGCCGACCGAGCAGAGCATCGACCTTGCGAAATCCCACCTGCCGAAACAGACGGCTCAGCTCGGCTACCGTGTACTCCTTCAGGTGGAAACCTGTCGCGACCGAATCGAAATACTGTGAGATGTCGTGTGGGCCATTGAGGCGGTTGGGCGTGATGCAGATGTAGACCCCGCCGGGGCGTAGAGCTCGCCAGATTCCCTTCAGTTGTTCCAGGGCATCGTCAGGATGCAGATGCTCCATGAGCTGGTTGCTGAAGGCGACGTCGACGCTGTCGGGTGGTAGCGGGACGCTGGTGCCGTCCGACAGAATCAGCTTGAAGTTGGATGGGAGTGAGAGCCGGTGGGTAATCTCCTCCGAGACATCGAGGCCATACACCTGCCTCACCTGCCCCGCAATCGCCATGGACAGCGAACAATCGCCCGGCCCGATCTCGAGCAGCGTGGTCTCTGGACTCAGGTACGGCCGCAGAATCCGGAGCTGCGGGCCCAGCGCGGCGCGGGTCAGCTCGGGAGACGATTTGCGCGTGAGTTGTGGGTGGTGCGGGACGCGTTGATACAGCTCGTTGTAGACTGACCCGTACAATGATCGTCGCTGCTCCCGAGTCGCGTGCCGCAGGCGGTCTGCCAGCTCTTTCTCGACTTCGTAATGCTGACGTACCAGCTCGGGGTTCCTTCGCTCGATCCTACGGGGCATCTCTGTTCCTCAGGGCGGCGCACGAGTGAGGCAGGGGAGGAGTCTGATGACGAAATCCTGGACGCCCAAATTTATCACCCTTCAACGGCGGAGCGGAAGCTTTTCGCCATCGGATCACGAATGCGCCGTCAGCGCCTGCCTGACCGGCATCAGCGATGCTCCGGCGTGCCTTTCGGATCTGGTTGTGATACATTGTCTTAGCACCGTCGCGTGGTCAGACCAGTGGCCAGCCAAGGCTCAGACCGATTGGAGCACACTCCTTGACGGTACAACCCAATTTTTTCATCGTGGGGGCCCCCAAGTGTGGGACCACGGCCTTGTTCGAATACCTTCGTCCCCACCCACATGTGTTTCTGCCAGAGGTCAAAGAGCCTCACTTCTTCGCTCGAGATCTGGGGACTTACCCCAGAATAAAGACTCCGACCGAGTATGCTGAGATCTTCGCGAAGGTAACCGAGAAACATCTGAGGGTGGGAGAGGCCTCCGTTTATTATCTACGGTCTTCGGTGGCTATTCCCAATATTCGCGACTTCAATCCTGCTGCAAAGATCATCGCGATGTTCCGCAATCCCGTGGACATGGTCTATTCGCTGCACTCTCAGCTACTCTATGTATCGGAAGAAACGGTCGACGATTTCGAGGCCGCCTGGCGCCTGCAGGAGCGACGGAGCCGGGGTCTCGACCTTCCTCCGGCGATTCGATCACCGCTCTTGGTGCAGTACGCGCAGGTTGGTCAGTTCGGCACGCAGACCCAGCGTTTGCTGTCGTCCTTCCCGGCCTCTCAGGTGAAGCTGATACTGTACGACGACTTCACCGCCTCGCCTCAGAAGGTCTATGACGAGGTCATCGAATTCCTGGGCATTCCCCATGATGGCCGATCGGACTTTCCCCGCATTAACGAGAACAAGCGCGCGAAGGTGGCTTGGCTTCGATATGCCTCGCGCAAGCCTCCGCCGATGCTGCGGAATGCCATCAGAAGCCTCAAACGAGCGGTCGGAGCCGAGAAACTTAGCGCGGCAAAGAAGAAGTTGGTGGACCTGAACACGGTGAGAGAAGGGCGCCAGCCGCTGTCGCCGGAGTTCAGGGCTGAGCTCGTAGAGACGTTTCGCGAGGAGGTTGCCGTGTTATCTCGACTGCTGAATCGGGATCTGAGCCATTGGGCTTAGCGCCCCGAACCTACAATCCTCGACACTTAAGGCGGCTCCTCAGAGCCAATGGTCCAGGTTTCGGCCGATGAGCGTAGAGGTTTTCGCGATGTCATCGTAAAAATGACCCGTGAGTTGCTTCTTCAGTTCGGCCGGGAGGTGGGGCGCCTGCCGCATGGTCCGGCCGCGGAGCCGCCTGAACCAGTTCGCCGCAGGCTTGGGCACCCACGTCTTTACCGGCGACCTGGCGCTGCGCAGGAACAGACCTTCCAGCACGGTGCTCGCCGGGATACCACCCGGCGCGTGTGGCGTCGCAAAATCGGGAACGAATGCTGGATCGACATCGAGGAAACGGTACACGTCCTGGACGAACCCCGTCGAGCTCCGTCTGAGATCGTCGAACAGGACGACACGAATCTGATCGGCGGGGAAGGCATCGTAATACCGCGACAACTGCTCGTAATACTTGCTGATCTTCATCCAGCGAGAGTCGGGACGAGCCCAGACCGACGTGGCGGTCAGATCGCGCGCGGCATCGAAGCGTCGGCCGCGACGGCGCAGGTGCATCAGATAGTCCGAGTATGCCCGATCGACCGGGTGGCGAATGCTGCAGATGATGCGCGCCGCGGGCATCAGCTTTCGAATCCGTGCCGCCGACTGGGGGCACTCCAGGTACATCGTCGAAGCCTCTCCGATCGCCGTTGCATCGCCGGCATTTGCAAAGAGCGCTTCGTACTCACGTAGAGTTCTTATCGGAAAGCTGTGGAACTCCGGTTCGCCCCAGAGAAGCTTCCCACCAGCGTCCACGCCATAGGCGAAGTAACTCGGGTCCTTCGTCGGAGTCATGAAGACGCCCGGATGCTCCGCCAAGTACCAATGCAGGGATGTGGTGCCTGCTTTGGCGGCGCCGATGACGATGAAGTTAGGAAGCATCAGAATCCCGGCCGCCGCGCGTGCCTGTTTGATAATTCATCTCGGAGCCTTTACACCATCGGGGTCGGGCTGACGGCGGCAGCACACGCTATTGCGGGCAGCGGCAGCGCAATGTGGACCAGCACAATCCATGCCCCCACCCTATGGAGTTTCGGGCGCGGGCACGGGTGTCCAGCGCCCAAAGGCACACCGCAGATCCACCTGTCGGGCCGCTCGGGAGGAACCTATCGGGTGCGGACGGCCGGTGGCTAGGGCGGGGGGTGCATTTCTCGTATCTTGCTGTGGTAGATTGTCCTACGTCACTCTCAAGGGCCCTCTGGGCAGCAAACGGCACCCCGCGCAAGGCCCGGAATGATCACTTCGCGACCGGCGGAGAGAATCTGGCTGGGAGCAGGCACCCGCCGCGCCACCCACCGGGGGCATGGATCGTGCTAACGGCTGCGGTCAAGTCTGGTCCCTGCATTAAACTTGGCTCCATTTCCCACGCCACCAGCCGAATAACCGCCGGGGAGTAACGACCGCCAGATGAAAATCACCAAACCGATAATCATCGTGGGTACAGGCCGCTGTGGTTCTACCGTGTTTCACCGGTTACTGGCCGCTCACCCGCAGATGATGTGGATGTCTGGGCTCTGTTATCGGTTTCCCGATAAGCCGGTGTGGAACCGGTGGGCAGTCACGGCGATGAACAATCCGATACTCCAACGACTCTTCGGAGAAAAGATCCGGCCGGGTGAAAACTATCGCTTCTGGGACCGGTATGCGTACGGCTTTTCTGAACCTTGCCGAGACCTTCTTCGGTCGGACGTGACCATCCGCGTCAAGAAGCAGCTGACGGCTGCCTTCGAGCCGATGCTCACGCCGGCGCGCAACCGTCTGCTCATCAAAATCACGGGTTGGCCACGCATCGGCTTTCTGGATGAAGTATTCGAGGACGCGAAGTTCATTCACATCGTCAGGGATGGTCGCGCGGTTGCCAACTCGCTGCTGCATGTCAATTTCTGGCGCGGCTGGTATGGACCGCAGGGATGGCGGGCAGGGCTTCTGTCGCCCGAGGACCAGGCCACCTGGAAAAGGTACGATCACTCGTTCGTGGCGCTGGCGGGGATCGAGTGGAGAATCCAGATGCGGGCGATCGAAGCAGCCCGCCGAGCGCTTGACCCTGGCCGTTACTTCGAAGTCAAATACGAATCATTCTGCGAGCAGCCGGTAGAGACCTACCGGCAGGTCCTCCAATTTGCCGAAATGCCAGACTCCTCTGAGTTCGAGCGTCACGTGAAAGCGGCTTCGATCAGGAGCACCTCCGACCGCTGGCGGGATGACCTTACCGCAAGCCAGCAGTCGATACTGGACGACCTTCTTGATGGCGATCTCCAGCGGTACGGCTACGGCAAGCTTCCCAAAACCGAGCAGATCCCGGAGCCGGCCGGTCGCTAGGCGAATGCGGACAACAGCAGTGCCCTCATGACCAGTCGGACCACCGGACACGGGCCATGCCGAACGGCGTGGCCTGAGATCAGGCGCGGGAGTTCCCGCCTCGACTTTCCTGTCGCCCCGCGTTGAGTAGGAGACCAACGATGTCCAAACGTCCTCGCAATCGGCGGGGCGACGCGAACGAGGCGATCGGCGGCACCCCGGGCCAACCATCGGGAGTTCCCCGTGGCCTGACTCAGCGGGCCCTGGGCGGGATGCTCTGGACTTTCAGCGGGACCGGCGTCCAGGGCCTCGTACAGCTGCTCGTGATCATGGTGCTGGGACGGCTGCTCACTCCGGCCGAATTCGGCCTCATGGGCGCAGCCACCGTGATCGTGGCTCTGTCGCAGGTCGTGTCCCAGGTTGGGGTCGGGCCGGCCATCGTACAGCGCCGGCAACTGGACCCGCCGCACGTGCGTGTGGCCTTCACGATTTCGGGCGTGCTCGGCTTTGTGCTGGGGGCGGCGGTGTGGCTCGCGGCACCTGCGCTGGCAACCTTCTATAGAATTCCTGCCGTCGAGCCGGTACTTCGCGCCATCGCCTTCCTGTTTCCGATTGACGGACTCAACACTGTTGGTGAGTCGCTCCTCACGCGGCACTTGCGCTTCCGGCTCTTCGTCGCGCTGGACGTGGGGACATACATCCTGGGATACGCCTGCGTCGCGGTCGTGCTCGCCTGGCAAGGTTACGGCGTGTGGGCTCTGGTGGCGGCGAACCTGACGCAGGTGACGCTGCGGACTATCGCCATGTACGTAGCGACCAGGCACCCTGTCCGTCCCAGCTTCGACGTACGGGCCGGCCGCGATCTGCTCAGCTTTGGACTTGGCCATTCGCTCGCACAGATCGGCACCGTTCTGTCACAGCAGGGAGATAACCTGGTGGTCGGCCGGTGGCTGGGTGCTGCCGCACTGGGCGTGTACGGCCGCGCCTACAGCCTCATGGTGATGCCTGCCACGGTCTTCGGCCGGATAGTCAACCGCGTGCTCTTCCCCGTCATGGCGCAGGTGCAGGACGAGCGTGAGCGCCTTGCAGGTGCATACGAGCGTGCGCTTGCAATCGTCGCGCTGGTCTCGCTGCCCATCAGCGCCTTCTTGTGGGTTATCGCCCCAGAATTCATCCCCCTGATTCTCGGCCCCAAATGGACCGGTGTGGTGCTTCCATTCCGACTCTTCACCTTCGGGCTTCTGTTCAGAATGAGCAGCAAGATCAGTGATGCCTGCACCAAGGCGGCGGGTGCCGTGTACTCGCGTGCCCTTCTTCAGGGAGCATATGCGGCGATGGTGCTGGTGGCCGCACTCATCGGACAGCGCTGGGGCGTCGGTGGTGTCGCGGTCGGCGTGTCGATTGCGATGTGCGTAAACTGGCTGACCATGGCTGCGTTGGGCCGGTCCGTCACAGATCTCTCCTGGTCCCGTTTCGCTCGCGCCCATATGCCTGCCGCCCTGCTGGCGGCGCTGATCGGACTCGCGGTCACTCTCGTCTCGCAGGCGGCAAGGGCGGCGCATCTGGGCAAGGTGCCAATTGTGGTTGCGGCAGCTCTCACGGCACTCGCGGTTACGTTCGCCGCGTCGAAGCTGTGGTCCGGCGTCTTCCTCGGTAGCCACGGTACCTGGGCATTCCGGCGAGCGGGCGAGGTGGCTCAGCGAGCTGTCCGGATGGTCCGTCGAGGCGCAGCCGGAGAACGCCTGGCCTCGGCTGAGAAAGCGAATCCGGAATGATCGCGATCCCCGCCGCCGCGTCGTGGAGGCATCGCCGTGCCGCGGGGTGACCGAAGTCTGAGTCCAACCATCGTCGAACGGGTCAAGCGCCCGATACGCCGGCTCCGGGCCGATTATCGCGAGCTGACCGGGGCGCTCAGAGGTTTGCCCTCGGTCTTGATCATCGGCGCGCAGAAGGGTGGCACCACCTCGCTCTTCAATTACCTCGTGCAGCATCCCGATGTGCGGTCGCCGGCCGGGAAAGAGATTCACTACTTCGACCTTCACTACACCCGCGGGCTCAAATGGTATCGCGGCTGCTTTCCTTACGCCCATCAATTGCGCCGCGGCGTTCTGACACTCGATGCCTCGCCCTACTACCTGGTGCACCCGCAGGTGCCTCAGCGGGCGGCGCAACTCCTGCCCGATGTCAAGCTCGTCGCTGTGCTGCGAAATCCAGTTGACCGGGCTCTCTCACACTACCAGCACGAGTTTCGGGCGGGACGAGAGTCCCTGCCTTTCGCAGAGGCGATCGACAGGGAGTCCGAGCGTCTGGCGGGAGAGGAGGCGCGACTGCGGAGCGATCCGGCGTATTACAGCTACAACCACCACCGGTATTCCTACGCCCTTCGAGGGGTGTATGTCGAGCAGCTTCGCCGTTGGGCCCAACACTTTCCGCGAGCCCAGCTCCTGGTCATACAGAGCGAATGGCTGTTCCGCGCTCCTGCCGCCGCCAGTGCCTCGGTATACGATTTTCTGGGACTTCCCTTCCATCCGCTGGGGCACTATAAGCCGTTTCTTCAGGGCAAGTACAGTCGCGAGATGCCGGCGGCCTTGAGGAGCAGGTTGAGCGCGTACTTTGAGCCACACAACCGCGAACTGTACCGGTGGTTGGGTCAGGAGTTCGACTGGGAGTGAGTGAGTCGAGCGGCGGCCGCGTCGCTTTCTATAATACCACCCTCCCTGGGGGCGGCGCCCAGCGAGTGATCGCCAATCTCCTGCAGGGGATCGTCGAGCGCGGAATCGAGGTGGACGTGGTGCTGGCCGCGGCCGACGGGGTGTTCTTGAGTCATCTTCCGCCGGCGGCTCGCGTCGTCGATCTGCGTGCTCGACGGCTGCTCCGGAGCTTGGTTCCATTGGCGCGATATCTGCGCCGCGAGCGACCGAGGATACTGGTCTCGTCGATGAGTCATGCGAACATGATCGCCCTCTGCGCAGCCCGGCTGGCAGGAGGGGTCACACCGGTCATGGTGACGGTACACAATACGATGTCCGAGTCCACAAGGCACGCAGGGCCGCTGGAGGCGCGTCTCTTGCGCTTTTTCTACCCACGGGCGGCCCTCGTGGTCGCGGTATCGCGAGGCGCCGCCGACGATCTCGTCCGTACTTCGGGGCTGCGGCGTGACCGGATCGAGGTGGTCTACAATCCTGTGATCACGCCCGCCGTGATTGCGTCGGCCGGGCAACGGCCCGACCATCCCTGGTTCGAGCCTGGTCAACCGCCGGTCGTTCTCGGCGTCGGACGGTTGACTCGCCAGAAGGACTTCGCGACGCTCATCCGAGCCTTTGCCGAGGTTCGTCGGACCCGGCGCGTGCGGCTGATGATTCTCGGCGAAGGAGAGGACCGGCCGGTCCTGGAAGCCCTTGCCGCCGAGCTCGGGTTGGCGGTCGACGTGGCGCTTCCCGGGTTTCGGGAAAATGCCAC
>JBBRGF010000116.1:0-10623 GCA_038240975.1 Gemmatimonadales bacterium
GGCCACGCTGCCCAGAATGCGCTCGCGCAGCGGCTCGATGATGTCCTCACCCTCCTTGAGCGCCGCGATCTCGAGCCCCAGGATGGTGCCGCAATCCTCTTCGGTGATCGTGACATCCTGCGCCACGTCCACCAGGCGGCGGGTGAGGTAACCGGCATCGGCCGTCTTGAGCGCCGTGTCGGCCAGGCCCTTTCGTGCGCCGTGCGTCGAGATGAAGTACTCGAGCACCGTGAGGCCTTCCCGGAAGTTCGATTTGATCGGGCTCTCGATGATCTCACCGATACCGCCGGTGAGCTTCTTCTGCGGCTTGGCCATCAGGCCGCGCATGCCCGCGAGCTGGCGGATCTGGTCGCGGCTGCCACGGCTGCCGGAGTCGAACATCATGAACACCGGGTTGAACCCGCCTCGGGACACCCGCATCGAGTTGATCATCGCCTCGGCCACGTCGTTGTTGGCGTGGGTCCAGGCGTCGATGACCTTGTTGTAGCGCTCGCCGAAGGTGATCTGGCCGGTGTTGTAGGCGCGCTGGAACCGCTTGACCCGCGCGTCGGCCTCGGTCAGCAGCTCCGCCTTTTCCTTCGGGATCTCGAGGTCTTCGATGCCGATGCTCACGCCGCCCATGGTAGCGAAGCGGAAGCCGAAGTCCTTGAGCCGGTCGAGAAAGGTGACCGTGTCGGCCAGGCCGGCCCGGCGGTAGCTCTGCAAGACCAGCTCCGACAGCGTCTTCTTCTTCATCAGCTCGTCGCGAAAACCGAGCACCACCACCACCGTGCGGGGAAGGATGCTGTTGAAGAGCACCCGGCCCACCGTGGTTCGGAGCCAGCGGGGGTCACCGTCGGTGGACTCACGCGGCGGCACGTACCAGAAGCAGATCGCCGTGTGATACCCGACGCTGCCGTTGAGCAGCGCCATTTCCAGCTCCGCAAGGCTGCCGAAGTACTTGGCACCCTTCCAGAGGCGTATCCTGGTCTCCTCCGCCTTACCGGCGCCCGCGCGCCTCAGCTCCTCCTCGAAGCCCGGCGGGAGCTTGGTGAGGAAGTACGAGCCGAGGACCATGTCCTGCGACGGCTCCGCCACCGGCCGCCCGTCGGACGGCTTGAGGACGTTGTTCGAGGAGATCATCAGGAGACGAGCCTCGATCTGCGCCTCGAACGAGAGCGGGACGTGCACCGCCATCTGGTCGCCGTCGAAGTCGGCGTTGAACGCCGCACAGACCAGCGGGTGAATCCGGATGGCCTTGCCCTCGACCAGTACCGGCTCGAACGCCTGGATGCCCAGGCGGTGAAGCGTCGGCGCACGGTTGAGCAACACCGGGTGGTCCTGGATGATCTCTTCCAGGATCTCGTACACCTCGGGGCTCTCGCGCTCCACGATCTTCTTGGCGCGCTTGACCGTCTCGGCGATGCCCTTCTCGACGAGCTTGTGGATGATGAACGGCTTGAACAGCTCGACAGCCATGGCCTTGGGCAGCCCGCACTGATGTAGCCGCAGCTCCGGACCCACCACGATGACCGAGCGGCCGGAGTAGTCCACGCGCTTGCCGAGCAGGTTCTGGCGGAACCGGCCCTGCTTGCCCTTGAGCATGTCGGACAGGCTCTTGAGCGGACGCTTGCCGCGGCCGCGGATGGCCTTCGAGCGGCGGCCGTTGTCGAACAGCGCGTCGACCGCCTCCTGGAGCATCCGCTTTTCGTTCCGGAGAATGACTTCCGGCGCCTTGTGCTGGATCAGCTTGGTAAGCCGGTTGTTCCGGTTGATGACCCGGCGATACAGGTCGTTCAGGTCGGACGTGGCGAAGCGGCCGCCGTCGAGCGGCACCAGCGGCCGGAGGTCGGGCGGGATGACCGGAATGACATCGAGGATCATCCACATCGGGTTGTTGGGCAGGTCGCCCGAGTCGCCCGAGCTGAGGAACGCGTCGACGATCTTGAGCCGCTTGAGCATCTGCTTCTTGCGGTGCTGGCTGGTCTCGCTCGCTACGCCCGCGCGCAGCTGCTCGGCGAGCTGCCGGATGTCGAGCCGCCCGAGCAGCTCGCGCACCGCGGGTGCCCCGATGTCCGCCTTGAAGGTGGTGTCGCCCTCCTCGCGCGCCTTGGCGCGGAGGGTGAGGTATTCCTCTTCATCGAGCAGCTGGTTTTCCTCGACCTCCTGCTTGCCCGGATCGAGGACGATGTAGCTCGAGTAGTAGATGACGCGCTCGAGATCCCTGAGCGTGATGTTGATCAGGTTGCCCATCGGGCTCGGCAGCGTCTTGAAGAACCAGATGTGCGCCACCGGCACGCTGAGCTCGATGTGGCCCATGCGCTCGCGCCGGACCTTCGACAGCGTCACCTCGACGCCGCAACGGTCGCAGATGACACCGCGATAGCGGATCCGCTTGTACTTGCCGCAATGGCACTCCCAGTCCTTGACCGGACCGAAAATGCGCTCGCAGAAGAGGCCGTCCTTTTCCGGCTTGAACGATCGGTAGTTGATCGTCTCCGGCTTGGTGACCTCACCCCACGACCACCAGGCGCGCTGCCCCTGGAGCTCCAGGCGCTCGCGTTCCTTGGGATCGCGGGGGCCCCGGATCTCTTCCGGGCTGGCGATGCGGATGCTGATATAGTCGAAGCTCGAGCTCTTGGGCTCGCGCCCGCTGCGAAAATCAATCATTAGTCCCTCTTTATTCGTCGCCGGCTTCAGTGGTGCCGAGCGTGACCTTGAGGCCCAGGGCCTGGAGTTCCTTGACCAGTACGTTGAACGACTCGGGGATGCCGGGCTCCGGAAGGTTTTGACCCTTCACGATGGCCTCGTAGACCTTGCTGCGGCCGTTCACGTCGTCGCTCTTGACCGTGAGCATCTCCTGCAACACGTGGGCTGCGCCATACGCCTCCAGCGCCCACACTTCCATCTCGCCGAACCGCTGGCCGCCGAACTGCGCCTTGCCGGCGAGCGGCTGCTGGGTGACCAGCGAGTACGGGCCGATCGAGCGTGCATGGATCTTGTCGTCTACCAGGTGGCTCAGTTTGAGCATGTAGATCGAGCCCACCGTCACCTCGCCCTCGAACGGCTGTCCCGTCCGGCCGTCACGCAGCCGGGCCTTGCCCCCCGGCGTCAGGCCGGCGGTGCGCAGCAGCTCGTCGGCCGCGGCGTCGACATCCGCGTCGCCCTTGGGCCCGAGCAGCCCCGCCAGCGCCGGCTTGCCCGACGATTCAAGCGCCTCCGCCGACGTGACGCTCGCCGTCTTCTCGAGCTCCTTCACCACTTTGGCCGCCGCCTTCGAATCCTGCGACCGGTGGAACTCGAGCTCCTGCCTGCGCTGCGCCAGCTCCCGCTCGGCCAGCTCCTTGGCGGCCTCGACCATGAAGCTCCGGACGCTTCCGAAGAACTCCCGGGTTTCGGCCGAGGCGTTTCGCGCGCCGAGCATGGCGATGCCGGCCTCGACGAGCGTGGTGTGCTCGCCCTTCGGCGCGACCTTTTTGAGGTCGGCGACGAGCCGGGTAATGGCCGCCGGCGACAGCTCCGGGGACTGATTCCGAAGCCGCAGCCCTTCGGCCGCCCAGCGGAACCCCGCCAGACGGAGCAGCACGCCGATCTCCGCCTCGTCGGCGCCGCGGAAGACCGGGGTCTTGGCCTCGAAGCCCAGCATTCTGGCGCACCAGCCCAGGTGCGTCTCGAGGATCTGGCCCACGTTCATGCGGCTCGGAACACCGAGCGGATTGAGCACGATGTCGACCGGCGTGCCGTCGGGCAGGAACGGCATGTCTTCCTCAGGCACGATCCGGGCGACGATGCCCTTGTTGCCGTGGCGGCCGGCCATCTTGTCGCCCACCGAGATCTTCCGCTTCTCGGCGATGTACACCTTGACCAGCTGAATGACGCCCGGAGGCAACTCGTCCGGCTGGAGGATCTTGTCGATCTGGTCTTCGGCCTTCTCTTCTACCCTGGCACGCTCGCGCGCCGCCATGTCGATGCTCTGGCGGATGCGCTCATTGGCCGTCTTGTTGGCCACCCGGAGCGTCTTGAGGTCGACGTCGCCGAGGTCGATGTCCTTGAGCGCCGGCGCCGTGAGCTTGGTACCGGAGGTGAGGAACTCCTCGACCGTCCCGGCCTTGAGCATCAGCGCCACTTCCTGTCCGGCGAGCAGGTGGGTCAGCTCGTCGAGCATGACGGTGTTGATGCGCGCCTTCTCGTCGTTCTCGATGCGACGCACTTCGCCGATGCGCTCGCCGCGGTCCTTTTCGACCACCTGATCCTCGATGCGGCTGAAGATCTTCACGTCGATGACCACGCCGGCCATGCCCGGCGGCACCTTGAGCGAGCTGTCTTTTACGTCCTTGGCCTTCTCGCCGAAGATGGCCGTCAGCAGCTTCTCTTCGGGCGACAGCTCGGTTTCGCCCTTGGGCGTGATCTTGCCGACCAGGATGTCGCCCGGCTTCACGTGCGCGCCGATGCGCACAATGCCGCGCTCGTCGAGGTCGACCACGCTCTCGTCGGAGACGTTGGGAATTTCCCGGGTGATCTCCTCCTGACCCCGCTTGGTATCGCGGACGTGCAGCTCGAGCTCCTGGATGTGGATCGACGAATAGACGTCGTCCTTGACCAGCCGCTCGCTCAGGACGATGGCGTCCTCGAAGTTGTGTCCGTACCAGGGCATGAATGCCACGAGCACGTTGCTGCCAAGCGCCAGCTCGCCGCCTTCGGTGGCCGCGCCGTCGGCGATGATCTCGCCCTCCTGCACCTGCTGGCCGAGCTGAACCAGCGGCCGCTGGTTGATGGCGGTGTCCTGGTTGGTGCGCCAGAACTTCTTCACCCGGTACCGGTCGTGCTGGTGCAGCCGGGCCAGAGGCTGATCGCCCACCACGTCGTCATTGGCGCCGGCGTCCACGATGATCTCGTCGGCCGTGACCCGGGTGACCGCCCCGCTCCGGCGGGCGATGATCACCGCGCCCGAGTCGCGCGCGACCTTGTCTTCGAGCCCGGTGCCGACCAGCGGCGCCTGGGGAAAGAGGAGCGGCACGCTCTGCCGCTGCATGTTCGACCCCATGAGCGCGCGGTTGGCGTCGTCGTGCTCGAGGAACGGAATCAGGGCCGCCGCGATGGACACGAGCTGCTCGGGCGCCACGTCCATGAACTCGATTCGGTCGGGCGGCAGCAGCGGATAGTCGTCGCCCTTGCGGCTCAGCACGAGCTGCTCGGCAAACGTGCCGTCGGGATTGAGCGGCGCGTTGGCCTGCGCCACCGCGTAATCTTCCTCGTCGCTGGCCGAGAGCCAGCGAATGTCGTCGGTGACCTTGCCACTCTTCACCACGCGATACGGCGTCTCGATGAAGCCCAGGTCGTTGATCCGCGCGTAGGTGGAGAGGCTGGTGATCAGGCCGATGTTCGGGCCTTCCGGCGTCTCGATCGGGCACATGCGGCCGTACTGCGAGTAGTGCACGTCGCGCACCTCGAAGCCGGCGCGCTCCCGCGTCAGGCCGCCCGGACCCAGCGCCGACAGGCGGCGCTTGTTGGTCAGCTCGGCCAGCGGGTTGGTCTGGTCCATGAACTGCGAAAGCTGCGAGCTCCCGAAGAACGCCTGAATGACGGCGCTGACGGTGCGCGCGTTGACCAGGTCGTCGAGCGAGATCTTCTCGGGGTCGGAGTTGATGCTCATCCGCTCCTTGACCAGGCGCGCCATGCGCGACAGGCCGACCGAGAACTGGTTGGCGATCAGCTCGCCCACCGAGCGGATGCGCCGGTTGCCGAGGTGGTCGATGTCGTCGGTAAAGCCGCGGCCGTCGTGCAGATCGATCAGGTAGCGGATGATGGCGACGAAATCGTCTTCGGTCAGGACCGTGTGATTCGCATCGGTCTTGAGCTTGAGCCGCTGGTTGATCTTGTACCGGCCCACGCGCCCGAGATCGTACCGCTTCGGGTTGAAGAACAGCTTCTGAAGCTGCTGCCGCGCCGTCTCGAGGTTGGGCGCGTCGCCAGGGCGGAGGAGGACGTAGATCTGCTCCAGGGCCTCGGCCTCGCTGTGGGTCGGGTCCTTGGCCAGGGTGTTCTTGATCAGCGGCGACTCCGACCGGCCCGGGGGCAGCAGCACCTCGATCTTGTGCACGCCACCCTTGATCAGCTTTTTCCGAAGCGTCTCGGTCAGCTCCCCGCCGGCCTCCGCAATCACCTCTCCCGTCTCGGGATCGGCCACGTCGCCCGCCAGAACGTGGTTCTGCCGGTCGCGGGTGCTGGTGGGCTGCTCCTCCTCGCGCACGTCGAGGGTGGTGTAGCCCGCGAACACGGTAACGCTCTTCACGCCCTTGTGCCGCATCTCGTTGAGCCGTTCCTGCGTCAGCTCGTCGCCCACTTCCGCCAGCAGCTCGCCCCGCGGGTCTTCGGGATTCGGCACCTGCACCGCCAGCAGCGATCCGATGACCTCACGCTTTTCCTGCCGGCCTTCGAGCTTGCCGGTGATGTTCAGGTCTTTCGTGGCGAAGAAGAGCTTGAGGATGTCGGCATTGGTTCCGTGGCCGAAGGCGCGCAGGAGGGCCGTGGCCGGGAACTTCTTCTTCTTGTCGATGTGGACGTAGATCACGTCGTGGATGTCGATGGTGAACTCGACCCACGACCCCCGGAACGGAATGATCCGCGCCGAGAAGAGCCGCTGCCCGTTGGGGTGCGTGTCCTCTTCGAACACGACGCCAGGCGAGCGGTGGAGCTGGCTGACCACGACGCGCTCCGCCCCATTGATGACGAACGTGCCGAGCGGGGTCATGATCGGCAGCTCGCCGAGGTAGACCTCCTTCTCGATGGCGTTCTTGAGGCGCTTCTGCCCCTCGACCTCTTCGTAGACGTCGAGGCGCAGCTTGGCCTTGAGCGGCGCGGCGTAGGTCATGTCGCGCTCGATGCATTCCTCGACCGCGTACTTGGCCTCGCCGAGCGCGTAGCCGAGGAACTCCAGCTTGTACTTCTCGTTGACGTCGGTGATCGGGAACAGGTCCCGGAACACCCGCTCGAGCGAGACGTCCTGCCTGGCGCCGTGCACGTCGTCGGGCACCAGCAGCGTCTGGAACGCGGCGGTCTGGATGTCGAGGAGGTGCGGCATCGGCATGCCGCCCTCCCGCTTGCTGAACGTGATTACCGATCGGGTCTGAGGCATCGATTCACTCACTCTCATGCAACACAAATGGCCCCTGTGCGGATTCCCCACACCACCCGCAAAGCCGAATTGCTTCGCGGGCGCCCGGCGGGGTCGCCACGGGGCTCGTCAGATACGGGAACGTCCGAGAGCGTCGAAGGTGCATTCGTCTCACTGAAATAGGTGGAAGTCGCCAGATCCCTTGCCGGTAGCGGACCCGGCGGGCCCGGGTGACCGGCTCGGGACAGCGCTTCGCGCTACTTCAGCTCGACGACGGCACCCTGGTCTTCCAGCTTCTTCTTGATCTCTTCGGCCTCCGCCTTGGAAATGCCTTCCTTGATGGTACTCGGCGCGCTGTCCACGGCATCCTTGGCTTCCTTGAGTCCCAGGCTGGTGATTTCGCGAACCACCTTGATGACCTGGATCTTCTTCGGGCCGCCCTCCTTGAGGACGACCGCAAACTCCGTCTTCTCCTCCACGACCGGCGCCGCGCCGCCGCCTGCGGCGCCACCACCCACCGGAGCCGCGGCCACGGTGACGTTGAACTTGGTCTTGAACGCGTCGATGAGATCTGACAGCTCGATGACGGTCTTGTGTCCGATCGCTTCGATGATCTCTTCGTTGCTCAGCGTGGTCGTTGCCATGTCCTGATCTCCGTACGGTTAAGAAGCGGTACCGCGCTGTTCGCGGAGGGCCTCGAGGGCGCCAACGAAAGTGTACAGCAGGCCGTTGAGCGAGCCTGCAAACTGGGCCAGCAAGACGTCGCGAGACGGGATCTCGCCGAGGCGCTTGATGTGCTCGGGCGTGACCGTCTTGCCGTCGACCAGCCCCACCTTGACCGACGGCTTCTCGAACTCCCTGACGAAGTCACCGAGGATCTTGGCCGCGGCGAGCGCGTCGGTAGTGAGTACGAGCCCGGTGGGTCCGGCCAGGTGCTCGTCGAGCGTGGTGATACCATTGGCCGCGAGCGCCCGTTGGGCCAGCGTGTTCTTGACCACCACATAGGAGACGCCGGCCGCCCGCAGGCGCCGACGAAACTCGGTGATGCGCAGGACGTTGAGGCCGCTGAAATCGGTGACGTAGACGTTCGGCGACTCCTTGAGCCGCGCCGCCAGCGTCTCGACCGTTTCCTGCCGCTCGGTCTTGTTCATCGGTACACCGCCGTATCGAGACGCACGCCCGGACCCATGGTGCTGGAGATGGTGGCCGACCGGATATAGGTGCCTTTGGCCGCGGACGGCTTGGCCCGAACGATGGTGTCCATGAACGCCGAAACGTTGTCGGCGAGCTGGGACGGGCTAAACGACACCTTGCCAACCGGTGCGTGAACGTTTCCGGTCTTGTCGACACGGAACTCGATCTTGCCGGCCTTGATCTCGCGGACCGCCTTGCCCACGTCCATGGTGACGGTGCCGGCCTTGGGATTCGGCATGAGTCCTCGCGGACCCAGCACCCGGCCGAGCTGGCCCAACTGCCCCATGACGTCGGGGGTGGCGACGATGACGTCGGCCTCGAGCCAGCCGTCCTTGAGCTTCTGGATGTATTCGATGCCCACGAAGTCGGCCCCGGCGGCCTCGGCTTCCCGAACTCGCTCGCCTTGGGTGACCACTAACACCCGAACCGGCTTTCCGGTTCCGTGGGGCAAGACGACGGTGCCGCGCACGACCTGATCGGCGTGGCGGGGATCGACGCCAAGACGCACGGCCACGTCGACGGTTTCATCGAACTTGGCAAACGAGGCGCCCTTCACGAGGCCCACGGCCTCGGGAATCTGGTATTCTCGGGTGCGATCGACGGTGGCCGCCGCCGAACGGAACCTCTTTCCCTGGGCGGACATCAGTCTACCACGTCCAATCCCATGGACCGGGCGGTGCCCGCGACCATTTTCATGGCGCTGTCCAGATCGGAGGCGTTGAGGTCGGCCATCTTGATCTCGGCGATCCGCTTGACCTGGGCGCGGGTAACCTTTCCCACCTTGATCCGGTTGGGCTGGCCGCTGCCCTTTTCGATGCCGGCCTCCTTGAGGAGGAGGTTGGGGGCGGGCGGGGTCTTTGTGATGAAGGTGAAGGTACGATCGGCGTAGATCGTGACCACGCACGGGATCACCATCCCGCTCTGGCTCTGGGTCCGGGCGTTGAACTGCTTCACGAACTCCATGATGTTCACGCCGTGCGGACCCAAGGCGGTGCCCACCGGGGGCGCGGGCGTGGCCGCGCCGGCCGGGCACTGCAACTTGACCAATGCCTGGATCTTCTTTGCCATGCTTCTCCTCTATGTCGTCTGACCCTCGAGCTCCCGGACGTACCCTGGAACGCTCTGGGCGACTGCCGCGATAGCCGCGCGGTCGCGGGTGAGGGGGGCTAGTGCCCCCTCAACTGCAAATAGTCCAACTCGACCGCCGTCGGCCGGCCGAAGAGACTCACCGACACCTTGACCTTGCCCTTGTCGGCCAGCACCTCTTCGACGGTGCCGCTGAAGTCGGAGAACGGACCCTCCGTGATCTCGACCACCTGGCCGATCATGAAGGGGATCTCCTCCTTGGGCTCCGACTCCGCCACTGCCTCGGCGACGCCGAGAAGGCGGTTCACCTCGTCCTGCCGCAGCGGCTGGGGCAGCTTGCCGGTGCCGACGAACTTGATGACGCCCTGGATGCTGTTGACGACGTGCAGAGCCTCCTGGCTCATACCCATCTCGACCAGGACGTAGCCTGGATACAGCTTCCGCTCGACGTTGACTTTCTTGCCGTTCTTGATCTCGATCACTTCCTGCACGGGCACAAGGGCCTGGCGGATGAGCTTGGTCTCTGCCGGCCGCGGATCCTCTTCGATTCGCCGCTGGAGCAGACTGCGCACCTTGTTCTCGTGCCCCGCGGTCGTTTGGATCGCGTACCAACGGTATTCCATGTCCGGTACCTAACGCGCCAGCCGAGCGACGCCGTCGACGAGAATCAACTGGAGCACCCAGTCGAGGAGTCCGATCGTAAAGCCGAGGACGATCGACAGGATGATGATCATCCGCGTCGCCTTGATCAGCTCATCGCGAGTCGGCCAGGTGACCTTCCGCAGCTCGTCGGACACTCCGACGAGGAAGACGCGGGTCCGGTCGACCCATCCGGCGAGCTTGTTCGACGGCTGCGCGACCTGCACGCGCTCCATGGCTACTTGGACTCCTTATGGGCGCGGTGCGTGTCGCACCGGGGGCAGTACTTGCGCCGCTCCACCCGCTCGGGGTGCTTCCGCTTGTTCTTATCGGTAAAGAAGTTGCGGCTTTTGCACTCGGTGCATTCGAGTGTGATTTTATCTCGGGGCATGGCTCGTGTTCCCTACTTGAGGATCTTGGTGACGACGCCGGCGCCGACGGTGCGGCCGCCCTCGCGGATGGCAAACCGCAGCCCCTCGTCCATCGCGATCGGCGTGATCAGCTCGATCGTCATCTGCACGTTGTCCCCCGGCATCACCATCTCCACCCCCGCCGGCAGCTCCACGCTCCCGGTCACGTCGGTGGTCCGAAAGTAGAACTGGGGCCGGTAC
>JBBRGF010000117.1:0-10510 GCA_038240975.1 Gemmatimonadales bacterium
CCCATGGTCGGCGTGGCAACCGCGGCGGCCATCGTCGCGTCGCAGGCATTGATCTCGGGAGTCTTCTCGCTCACCCGCCAGGCGATGCAACTTGGATACTGCCCGAGGATGACGATCCAGCATACGTCGGACACCGCCATCGGCCAGATCTACCTGCCGCAGGTCAACCGGATCCTGGGCACGGCCTGCGTCGTTCTGGTGCTGACGTTTCAGTCCGTCAGCAACCTGACCTCTGCCTACGGCATCGCGGTCACCGGAACGATGACGATCACCACGATTCTCTTCTGCCGGGTCGCGCGCGACGTCTGGAATTGGCCGAGGTGGCGGGTCGCCGCGATTGGGGCGCTGTTCCTCGTGGTGGACCTGGCCTTTCTGGGCGCCAATCTGGTCAAGATCCTGAGCGGAGGGTGGTTCCCTCTCATCGTGGCAATCGTGGTCTACACGCTGATGACCACCTGGAAGCGGGGTCGCGCGGCAGTCTCGCAGATTCTGCACGACAGCTCGCTCCCCATCGACCTCTTCCTCGAGGACATCAGAAGGAGGAAGCCGGCAAGGGTGCCGGGCATCGCCGTCTTCATGACCTCCGATCGGTCGGGCGCTCCGGTGGTGCTGCTCCATCACCTCAAGCACAACAAGGTGCTGCACGAGACGGTGATCCTGATGTCGATCGAGGGTGAGGAGATTCCCAAGGTGTCACCCGAAGGCCGGGTGGAGCTTCGCGATCTCGGCGAGGGCTTCTTCCAGGCCATCGGGCGCTTCGGCTTTACCGAGTCACCCGACGTGCCGGCGGTACTCAAGGCGCTGGACGCGCGCGGGCTGCACGCCAGGCTCCGGGAAACCAGCTTCTACCTGGGGCGCGAGACACTCATCCCGAACGGGACGGCGCCGATGTCGCGCTGGCGGAAGATCCTCTTTATCGTCATGGCCCGAAACGCCCAGTCGGCCACCGCCTTCTTCAACCTGCCGCCCAACCGGGTTCTGGAGCTCGGGGCCCAGATCCAGCTCTAGCTGTCGCGAAGCCGCCTGCCGCTGTCGCGAGACCGCCACTCTTACCCCGACACCACTTTTGCGCTAAGATGCCGCGGAGTGCCCCGGCAAAGCATTGCACCAAACGTGGATAGGGCACTCCTAACTCCCTTTCTCGCATCCATCTGGAAAGGTTGGCATCAGTCTCGCCTTTCCGATGGGTGAAGTCGCGTAGCGCCTGTGGCGAGGCGTCCATACGCCCGATAAGAGCACACTCGGAGTGATCCGGGGCCGCAAAACTTGAGGTCTCACGCAGAGCCGTGTGGCTGCGAGAGATAGCTCGGTGCCGAAGGAGGATGGAATGCCCGCGCAGGACGTGGAACGCGGCTTGGCCGCGCCCGAGACACTCGGACTGGAGACTCGCGTCGAGATTCGACGCGACGCTGCCCAGTTGCTCGAAGAGATGCCAGAGGGCACCGGCCGCCTCGTGATCGACCTGACGCACACCCGCGAGGTGGATTCCGCCGGGCTTGGCGCGCTCATGCTGATTCAGCGCATGGCGGCCGCCCGCCGCCAGGTCGTCGTGCTGCGCAACCCGAATGAGGAGTTGCGCTTCCTCCTTACACTCACCAAGCTGTACGAGCTTTTCCTCGTCGAATCCGACTGCGGCTGACGGCCCCTTCTCCGAAACCCTCATCTATCCGGTATGGACGGCTCCGGCGTAATCCATTAGTGTACGCCCAGGGCGGCTCTCCTTCTTATCGCGGTGCTGCCCGGCACCGGCTTCGGGGTACCCGGCATGACGCAGGATAAGCGCCGACGGTGCGTCCTGTTCGTGGAGGACGAGCCCGCGCTGCGAGTTAGCTATCAGCGAGCGTTCCAACCGCGGTACGATCTGGTCTTCGCTTCGACAGGCGCGGAGGCAATGGAAATGCTCGAGCAGCACAAGCCCGACGTGGCGGTGCTGGATATGAGGCTACCCGATACCGACGGAGTCGAGTTGCTCCGGAAAATCCGCCAGAGCCAACCCAGCCTCCCGGTCATCATCACTACCGCCTACATGAGTATCGAGCCCCAGCTCAAGGTCCTGGATCTTCCCCACTCCGGCTACATCGTCAAACCGTTCCGCCTCGACGAGCTCGGCGCGCGGATCGATGCCGCCCTGTGAGGGCCACGGCGCGGCTGTAGCTGCGCTCGCGGCGCGAGGGCTGCGTCGCTCCTTCGGGCGGGCGACCGTGCTGCATGATCTCGATCTCGAGCTCGCACCCGGTGAGGCGCTCGCGGTGGCGGGGCCGAACGGTGCGGGAAAGACCACGCTCCTTCGCCTGCTCGCCGGCCTGCTCCAGCCCACCGCGGGAGAGGTGATGGTCCTGGGGCGCTCTCTGCGGGATGGCCCCGAGGTCCGCCGCGCGGTCGGATTCCTCTCCCATCAGTCACTCCTTTACGACGACCTCACCCTGCGGGAGAACCTGGCGTTCGCGGCCCGACTCTACGGAATCGATCGACCGTCCGAGGCCGCGCGGGTGGCACTGGAAGCGGCCGGCCTCGGCGATCGCGCCGGCGAATCACCGGCCCGGCTCAGCCGCGGACTCCTCCAGCGGGCAGCACTCGCGCGCGCACTCATCCACCGCCCCCGGGTCGTGCTGCTCGACGAGCCGTTCACTGCGCTGGATGAGCCGTCGGCAGCGCGACTGGGTGAGACGCTCCGGACCATCCTCTCGGACGGTGGCGCCATGGTGGTCGTCACCCATCATCTCGCCGAGGTGTGGGAGGTGGCGACTCGTGTGGCAGTGCTGGTGAACGGGCGGTGGGCCTGCAAAGAGGCAATTACGGGTGATGCGGACGATTTCCTCCCGCGATATCAGGCGATGACCGGTGCCTGAGTCGCTCCGGCTCGCCTTGGCCATCGCGGAAAAGGACATCCGCGCCGAGCTTCGGAGCCGCACGGCGCTCCTCTCGGCGGTCGTGTTCGCCGCGCTCGTGCTGGTGGTGTTCAACTTCGCGCGCGACCCGACCGTGCTCCCCGCCATCGACCTCGCGCCGAGCGTGCTCTGGGTGACCTTCGCGCTCGCCGCGATCGTCGCGCTCAACCGCGCGTTCAACGTCGAGCGCGAGCACGGAGCCCTCGACGGGCTGCTGCTGGCCCCGGTGCCTCGCGGCGCCCTGTTCGGCGGCAAGCTGCTGGCGAATCTGGCCTTCGTGGGCACCGTCGAGGCGGTGACGCTGCCGCTCTTCGTGCTGTTCTTCAACGTCGATCTGGGCTCGGCGCTGCCCGGAATCGTCGGCGTGACGGTGCTGGCGACCGTGGGCTTCGTGTCGGTGGGAACGATCTTCAGCGCGATGGCGGTGCGCACGCGATTCGCGGAGCTGATGCTGCCGGTGCTGCTGCTTCCCTTCATGGTGCCGCCGCTGGTCGGGGCGGTTCAGGTGACCTCGCGTCTCCTCGCCGGCCGTCCCTTGAGCGAGATGCTGGGATGGCTCAGATTACTCGCCCTCTATGACGTGGTATTCGTGACGCTTTGTACGATGGCCTTCGCGGCCGTGGTCGACGAGTGATCGCGGGCGCCGATGCCGGACGCGCCGTGGCGCGTCGAGGATTCCGCATGAGCGCGGTCGCCCTGCTGGGTCTCGCCGGCGTATACGTGCTCGCGCTTGACTACACGCCCGTCGAAGCGCGGCAGGGGCTGGCGCAGAAGATCTTCTATCTGCACGTGCCCGCGGCGTGGTGCGCGCTGCTCGCCTTTTCGCTAGTGGGCATCGCCAGCGCGCTCTATCTGTGGCTGCATGACGCGCGGCTCGACCGCTTCGCGGCATCGTCGGCGGAGGTAGGCGTGGCCTTCGGTGCGGTGATGCTGACCACCGGGCCAATCTGGGCCAAGCCGATCTGGGGGACGTGGTGGACCTGGGACGCGCGGCTCACGCTGACGCTCTTTCTTTTCTTTCTCTTCGTCGGATACCTGGCGCTCCGGGCGGCGGTGCACGATCCGGGCGAGCGAGCACGGTTCAGCGCCGTGGTGGGCATCCTGGGCCTGCTGCTGGTGCCGTTCATCCACCTGAGCGTCTACCTGTTCCGGACGCTGCACCCGCAGCCGATCGTGCTCAAGCCGAGCGCGCCGTCGCTGCCGCCGGAGATGCTGCGGACGCTGCTGGTGTCTACGCTGGTGTTCACGGTGCTGTATGTGGGGTTGGTGTCGGTGCGGTACGGGTTGGCGCTGGTGGAAGAGGCGGCGGAGGAGTCGGACAATGGGGTCTGACGTGCCGCAGAACGGCGGATACCTGATAGCGGCCTACGTGATCGCGCCGGTGATTCTGGTGGGGTATCTGGTGTCGCTCTGGCGGCGGTTGTCGGCGGTGGGGCGCCGGCGCTAGCGCCGCGTGCGGGCTCGTGCCGTGCGTGCTGGAGCGTTACCCCGGTCGCGGCTATCGGCGGATACAACAGCGGGTGTCGCGGTGGGGACAGGTCCCCGCCGGCGCTGCAGTCGGCTGCGTCCGGGTAAGGAAGTGGGGCGGCAACCGCCCCACTGACGCGCCTTGGGGACCTGACCCCAGCCGCGAGTAGACCGCTTCGCGGAAAGAGCCAACCTGCAACCGTCGGGAGGCGGGCAGTGGGACGCTCAGGGGCGGGGCCCCGTCGCGGAGGGCGCGTCAGTGGGGCGCCAGTTACTCCCACTCACTTCCACAGACGCCAGCCAACTGCAGCGCCCGGAGCGACCGGGTCCCGCCCTGAGCGAATGACCGACGTGCGGCTGATGCCGGCTCCGCAAGCAGAAGCGAATCAACCGGCGTGTCTACGCCCTCACCCTCTTCGGCAGCAGCCCGTACTCCCACACCAGCGCCGCCACGAGTCCACCCACGATCGGCCCGACCCAGTACACCCCCTGCGCGACCCACTGATTGGCCACCAGAGCCGGCCCGAACGCCCGGGCTGGATTCATTGCCGCGCCGGTGAGCGGCCCTCCCACCAGAATGTCGAAGACCAGAACCAGGCCGATGCCGAATCCGCCGACCTTTGGCGCCTCCGGGTTGACGCAGGTGCCGAACACAGCCGAGACGAGAAAGAACGTGAGCACTGCTTCGATCGCGATTCCGGTGCCCAGGGTAACGCTGGCACCCAGCTGAGGTGTGCCGTACGAGACCTGGTGGAGGACGGCCGGAGTGAAGAGCGCCTTCAGCGCGAACACGGCGACTGACGCCCCCACCAGCTGGGCGACGATGTAGGCGAGCGCTGTCTTGGGATCGATGCGCCTCGCGGCCAGCAGCGCGACGGTCACCGCCGGATTGAGGTTCCCTCCCGAGATGCTCATCGTCGCGGTGACCATCACCGACAAGGCGATGCCGTGCGCGAGCGCGATGCCCAGTAAGCCGTAGCCGGCATTCGGAGTGGCCTGGCTGGCGACGGAGCCCACGCCGATGAACACGAACGAGAACGTGCCGATGGCTTCGGCGAAACTGTGGCGAGCCAGGGAGGACATCGAGGATCTCCGTAGGGGCGGTTGAAGGCCGCGAATCTAGACGGTCAACCTTCCCGCCGGAAGACCAGGGCGGCATTGATCCCGCCGAACCCGAACGAGTTGCTCAGCATGTACTCCGGCGTCATCTGCCGCCCCTCGCCGGTGACATGCGCGAGATCGCAGGCGGGGTCGGCCGTCTCCAGGTTGACCGTCGGCGGAACCCAGCCGCGGCGCGCCGCCAGTGCGCAGATCGCCGCCTCGATGGCGCCGCTCGCCCCCAAGGCGTGGCCGTAGTACCCCTTCGTTCCGCTCATGGCGAGGCGGCCCGCGTGCTCACCGAAGACCTGCTTGATCGATCCGGTCTCGGTGGGATCGTTGAGCGGCGTGGAGGAGCCGTGCGCATTGATGTAGCCGATCTCCCGCGGCTCGACGTGCGCTTCCGAGAGCGCGATGCGGATCGCGCGCGCCGCCTGCCGGCCATCGGGGCGAGGGGCCGTCATGTGGTGCGCGTCATTGGTGAGTCCGAATCCGCAGATCTCGGCGTAGATCGGCGCGCCCCGCGCCTGCGCGCGGCTCCGCTCCTCGAGCACCAGGACCGCCGCGCCCTCCGCCATCACGAAGCCGTCCCGACCCACGTCGAACGGCCGGCTCGCGTGCGCCGGATCGTCGTTGCGGGTCGACATGGCGCGGATGATGGCGAAGGCGCCGAAGCAGAGCGGCGCCAGCGGCGCCTCGGCGCCGCCGGCTATCATCGTGTCGGCGTCGCCCCGGACGATGGAGCGAAACGCCTCGCCGATGGCGATAGCGCCCGAGGCGCAGCTCATTCCGTTGGTCGAGTTGGGGCCGGTGCAGCCGAACTCGATCGCGATGTTGCAGCTGGCGGCGCCGGCGAACACCGTGAGCGCAAGCGCGGGATCCACCGCCCGAACACCCCCGGTGAGAAAGTTGTGATATTGGCCTTCACCATGCGCGACGCCGCCGAGCGCCGTGCCCATCATCGCACCGACGCGGTCGGGGTCCTCCCGTCGCAGGTCGAGCTCGGCGTCGCCCAGCGCCATGCGCGTGGCGGCGATGGTGAACTGGGAATAGCGGTCGAGCCGTCGCGCTCGGCGCTGCTCGATGTGATCGGACGCCACGAAATCAACCTCGCCGGCGATCCGCGACTTGAACATCGACGGATCGAAGCGGGTGATGCATCGCACCGCCGAGCGCCGCGCTCGAAGGCCGGCCCACAACCCCTCGACTCCGAGGCCGATGGGAGTAACCGCGCCGATGCCGGTGATGACTACTCTGCGCGGCTCAGACATCGACCCGCTCGACTTCCCGCCTAATGCCGTCGAGCGTTCGCGACGCGATTCCGTGAATGAAAATCGGCCCGATGATGACCTCCGCCGCGGCCCTTCCGATCAGCGGCCACCCCGGGCCGTTCCATTCGTGCACGATCGTCACTTCGGTCTCCTCTCCAGCCGGCTGAATGCTCCAGACGACGTCCATGCCGGTCGTGATACCGCGCACGTGACGGTAGTGCACCGCGGGCGCGCCGCGGTCTATCCGCATCTCGGACACCCACCAGGTCGGATAGCGGAGCGGGCCGAACGGGCGCCACGCGGCCATCTCGACCAGCCCGCCGTCGCCTTTGCGCTCGAGCATCCGTACCCAACGGTAATGATCGAGGAGCTCGGGCCAGCGCTCGACATCGGCCGCGGCCCCCAACACCCGCGGCACCGCTGCCCGCATGCGAATCCGGTCGACGGTGCGCATCACAACGGCTTCCATACCGCCACGAGCCGGTAGCCGGGCCGCCGCACCACGTCGGCTCGAACACCCGCACCGGCCAGCAAGGCGCGAAGCTCGCTCACCGTATACCCCCGCTTGATCGACGTTATTCCGTCGGCCACGGTAACGGGCTCGAACCGGAGCATCCGCGCACCGACCCAGAACGCGAGCGGCCCGAGACGGCCGCGCCGCAGGTCGGCCACGATCACCGCCTGCCGTGCGATGCGGTCGCAGGTGCGGAAGAGTCGCATGGCCGACGCGGAGTCGAGATGGTGCGCCAGCTGGCTCACCAGGACTACGTCCACCGACTTGTCGCGGACCGGTGGGACGCCGGCGCAGGCTACAGCACAGGGCAGCCCGCCGGCGCGGGCGAGGTCGGCGGCGACGCGGCTGCGCTCGATGCCGAGCGGTACCAGCCGAACGCCCCGCCGCTTCGCCCACGCGCGCGCGACTCGCGGCAGATCGCCTGCGCCGGTGCCGACGTCGAGGAGCGAGAGCGTCGTGCCCGCGGGCGCGTCGGCAAGCGCCCGCCTGAGGCCATAGCGCACCGCCGCCGCGCCCCCGAACCACCGGTTCGCGCGGGTGATGTCCCGAAGCGACGCGGCCGCGAGGACCGGATCGGCGGCAGGGTCGTCGAGAAGCTCGGCGCCGAGGGGGGCGATGGCCAGTGGCTCCACGAGACTCATCCCAGGGCGGCGTAGCCGCCGCGATAGTAGAGGAGGGGATGCCCCGGGCCGGTTGAGCCGCCGATGACCAGACCAACGATGATGCTGTGGTCCCCTCCGTCGTGGAGTGCGTGGCGCCGGCACTCGATGTGCGCCAGCGCCCCGTCGAGCAGCACCTGGTCGGCCGGACCGGTGTGATATCCGACGCCCGCGAACCGGTCGGGGTGTGGTTCGGCAAAGCGGCGCGACAGCGCCTCCTGGCCGCTCTCCAGCACGTTCACCACGAATCCCGGCGCCGCGACGATGAGGTCGTGCAGATCCGCTTCGCGGTCGACGCACACGGAAAGCAGGGGAGGCTGCAGCGAGACGGAGGCGAGGCTGCTCGCGGTCATGCCCGCCGGCTTGCTGTCGGGCCCCGCCAGCGTGAGTACGGTGACGCCGGTGGAGAAGTGCCCGAGCAGCAGCCGGAAGGTTGCCGGGTCGACCTCCGCCGTCACAGGAGCATCCTGGCGAGGAAGACAGGATTGAGCACCTCGCGCGCGGGCACGAAGTCGCCGGTGACGCCGATGAGGGTGTGGGCCATGGCGCCGCGCCGCCCCAGGCGCTCGACCGCGCGGTCGAAGAGACGAGGCCACCACATCCCGTATCCGATCAGCCGCTCGACGGCCCACTTCCCGGCAAAGGCGCGCCGCCGCGCCCGGCGGTACGGGGCGAGCGAGGCCGCGGTGACGGCGTCGCCAACGGCGAGCGCCGAGATCGCGGCATCGGCCAGCAGCTCGGCTCCGCGGAGGGCGCTGAAGATTCCCTCGCCGGTAAAGGGATCGAAGAAGTCGGCCGCGTCGCCCACGAGCGCGGCGCCGTCGGCCACCACCCGTGCCGAGGAGGCGGCGAAGGGGCCGGTGACCATGACGCGGCGGACCAGCGAGGCACGCTCCACCCTCTGAAGCACCTGGGGGAACTCGCGCAGCGACTCGAGGAAGAACGGCTCGGCGCGTCCTCTCGCGGCCGCGGCCCTGGACGCGGGCACCACCAGCGCCACGTTGGTGCGCCCGCCGCCGATCGGGTTGAGCCCGACGTATCCGTGGCGGCCCACGAAGAGCTCCGCGGAGCCGCCCATCGCCGAGACGCCCTCGAGATGCGCGACGAATCCCATTCGCCGCGGCAGACCGTAGCGGTGGCGGCCGAGTCGCCGTGCGACCACCGAGCGCAGTCCATCGGCGCCCACGGTGAGCCGGGCACGGATGGTTCTGCGCCGGCCATCGGACTCGCGCACCACCGCGCCGGCCACGGCGCCGCCATCGTATACCAACTCTTCCACCGCGGCGCGCTCGGTCACCATCGCCCCCGCTCCGGTCGCGGCCCCCGCGAGCGTCGCGTCGAGGATCCGCCGCGAGACCGAGAGGCCGGTAGGCCGGAAGGGATGGTGCCCCGCGAGCGCGAAGACCCCGCGCAGGCTGGCGCCTCGTGCGGCGGTGACCTCCGTCCCCTCGAGCGCCGTGGCGCCCGCCTCTTCGAGCGCCCCGACGATCCCGAGACGCGAGAGGATCCGCACGGCCTCGGGGCCCATGTATTCGGAGCACGCCTTGTCTCGCGGAAATGTCGCGCGGTCTACCGCTGTGACCGAGTAGCCGGCCAGGGCGAGCAACGCCGCTGTGGCGCTGCCGGCCGGCCCAGCCCCGACCACGAGAACGTCGACCGAGGCGCGGTCAGCCGATCCGCTGGTACTCGAAGCCATTCAGCACCAGTACGTCGGACGCAGGGCCGGTGAGGTCGAAGTCGAACGTGAGATCGCCTCCGGTGTCATAGGAGACGGTGATCCGGGTCCCGGAGATGGCGTAGGTGCAGGAACGCTCCGTCGTGCGGGGAAATCCTTCGGCCAGCGATTCCGTGACGTTCGTCTGGAGGCAGGCGCCGTCGGCATCGAAGCGCCAGGTGGTGGTCCACGTCTGAAGGTCGCCCGGCACCTGGATGACTACCACGTTCTGCCAGGTGCCGGTGATCGTGGGGCTCGGGCTGCCGGTTCCCGAGTGATTGCCGCCGGGCTCGTCGGGGCGAGGCTGTACCGGGTCGGCGCTGCACGCGGACAGCAGAAGGGCTACCGCGCCCAGAGCCGCCACGCCGCGGCGCCGAGGGCCGCCGCGAGCGCCGTCATGGCGAGGTTCACGCCGTCGTTGTTCAGCCATGCAAACCCTCCAACCCGAAGAGTGGGCGAGCCACACCGATGCACCCGCCACTCACTCGGCTCGGCGCAGGCGGCGCAGAAAAACCGGCCTTGCAGCACCGAGCCCAACGCGGAATCCAGGAGCATTCCCGCGAAACCTATCAGCGTTCCGGCCGGCAGGAGGCGAGGGTCGCCGCCGGTGAGCGTGCCGGTGCCCGCGACGAGCAGGGCGCCGGCTGCGCCTCCGAGGGACCCGACGAGCGTGATGCCGCCGCTGGCGCCAGGCGCGACACGGCGACCGCCAGGAAAAACGCGCGGCGGCGTCGTGCTCAGCGCGCCGGTCGAGGTCGCCCAGGTGTCGGCCGCCGCCGCCGCCAGACTCGCGGTGGCCGCCCAGAGACCGAGTGAAGGCGAGTCGAGCCCGAGCAACGCCACCGCTGCGGCCGGGCCCCCGTTGGCGATCACCTGCCAGGTGTCCCGGCGGTCGCCTT
>JBBRGF010000118.1:0-10425 GCA_038240975.1 Gemmatimonadales bacterium
GGACGGCGCTCGTCGAGCAGTTCTGCTCATGATCGGCGTGCAGGATCAACAGGATCTCGAGCGCCTGCTGCAGCACCTTGTTGGGCCGGTGCCGCCCGCCGATGCTGAATGTCATGTTCACGAAATTGCCGATGTAATCCAGACTGTTGTCCGGGAAAACGAAGGGCAGACCTCGTGAATGACGGAAGGCGAAGGCCGCAATGGTGGGGGCCTTGGCGAGAAGGCGAAGACGCTGGAGATAGCGGTTGGCCGGATCGTGAATGTCCTTGGCATCCGGATAGAACGTCGATAGCGCACCGACCGCGCCGAGGAGCATGCCCATGGGGTGCGCGTCGTAGCGGAACCCTTCGAGAAACTTGGTGACGTTGGTGTGGACGTACGTGTGATACGTGATCTGCTCGGTCCACTTGTCGAGCTGGTCTTTGGTCGGCAGCTCGCCCTCGCACACGAGGTACGCCACTTCGAGAAACGTGGCCTTATCGGCGAGTTGCTCGATGGGATAGCCGCGGTACCGGAGGATTCCCTTGTCGCCGTCGATGAACGTGATGGCGCTCCGGCAGGCCGCCGTGTTCATGAATGCGGGGTCGTACGTCATCAGGCCGAAGTCGTCGTCCGCCGTCTTGATCTGCCTGAGATCCATTGCCCGGATGGTACCCTCGCTGACGGGGACCTCGTAGGATTTGCCGGTGCGGTTGTCGGTGATCGTCAGGGTATCTTTGGGCACGTGCGAGTTCCTTCGGGGGCGCGCAATTGATGAAAACAACGGTTCTGTGCGAGTATAACATGCGCCGCTCCGAACCGCATCCCGGGAGAATGGGCCCTTATGAGATCTGCTCTCGCCTTCCTGCTTCTCGCCTCGCCGCTCGCAGCGCAAACCTCGGTGGACACCAGCGGCGCCGGGGCCCTCGTGGCCCAGGCGATGGATCACTCGGAGGTCATGGCCAACCTTCAGCATCTTAGCGACGTCATCGGCCCGCGCCTCACCGGCTCCGCGGCCATTCGAAGGGCCAACGACTGGACCGCCGACCGATTCCGGGCGTACGGCCTGACCGCCGCCCTCGAGCCTTACACCTTCGGCGTCACCTGGGAGCGGGGGGCAAGCTCAATGCGACTCCTCGCACCGTTCGACCGGGCCATCACGGCGGAGAGCTGGGCCTGGACCGCGGGAACGGGTGGCAAGGCGCAGGCGGGCCCGGTGGTTCTCGCCGATCTGACCACGCCCGACAGTCTGGCGGTCTACCGGAGCAAGGTGAAGGGCGCCTGGGTGCTGCCTCGCGCGTCGCTTCCGATCTGGAATCCCGATGGCCCGCCGATGACCGGCGCCGACTCGGCGCGACTGCAGGAGCTGATGCACATGCGGCAGATGGCGACGGCCGATACCTCTCCTGCCGCGGTCGCGGCGAGGCGGCAGTTTCAGGTCGACCTGCCCTACGTCCTCAAGAAGGCCGGGGCACTCGGCACGCTGTTCGACGGATCGAAGGAGCACGGGCTCATGACCATGAGCGGCTCACCCAACCGGGTGTCACCGTTGCCGAATCTCGTCATCTCGCACGAGGACTACACACTGCTCGAGCGGCTGATCGCCGGCGGCATCGTGCCGCGCGTCGAGGCCAGGGTGGAAAACCGGCTCGGTAAGAACCCGGTGCAGCAGTGGAATACGGTGGCCGAGATCCAGGGAAGCGACAAGGGGGGGCAGGTCGTGATTCTCGGCGCCCACCTCGATAGTTGGGACCTCGGCACCGGCACCACCGATAATGGTACCGGCTCGATGGCGGTGCTCGAGGCGGCGCGGGTCATCGCCCAGTCGGGACTCAAGCCGAAGCGGACCATTCGCTTCATCCTCTTTACCGGAGAGGAAGAGGGTCTCCTCGGCTCGCGGGCCTACGCCGCCGCTCACGCCGCGGAGGCCGACAGCATCCAGGCGGTCCTGGTGCTCGACAACGGCACGGGAGCCATCACCGGGCAGGCGTTGCAGGGGCGAAACGAGCTGGAGGGGCTGTGGCGCCAACTGCTCGCGCCGGTGGCCTCACTCGACGCCGACAGCGTTCGTCAGGCGTCGAAGGGCGGAACAGATCATCTGTCGTTTCTTCCCTACGGGGTGCCGGGATTCAACTTCGATCAGCTCGTGAGAGGCTACAACCACACGCATCATTCGCAGACGGATACGTTCGACAAGGCGGTGGAGGGAGACCTGAAGCAGGCGGCGGCGGTGTTGGCGGTGACGGCCGTGGAGCTGGCCAACCTGCCGGACCTGTTGCCGCGTGGGCCCAGGAGCGAGCCGGACAAGGTGCCGACGAAGCCCTCGTCGGCGGTCACGACGAACTAGTTGCCCGCCTTACCGTGCAGGTGGTATCGAACCCGCCGCGCGTGTTGTAAATGGTCGTCACCTCCAGGCGTTGAGGCTGCAGCGCCTGGAACAGATCCTCAGCGATCCGCGCGGTAACGTGCTCCTGGAAGATCCCCACGCTTCGGTAGCTCATCACGTAGTACTTGAGGCTCTTGAGCTCGATACAGCGGTCGGACGGGACGTAGGTAATCCTGAGCGTGGCGAAATCCGGCAGCCCACTGTAGGGGCACACCGGACTCAGCTCACGCGTCTCCGTCACGATCTCCTGCTCCGGCCCCGCGTAGGGAAACGTCTCCAGCACCGAGGCGTCGATAGCCTCGGGGCCGGTAAACGGTAGCGTTCTGCCTTCGGCGATGGCCATGATCCGTTCTCTTTTTCGGGAGTCGCTGAAGTCTAGCAGCGCTACCGGGAGGCGGCCACAACCGGAAGGCTGCCGCCCAGCGCCTTGTAGAGCGCGGCATAGGCGGTGGCGGCATCGGTTCTTCCCTGCGCCAGCTGGTCTTCCGCATCGAGCTGCGTCCGCTCGGCGTCGAGCACCTGGAGAAAGTCGGCCACGCCACCGGTAAAGCGCAGCCGCGCCAGCTCCGCCGCTCGTTCGCTCGCCGTCGCGGCGTCGTTGATCCGCTCCACCCTCACCCGCGCGGTGCGGTAGCGTGAGAGCGACGTTTCTACATCCTGCAGCGCCCGCAGCACTGCCTGACCGTACTGCGCCTCAGCTTCGTCCCTCCGCGCGCTCGCCGCATCCACCCGGGTCTTGATCCGCCCGAGGTTGAGCGCAGGCCACGAGAACGACGGCCCGACTGCGTACCGGAACGTCCCGCGCTCGCCCAGCGAGTCGAACGTCGTCGCCGAGAATCCGGCGCTCCCGCCGAGGAAGAAGCGCGGGAGGTAGTCGGCCTTGGCCGCACCGACCAGCGCGCGCTGCGCGGCGAGCTGGCGCTCGGCAAACGCCACGTCGGGACGGTCGCGCACCACCGAGTCCGGTGTGACGACCTCGACGAGGGCGGGCAACACCGGCAACGTGCGGGCGGTCTGCAGCTCGGCGGCCACCGCCGCGGGAGGCCTGCCGACCAGGACGCCGATTCGGTACTGTGCGTCCGCGATGCTTGCCTCGAGGAGGGGAACCGAGGCGAGGGTGAAGCTGAGCTGGGCCTGGGCCCGCTCGGTGTCGAACGCCGTTCCGCGACCCGCATCCAGGCGCTGGCGCGTCACCTCCAGCGAGCGGCGCTGATTCTCGGAGTTGCGCTCTACGACGCCGAGCCGCTCCTGCGCCCCCCGCAGCTCGAAGTATGCCCGGGCCAGCTCGGCGGTCAGCGACACCTGGACGTCTCGCATGTCCTCGCTCGCCGCCTCCACCGTGGCGCCCTGCGCCTGGACCGTGTGACGCAGGCGGCCAAAGAGGTCGAGCTCCCATGAGGCGTCAAACCCCGCGTCCCAGATGCTCTGGTCGGGAAATGCGCCGCCGCCGATCGGGAAGGTTGCGCCGGAGAGCCGCTGCCGAGTGAAGCTGCCGCCGGTGGTGACGATGGGCGCCAGGTCGAGCCTTGCCTCCGCCCGCGCGGCGCGCGCGCCCCGGACCCGCGCGGCCGACGTGCGAATGTCGAGATTGGCGCGCACCAGCTCGCCGATGAGGCGGTCGAGCGTGGTATCGCCTAGGTCGCGCCAGTACTGAACGTTTGCCTTGGCCGGCGGCGCCGCCGCCGGTGGCACGGCGGAGGAGTCGGCGCCTATCTCCGAGGGCGTTGCCGCCGCGGAATCGAGACCCTCCCGGAAGGCCGCCGGCACCGTCACGCCGGAGGCACGGTAGCCGGGGCTTGTCGCGCAGGCGGCCAGCCCGAGCGACACGATAATCGTTGCCGCCTTACGCATGGGACCCCTCCTCGACGACTGCCACTGCCGGCCGCGCGGCGGTTGCTCGCCGCTCGACCAGGCTGAGGATGGCCACGTAGAACACCGGGGTCAGGACGAGGCCGAAGAAGGTGACGCCGAGCATGCCCGAGAACACCGCCACACCCATCGCGTGGCGCATCTCCGCGCCGGCGCCGCTCGAGAACACCAGCGGGAGCACGCCCATGATGAAGGCGAACGACGTCATGAGGATCGGCCGGAGCCGGATGCGGCAGGCCTCGAGCGCGGCCTCCACTGGTGACCGGCCCTGCATGTGAAGCTCACGCGCGAACTCCACGATCAGAATCGCGTTCTTGCAGGCCAGACCGATGAGCACGAGGAACCCGATCTGTGTGAAGATGTTGTTGTCGCCCTTGGTCAACCACACGCCGGTGATGGCGCAGAGCAACGACATGGGGACGATCAGGATGACCGCGAGCGGCAGCGACCAGCTCTCGTACTGCGCCGCGAGCACCAGAAACGCGAGCAGCACGCAGAGCGGGAAGACGAACACCGCGGTGTTGCCCGACAGCCGCTGTTGGTAACTGAGGTCGGTCCACTCGTAGCCGATCCCGTTCGGCAGCACCTCGCTGGCGATCCGCTCGATGGCGGCCTCCGCCTGGCCCGAGCTGTACCCGGGCGCGGGACCTCCGTTGATGTCGGCCGAGGGATACCCGTTGTAGCGCAGGCCCACGTCGAGGCCGTGCGATTCCTTCACCTGGACCACCGAGCCCAACGGCACCATCGCACCCTGTGCGTTTCGCACCTTCAGTTGGGCGATGTTCTCGGCGGTGGCCCGGTACGGAGCGTCGGCTTGCACTTTGACCTGGTAGGTGCGGCCGAAGCGGTTGAAGTCGTTGGCGTACACCGAGCCTAAATAGACCTGCATGGTCTGGAACAGATCGGTGAGCGAGATTCCCTCCTGCTTCACCTTTTCCCGGTCCACTTCGACCTCGAGCTGAGGCACGTTGATACGGTAGCTGGTAAAGACTCCGGCCAGCTCAGGGGTCTGGTAGGCCTTCCCCACCAGCGCCTGGGCGGCGTCGTTCAACGCCGCCTCACCGAGGCCGGCGCGATCCTCCAGCTCCAGCTTGAACCCACCCACCTGGCCGAGCCCGTTCACCGGCGGAGGTGGAAACACTGCCACGAAGGCGTCCTGGATCGCCGAGAACTTGCCATTGAGGGCCCCGGCCATGGTGAGGCCGTACTCCTCTTTCCCGTGACGCTCGTCGAACGGCTTGAGCGGGAAGAAGACGATGCCGGCGTTGGGCGCGTTCACGAAGCCGTTGATGGAGAGCCCCGGGAACTGCACCGCGTTGTCCACGCCGGGCTGCTTCATGCCGATATCGGCCATCCGGCGGATGACCCGATCGGTGCGGTCCAGCGTCGCGGCGTCGGGAAGCTGCGCGAAGGCCACCAGGTACTGCTTGTCTTGGGTCGGCACGAAGCCGTGCGGCACCTTGGAGAACGCGAAGACGGTCAGCGCGACCAGGCCGGCGTACACCGCGAGCGCGATGCCTCTGCCTCGGATGATGCGCGCCACCCCGGCGCGGTAGCGCTCGGAGCCGCTGCGGAAGACCCGGTTGAAGGGACGGAAGATCCAGCCGAGACCGCGGTCGAGCAGGCGGGTGAGCCGGTCGGGCGGCGCCTCGCGGGACTTGAGCAGAATCGCGCTGAGCGCCGGGCTCAGCGTGAGCGAGTTGACGGCCGAAATCACGGTGGAAAAGGCGATTGTCAGCGCGAACTGGCGGTAGAACTCTCCGGTCAACCCGCTCAGGAACCCCACCGGCACGAACACGGCGCAGAGCACCAGTCCGATGGCGATGATCGGGCGGCTGACCTCATCCATCGCCTTGTAGGAGGCGTCGCGGGGGGAGAGCCCTGCCTCGATGTTGCGCTCGACGTTCTCGACCACGACGATGGCGTCGTCTACCACGATGCCGATGGCGAGCACCAGCCCGAAGAGCGAGAGCGTGTTGATCGAGAAGCCGAAGGCGAGCAACACGGCGAAGGTGCCCACGATCGAGATGGGCACTGCCACCAGCGGGATGATCGAGGCCCGCCAGGTCTGGAGGAACAGCACCACCACGATCACCACCAGCAGGATCGCCTCGAACAGGGTCTTGACCACCTCGCGGATACCGTCCCGGACGTTGATAGTCGGGTCGTAAACGATCCGGTACTCCACCCCTTCGGGGAAATTCTTCTTGAGCTCCTCCATCGTCTTCCGCACGGTGGAGGAGAGCTGCAGCGCGTTCGAGCCCGGCGCCTGGAAGATGCCGATGCCCACCGCTTGCTGATTGTTCAGCAACGAGCGGAGCGCGTAGTCCCCGGCGTCGAGCTGGAGGCGCGCCACGTCGCGGAGCCGCGTGAGCTCGCCATTCTCCCCGGTCTTGAGGATGATGTCACCGAACTCCTTCTCGTCGAGCAGGCGGCCGCGCGCGTTCACGCTGAGCTGGTAGTCGACCGGCACCGGCATCGGCGGGGCGCCCACGACGCCGGCTGCGACCTGTACGTTCTGCTCGCGGATGGCGCTTACCACATCGCTCGCGGTAAGGCCGCGGGCCGCCACCTTGCCGGGATCCAGCCATACCCGCATGGCGTAGTCGCCGCCACCGAACACCTGGACCTGTCCCACGCCGGGGATGCGGCCGATCACGTCCTTGATCTGCAGCAGTCCGTAGTTCCTGAGATACACCTCGTCATATCGGTTGTCCGGCGAGACCAGGTGCACGACCATGATGAAGTTGGGGGAGCTCTTGACGGTCGTGACGCCGAGCTGGCGGACCTCCTCCGGCAGTCGGGGCAGGGCCTGGCTCACGCGGTTCTGGACCTGCACCTGCGCCAGGTCGACGTCGGTGCCGACGCGAAAGGTGACGGTGAGCGTGAGCACGCCGTCGGAGGTGGCGGTCGACCCCATGTAGAGCATGTTCTCGACGCCGTTGATCTGTTCCTCGAGCGGCGTCGCCACGGCCTCGGACAGTGTCCGCGGGTTGGCGCCGGGGTAGATCGCCCGGACCACGACCGACGGCGGCACGACATCCGGATACTCGCTTATGGGCAGCGTGAGCATCGCGATCAAGCCTGCGATGAAGACGACGATCGAAAGCACGGCCGCGAAAATCGGCCGATCGATGAAAAAGCGGGAGAGTCGCATGGCCTAGCGCTCCGTCACTGCGGCGGTAGAGGAATCCCTAGTCGCAGACGAATCCCTCGTCGCAGACGAATCCCTCGCCGCAGACGAATCCCGGACGCCGGACGAATCCGTCGTCGCGGACGAATCCTGAGTGCCGGACGAATCAGGGACCATGGCGACCAGGGTCGGCGTGACCTTGACGCCCGGCCGCACCCGCATGAGCCCGTTAACGACGACCTTGTCGCCCACCGCGACGCCGGATCGCACGATACGAAGGCCGTCCGTGAGAGGGCCGACCTCGACCGGGCGATACACCAGGCTGTCGCCTTTGCCGAGGAGGAGGACGAACTTCCGGTCCTGGTCCGTGCCGATGGCGGCATCACGCACCAGCAGCGTCGGTGAGCTCTTGCTCCCTACCAGTTTCACCCGGGCGAAGAGCCCTGGCGTGAACCGGCGGTCGCGGTTGCCAAAGATCGCGCGAGTGCGAATGGTGCCACTGGCCGCGTCGATCCGGTTGTCCACGAAGTCCAGCCGCCCCTCGTGGGGAAACCCGGTCTCGTTGGCCAGCGCGAGATAGACGGGGAAACGCGCGCCGTGCCAGCCCCGGCTCCGCGCGCTTCCGCTTGCCGCCCGCTCCGAATAGCGCAGGTAGGTCTGCTCGTCGCTGTCGAAGTAGAGATACATGGAATCGAGCGAGACCACCGTGGTGAGCAGCGTCGCATCGGGTGGACCGGCCTGCACCAGGTTGCCTTCGGTCACTTCCGCCCGGCTCACACGACCGGCGATCGGTGACCGCACTTCGGTCCATCCGAGGTTCAGCCGGGCCGTCTGGACGGCGGCCTCCGCGACCCGCACGGCGGCGGCGCTGTTGGCTTGGGCGCTGGTCCGGCTGTCGAACTCCTCCCGCGAAATGGCCTGGACGTCCACCAGCTTCTTGGCGCGTTGCACTTCGCGCGCGGCCAGATCGGCAGCGGTGCGCGCCTGCTCCAACTCGGCCGTGGCGCCCTCGAGATCGGCCTGGTAGGGCCGGGGGTCGACCTGGAAGAGAAGCTCGCCCTTGCGGACCTCGCGCCCCTCCTCGAACGCGACCCGTTTGAGGTAACCAGAGACGCGGGGGCGGATCTCTACCTGGTCTACGGCCTCGAGGCGCCCGCTGAACTCGTCCCACTCGGCCACGTCGCGCTGGAGCACCGGGGCGATTTTGACGGCCGGCGGCGGTGGCGGAGGCGGCGTCTTGGTGTCGGCACGGCGCCAGGCCGCGAGCGCGACGCCCAGGACGACGACTGTGGCTGCGACGATGGCGAGTGTCCGGCCCCTGCGGTTCTCCATACCTACCTCCAAATGGTACAACAGTTTTACAATCGTCTAACTATTGGGACAAATAAAAAGCGCTCACCGACCGACGCGGCGCAGCAATGCCTTGGTGTACGCCTCGAGCACGTCCTTGCGCACGTCACAGTGAAGGTACTGCCCCTGGCGCTGGGCCCTGACCAGTCCGGCCCGTACCAGCTCCTTGATGTGGTGCGAGATCGTCGCCTTCGACACGGGAAACTGACCCCGGAGATTGGAGCAGGCGCAACTGCGCTCGCTTGCAATCGCCTCCAGCAACGCCACCCGCCGCGGATCGGACAACGCCTTGGCGATCAGCTCGAACTGCTCGGGCTGTAGAATATCGCCGGAAGAGCGGCTGGTTGTCACGCGTTCAATGGTTATCGAACTACCTTACCGTTGTCAAGCGGCGAGTCGCCGCCGAGTCGCGCCATGCCCTGCTCGAGCCAGGCGTGCTCTCCGGTGAGGACCCGCTGCGCGGTGCGGTATGCGGCAACGTCGTCGTTGTCGAACACGGCGGCGAAACGGTCGTCGATGCGGCGGCGCGCCTGCCGGCTGAAGAGGTCGGCGAGCTCGACGGGACCGCGATTCGAAGGATCGTCTTTCACCATGGCCTGCGCGCGGCTGCAGGCGGCGCTCACGGCCAGCAGCTCGGCGCCGATCTCGACCAGCCGGCCGAGCACCGCTTGGCGCTTCTCGAGCTTGGGGCCGAACCGCACCATGCAATGAAAGAGCGTCCGGGCGAGCTTTCGGCTGGCTCTGTCGGCAAAGCGGAGGTGGGTCGCCAGCGGCCCGAATTCGCCGTACCCGATGCGGCCGCGGATCCCGAACCAGAGCCGCGGATACCAGGCGCCGTAGAAGAGCCCCGCCTTGACGAGCGCCCCGAGCTTTCCGCTCAGAGGCGTCCGGGGATCGATCAGCGCACCCGCCACCTTGAGGTGCGTGTCCACCGCTTCGCGGGCGATGAAGAGGCGCATGATCTCGCTCGAGCCCTCGAAGATCAGATTGATGCGGAAGTCGCGCATCATTCGCTCGATGGGATCGGGCCGCTCGCCGCGGCTTCGGAGGCTGTCGGCCGTCTCGTAGCCGCGGCCGCCCTTGATCTGGAGCGTGTCGTCGACGATCCGCCACCCCGTCTCCGTGTTCCACATCTTGGCCATTGCGGCTTCGAGACGAATATCGGCGCCGCCGCGGTCGGCCATGAGCGACGCGAGGTCGGCCACTGCCTCCATCGCGAAGAGATCGGCCGCCATCCGCCCGATTTTCTGCGCGATCGCATCGTGCTTGCCCACCGCCTGGCCCCACTGCACACGATGCGCGGCCCAGCGGCGGGAGATCTCCAGGCACCGCTTGCCGCCGGCCACCGCGGAGGCGGGGAGCGTCAGTCGGCCGGTGTTGAGCGTGATGAGAGCGAGCTTGAGTCCCTTTCCCTCACCCCAGAGTAGGTTTTCCACGGGCACCTTCACGTCGGTGAAGCGGATGATGCCGTTCTCGATGGCCTTGAGGCCCATGAAGTGGAGCCGCTGCACCACCTCGACGCCCGGCCAGGCGGCCTCGACGATGAACGCGCTGATCTTCTTCTGACCGGTGCGTGCCATCACCACCATCAGCTCGGCGATCGTCCCGTTTGTGCACCAGAGCTTTTCGCCGTTGAGAACGTAGTGCGTCCCATCGGGCGAGAGCACCGCCGAGGTGCTCATGGCGGCGGGATCGGAGCCGACGTTCG
>JBBRGF010000119.1:0-10159 GCA_038240975.1 Gemmatimonadales bacterium
GGGCGGCGAGTGGAGCTGGAATGTCTCTAACCAGTTGTTCGGAGAAATCCTGGCCAACACTGCCGCCTCGGCGACCGCGGAGCCCACGCCCGGGACGGTCGTCACGACTCCGGAGGCGCCGACTGGAGAGGTGAGTGTCACCTTCGGCGCCGCGCACCAGTTTTTACCCGGGCTGCGCGCGTTCATCGGCCTGAGCGCTGACAATAACGGGGCGGTCCTCTTGCGCCCCGGGTTCACCATGCGGATACGCTGAGCCGGATCTCGCGCCAATCGTGATCGAGTATCTGCGCCGCGTGGGCATCTCATCCGAGCCGACCGGTTGGCGCCACGATTGGGGCGAGCTTGCATGGCGGCGGCCGCTCTTGTGGCTGCTGGCGATCGGATTCGCCGGATTCGGCGCGGCATACGCCGTTCGCCCATCGGACATGGCCGCGCTCACGGGCATCGTGCTGCCCGACGACTCGGCGACTATCGACTACGCGGCGACATACGGGGGCCTGCAGCTGGGGCTCGCCGCGTTCCTCGCTACCTGCGCACTGCGGTCGCAGTGGACTCGTCTCGGACTCAGGGCGGGTGGTTGGACTCTGGCCGGGATTGCCGGCGTGCGCCTGGCCGGGATCGTCCTGGCCGGCGGCGACGTGATTCCGATGCTCTACTTCGGACTCGCGATCGAGTTTCCCGTCGCTGTCCTGGTGCTCCTCGCCGCGCGGGAGTGACCGCGCATCAGCAACACACGATCGACGCCACTGCATCAACTCCGAGGGGTTACATGAGGCCCAAGGCCCTGCTCCGATGTGGGGGACTGATCGCCACGATGCTCGCCACGGCCGCCGCGCATGCCTTTGCTCAGCGAGACAGCGCGAAGACTGCGCGATCCGTACCGAAGGCGCTGGTCGATGCCGGCGAGCAGGGCGAGAACCTGTATGACGCCGCGAAGGCCAAGGCGTGGAGCACCGCCGCGCAGCGACTCAGAGCGCTCGAGGCCGACGTCGTGCGGCTTCGCAGCGAGCAGGAGTCTGGGTCGGGCACGGATTCCGACCGGCTCCAGCGCCAGGTAGCCGCGCTCCATGGCTCGGTGACGCGGCGGCAACGGCAGGCGACGATGGCGGAAGCCAATCAGGTCACGCTGGTGGTTGCGGACATGACGGCGGGGTACACGCCCAAGGTGCCGGTCGAGGTCACCCGTCTCGACTTCTATGGGCGCGAGTTGGAGATCTGGTCGGAGGCGGGCGCGGCCACTCGGCTCGATA
Organism: Gemmatimonadales bacterium; assembly: GCA_038240975.1. Taxonomy (GTDB): domain Bacteria; phylum Gemmatimonadota; class Gemmatimonadetes; order Gemmatimonadales; family GWC2-71-9; genus CAVVWJ01. The sequence continues at coordinate 1,251 of JBBRGF010000119.1, forward strand.
GCGCGGCGCGAGGCATGCGGCACGAGTGGGACGCCGTGCATGACGCCGTGTCCGCCCGTGCCCCGGCGGTCGCACGGAAGTTCGACGCGCTGGTCACGCGGGTGGAGAAGGCCAAGGCGCCGGCGGAGTATCGCCGGCTGGCGCTGCTGGAGCTGGCCCACGTTGACGACCTCGAGCGGGTGTTCGAGCGCTGACGCCCACGTCGATGTCAGACGCCGCGGCGGCCGCCCGAACGCGGATGCGGATCCCCGCGTCACTCATGCCCGCGTGTCCCCCAGCGCTCACCCGGCGGCGACGCATCCACGTTACGCAACGGCGGGATCTTGTTCGGGGTGTCGCCCTCGTGCACGGTGCATCGATGGAGAACGGCACTCTCGAGCTCGACCTCGCCGCCAGTGGCACCACGACGTTTCTCGGGGTGGCATTCCCGGCTGCGACCCCACGGTTCTCCAACGTCGACAGCGTGATGGCGGGCAAGATCGCGGGCTCCCGCGTCGTTTACGCACGGGCCACGATACGAGCGGCGCGCGACGAGATCCGACGGATGCGGTATGCCTACAGCAATGGCGTCGTCATCTACCTGAACGGCCGGCCGCTCGCATTCGCGATGAACCCGGGCGGCCTTCGGAGCAACCTTGGCGTGATGGCCCGAGCCGGCGACGCCGTCTACCTGCCTCTCAGGCGAGGACGGAATCAGATCGTCTTCGCCGTCATCGAATGCACAGGCGGATGGGCTTTCTCGGCGAGACTCGATCCGGGCGTCGAGTGACCCTAGCGGGTGCCTGCACCCGGAGGGCGATAGTCCACCGCCTTCTTCACGGCCACATCCATCTCCTCAGGAGTCACCAGTGACACGGTACGCAGACGCACCGCCCCGACCCCATTGACCGCGACGCTGACGGCCGCGGCCGTCGTGGCATCCGGCAGATCTGCGATGATGTACGCATCTGATTCTCCGAGCGCGAAGTAGAACGCCTCGAGCTTACCACCGGCCTGCTCGGTGAGCCGTTGGACGGCTGCGCGACGGGCGGAGCCGCCGTCCTTCTGCAATCCTTGAGCGCCCTGCGCCGTATACGATACCTGCCACAGGAATTTCGGCACCTCGTCCTCCCATAGCTGCAAGCGGGACATCTATCGCATCACTACTTCCATTTCCGTCCCAGCTCCTCCAGGCCCGCTTGGGCAAGGTCGTCCGGCGTCATCGTCGGAAGGAATTCGACGGTGGCGTCGAAGTGGAGGAACCAGGGCTCCGCGAAGCGGGGTATCTCTGAGGCGTTCGACAGGTTGACGATCAGAAAGCCGCCGCGCTTGCCGTCTTTCGAGCAGAAGTAGGCTGCCTCGGGCTTCAACTCCTCGAGAATCTGACCAATCTTCTGCCCGGCCGTGCCGTCGCGCACTGCTTGGTTGAACTTCTCCACAGGCATTGACACGTGCAAAACAAAGCGCATGGGGTCTCCGGGAGGTAGGGACTGCTATTCTACCTCTGCGCGCTCCGGCCTGCCAGATACGTCTACGCGATGATAGCCGACGAAAAGATGGCTATGGTAAGGCCGCTCGCTCCGCCAGGTACGCGTGCCATAGGATGCGAGCGGCGACCGCGCGCAGAGGCCGCCAGCGCCGTCCAGAGCAAACCCAGGGCGGCGCGCCCACAGCGGCGGCACTCCGTATCGGGCCACCAGCCTGCCCAGTCTGCGGTCGCCTCGTGCCAGAACCAGTACCGCCGCCGCTCACGACTGCCGCTCGATTAGGGATTCTCGTCGGCCCGCCGTACTTGATGGCACTCCCGTCGGGCAGCGGCTACAGTCTCAGCGGGAGGTGAGACAAAGGTTGTGCCGGCAGGCGCTGACAGAAGCCGCAAGCACTTCTCGAAGCCCGGCGTATTGAATGCGAAGACGATCGTAGCCGTGTCGGGACCACTCACCCGAAAGCCGATCCATGTTCCTCGAGGAATGAACACGGTGGCACCCGCCGTCGCTCGTGAGATCGACTCACCGAGAGTTACCTCGACCTCGCCGCGGTGGACGAACACCACCTCGTCCTCTTGCAGATGCTTGTGGACGCCGATCGAGTCGCCTGGCGGCATGTCTTCCATGCCTACGGTAAGCGTGCGAGAACCCAGGGTCTGAGGGTCGACCTTTATCCAGATCGGCTTGCGGCCCTGGAGCATACGCGCCTCACCCTCATTCCTCGCGAGCACCGTCGGCCTACCGAAACCGCGAATCGGCACACTCGTGCTGGCCCGGCTCCGGATTTCACTTTGCGGAGAGCTACATCCTGCCAGCCAGCCGAGGAGGATCAGCATCGCGGCGCGTGGGCATGTAAGCATCAGGTATGCTCCAGTTCGTGGAGGAGCATCCATGACGTGCCGAACTTGTCCCGGAGCATTGCGAAGCGAGACGCGAAAAAGGTCTCCTCCATCTTCATGAAAATCTGCCCCCCGTCGGAAAGCAGCGCATACAGGCGTTCGGCTTCCTCAGCGCTGTCGACAGTGAGCGTCAGGTAGGCACTGCGCATGGGCTCGGACCCCGGAATGTCGGCTCCCATGAGCACCGTCTTGCCGATTTCGATGCGGGCGTGCAGGATGGCCGTCCTCGAGTTGGCCGGTACGTCCGCCGGATTCGGCTGTTCACCGTGCCTCATCATCATCATGATTTTGCCGCCGAGATGCTGCTCGTAGAACCGGAATGCCTGCTCGCAGTTCCCGCCGTAGTTGAGATAGATGTCGAGTTTCATCGGATCCTCTTCGTCATACGACCGTTCTTTCCAAGATCAGGGCCCTGTTACCCGGCGTGCTGATCCGTGCCCAATGAGGGCCCCCACCCCCGCTGCGAGCGCGACAAAAGTGACGGCACCGGCCACCCGCACGCCTGTCCAGGGGGCCGGGCTGTCAGAATCAGCGAAGGCCCAGCTCCCTAACACAAGAAGCGTGAGACCGGCCGCGGTGCCGACAGCCGCTCCTCGCCCGGCCCGGTCCCCCCTCCTGACCTCCACGCTGAATACGTCGCGGGCAGGACGTGCCTCAGTCTTGGATGACCATCGGCCGACGCATGGCGGACCCTCAAGCGGAACTCACTCAGTCGCGCTTGTCGGCTGCATACACCGATTAAGCAGCCTACGAGGAGCGCAACAGTGCGTACATTCGCGACGGCAGGTCATCCGGGCGGCCCTGTGCCTGCAACGACGCGTAGCTCAGGGCGGCACACTCCAAGACCGAGTCCTGAAACGTCCAGACCCAGTGTCGCAGTTGCTGGAACTGCAGTGGATCGTGCCGCGGATGAGCACGGTTGCGCATTTCGAGTCCGTGCACCCACGACGAGGCCTCCACTTCGAACGCGCCGCAGGGACGAAGCCCCCGATCCGCCAGTGGGTGCGAGGCGAACGCCTCTTCGTTCGGCAGCCCGAAGTGAGTGGCGAAGCACTGCCAAAACACCACGATGGCGGTCGTCTCCGCAAGTGGGCCGGCCCCATCGGCCTGCCCGGTCGAAGGACTGCCGGTGGTGTAGGCAACCACGACTGTGCCCTCGTCGGCCAATACGAGCGGCACCGGCGCGCCCAAAGACGGGAACTCGACGTCGGTCAACTCACGAACGCGATCGTGCTTATCTACGGTGTACACTGGAATCTCCCGCTGTTGCCTACGATCTGCGCATCAGCCGCAAGCCACTCGCCTCGCCTAGACCGGTGTCCGCTGCCGGGGCAGTTCGGCGGCTGGCGGCCGTGAGGCAATGGCCCGCTCCAGAAAATCGACCCTTTCCTGGAGTTGCTCGAGCTCGTCCTGGAGCTGAGGAACAGCCGGGTCGGCGGCGGCGGCGCCTGGAGCGCGGCCCTCTACTCGCTTCGCGAGCGCCCCAGCCAACGGACCCAAGACTTTGACGAGGACCCAGGCAACGGCGACGAGGCCAGCAAGGTCGACAGCGGTGAATTCTTGCATTATTTCCGCCTGACGTCGGTGTGGATACCTGACTATTGTAAGGCCATGACCGCAGAATCCGTCAGGTAGGGATCGGTAAAGCGGGCGATCTCGCCGGCGTTCTTTTCCTGGGATCAAGAACAATCGGGCGGACAACGGCTTATGAAGCCGCGCCGACAGCGACGCGACGTCCAGAACGATCCGCGTCACGACCGGCCCCGATGCTGCGATCCTTCCCCGGGGCAGGCGACGGATCGATACCGAGGCACGCTCTCCGTTCGCGGCGTGCGATCACGACGGCAATTCGTTCGACCGGAGCCAGCGCCGCATCCAGCCTGTCCCTCAGGCGGATGCTCGCCTCGGCAGCATTCCCTGCCTGTACCAATGCTTCTCCGACGAGGGAGGCGGATTCCAGTCCGATCGCAAGCGAGTCGGGTCCCTTGTGGTAGGCGGCGGGAAAGAACGGAGTTCCCGGCGGGATGTTTGCCGACGCGGCAAAGCGGAAATCGCCCAGCCCCGCCGGCGGGGAGTGTGCCAGCGCCACCATGGTCTGGGCAGCGACAGCGGCGGCATGGGGAGCGGTGCCGCCTTCAGGTGACGCAACGACCATCGTGAGGTTCAGGTTCTTGGTCGTTCGAACGAGCTCTGCCATCCAGCTTGGCAGCACACCCAGGAAGTCTCTACGTGATGGTCGGGTCATGCTCGAAGCTACGTCTCCGGGTAGCACCCACCCCAACAGATTACGGCGAACGCGGCGAGCTGTATACCAACGACCAGGCCCAGCGTCTTCCAGAAACCCGCCACCGGCTTTCCGACGCGGACTGAATCCACTGAAGCCAGCGGCACAGCCCGGCGGCAGGTGTCACAGGTCAGGGATCGAACAAAAGGGATACCCGACATGGAGTCCCTCCCGACCACGACGCCGTGCCAACGGTCGGCCCGACCGTCCACCCAGACCTGCACCTGCTGTCGAGGCGGCAAGGGACCAGGCGCGAGTTGGGGTGGTTGGTGCCACCCGGCCCCGCAGCCGAGAGTGCCGAGCCCCAGAACGCAGCACAGCAGATCGTGTCGTCTCATTTGGATGCTCGCGAAAGAGAGACTCAGAGACTAGCGATCTGCCGTGACCTCAGCGTCCCTTACGGCCAGGTATAGACCAGCCCCGGCAGCACCAAAGCTCGAGCCAGAGAAATAGTTGGTCGCGCGTGAGTTGTGAAGAAAGACCGCCCTGGGGTGCCGTCTTGTCATAAATCGACTCCTGCCGCGTTCCATTACTATGTGCGGACTTGTCGGCGCGATTTCTTCCGGCCCGATCGACGCCGGCGTACTCGATCGGATGCGGGACGACCTGGCGCACCGGGGGCCTGATCATTCAGCATCCTGGCTCTCGAGCGATCGAAGAGTCGGGCTGGGCCACCGCCGGCTAGCCATCATCGATCTGCGCCCCGAGGCCGACCAACCCTTCGCCTCGCATGACGGCCGCTTCCTGCTGGTCTACAACGGCGAGATCTACAACTACCGGGAGCTGAAGAAAGAGCTGGAGACGCACGGTGTTCGGTTCCGGACCTCGAGCGACTCCGAGGTGCTGCTGGAAGCCTTCCGCCTCTGGGGCGAGAGCGCGTTGGCGCGATTCTCCGGGATGTTCGCCTTCGCCATCTGGGACCAGATCGAGCGGACCTTGTTCTGCGCCCGGGATCGCGCGGGAGAGAAGCCGCTTTACTGGGCGACGTTCGCAGGCACCTTCCTCTTCGCATCGGAGCCCAAGGCATTCTTCTCCTGGCCAACATTTGCCCGCCGGCTCCACTACCCCGCCCTGCTCGACTTTCTCGCCTATGGCTTTGTACCCGATCCCAAGTGTATCTGGGAGAACTGCGCCAAGCTGCCCCCCGGACATTGCATGGTCGTGCGTACCGAAATCGATGGCAGGCCTCACGCCCGGGAGCCCCACCCCTGGTGGGACTGGGCCTTCACCCCGGAGCCGAACGAGCGAGACTGGACCGGCCGAGTGCTTGGTACACTCACGAGCGCGGCCCGGGAGATGTCGATTGCCGATGTGCCCCTCGGCGTCTTCCTGAGCGGTGGCGTCGACTCGTCGTCGGTGGTCGCGGCGCTGGCTCAGGGAGGCCAGCGCGTGAAGACATTCACCATCGGCTTCGACGATGCCGCGTTCGATGAACGGAAATGGGCGCGGGCCGTCGCGGAGCGGTATGGCACCGAGCATCATGAGTGGGTGCTGGAAGCGCACGACGCGAACGCCGCTCTCCGGCGGCTGATGTGGCACTTTGACGAGCCATTCAGCGACCACTCCTTTCTTCCCAGCTATTGCCTGGCGGTGGAGACTCGAAGACAGGTTACCGTCGCGTTGTCGGGCGATGGTGCGGACGAGACCTTCGCCGGCTATCGCAGGTACAGCCGGGCCATGCGTCGGGTAGGGGTGCGACGGTTTCTTCCCGACCGACTGCTGGCGCGGGTGGCCCGGGTAGCCGATCGCCACCTGCGTCCGGCCGGCCGAATCCGCGGGCTCTCGGCGAAGTACGGGTACGATCCGTCGGCCATGGTCACCGGGATTTTCACTACGGGGCTGACGAACTCGGCATTGGAAGCCCATGCCCGAGGGCCACTCGCCGGCGCGCTTCGGCAGTATGACCCTCGCGAGGTGATCACCCGGCTGATGCAAAAGGCGCCGCCCGAACAGGTCGGACTGGTCAACACCCTTCGCTACATCGATTTCAAGCACACGCTGGCGGGAGACGTTCTGGTCAAGGTCGACCGAGCATGCATGTCAGTCGCCCTCGAAGTCCGACCAGTCTATCTCCACCGCGACATGCTGCACTTGGCCGGCGCGATCCCCGGTGCACAACTGGCCGGACCCAAGCACACCAAGGAGACGCTGAAAGTCGCAGTGGAAAGCTGGTTGCCGGCCGGCAACATTCGTCGGGCGAAGCAGGGATTTCTCGCTCCCCTCAACCGTTGGATCCGGGAGCCCAACGGAGCGGTGTGGACTAGGCGTGCGGGCAGTGTATTGTCGGAAATGCTCGACCCATCGCTACTCCCGGCTCTCAAACAGGGTCTTCGGGATGACTCTCGGCCACGGCCCCACGCCGTACTGCAGCTCCTGCTGCTGGATCATTGGTTGGCGCGGTGGCAACCAGCGGGGTGATTGTCACCCTCAGCCTTGGTCCAGACCCTCGCCCGTTGCGAGCCAGCTTGCGCACTACGGGCCGAGCTCCGTCACGGCGCGCGCTTCGTATTCCGCCACCTCCTCCGCATCCAGCGTATCCATCCAGCGCCCGTTTACACCTCGGTTGATGCTACCTCGGCCCCCGCATCCCAGAAGGCTCCTCCGAGCGGAACACTCTGCGTTGCGTGCTTCTTCATCCACGGGAACGAACAGTACTCCAGGATGAGGTCCCAGCGTTGCTCGTTGACGGGGATTCCGAGAAACCTGGCCACGCGCCGCATCTCGTCGGGAAGGTTGCGCTTCAGGTTGGCGAAGTGGACGAACAGGACGTTGGGGAGAGTTCGGAGTGCCCACCAGCTTCGGACATTCTCCCAGAACGGCCAAAACGGATGACCGTCACGATCCAGCCAGTCGTGCCAGTACCGACGAATGTCGGCCAGGGGTGGTTCGATGGGGGGGCCCACCCGACTAGGTGTGTCGTTCAACGCCTCGTACCACGTCTGGTTCGCGTTGGCATGGAGTCAAAATGATGATTCCGTAGTTCCCGGGTCTTGTCCGGCCAGACGGGTGCTGTCGTCATGAGTATCTCCCTGAGGCGTCATCGAGTCCGAACCGGCGTGCTTGTGCTTCGCCACAACGACGCACCAATCCCCACCACCAGAGAGATGAGAAGGGCGCATGTGAGCTGCCTCTGAGCGGTTCCCAACGCAGGTCCCGCGAAAATCTCGCTCATTCTCACCAGATCTCGGATCAGAAACGCAGCAAACGCGATGGCCCCAATCAGCCAGGGCCTCGTGACGCGCTGCAGGAGAGCCCAGGCGAAGAGACAGAAGGCAACGATCCGGAGCGCAGGCCAGAAAAGACTATCCGAACGTCCGCCGGCGTAAGCCGCCTCGAAGAAGATCAAGTCCAGGAGGAGGAAGAGCGCATGTAGCGCGAAAGCGACGAACGCGAGCCGCAGATTTTTGGGCAATGATGCCCACCGAATAGCCTCCATACGAGTCTCGCTGACTGTTGTAGGCAAAATGGTATCGCCCGGCGGGGTCGTTGTCGAGAAAGACCTCTGGAAAGTCTCGAGCACATGGGCGAAAGTCGCCCCAGGAGAAGCGCACCCAGGCAGCGCCAGTGTCGACCAGACTCGCACGTTGGTCTCTTCGATCGGTTGAGGTTGGCGGTCGGCTAACCGTCAGAAGCAGGCTCGAACGAGGCGATGGTGTAACCATCCCGCAGGGAACGCAGCCACGTGGCGAGCAGCCAACGTGGAATCCGCAGCATACCGAAGGCTACCGCCTGACCCACCGCCGACTGGCGCGTCATCAGCCGGAACCCCGCAGCTTGGATCAGCTCGAGGGGATCGACTTCGAGGCGGCCGTAAGGCGCGCCGAGCTCCCGAAGGCGGTTGCCAATCTCGCCACCGTACCGCCGCGCGAAGGCGGGCGTGGTCAGATCGCAGACGAGTGTCGGACTGCCGAAGTCGTTTCGTATCGCGTGCAGCAGCGCTCGTACTTCCGCTGCCGAGAGATACGGCAAGACCCCCTCCAACACGACCACTGGATCTGAGAGGTGGCGGAACGGAGCCAGCGCTGCCCCGAGTGGCTTCCGCTCGAAGCTGATGGCGACCCTGGTGAGCGGATTGGGCGCCTCACGTGCGGGAAGCTGAGATTCCTTGAGTGTGATCAGCGCCGGCTCATCCAGCTCGACCCAGCGTCCGCCCGGCAAGCGGAAGGCGCGCGTGTCAAACCCGGTGCCGACGATGATGACCGCCGTTTCGGGTCGGCGGGCCAATCGTGCCCGGAGCAGGTCATCGATGATGCGGTGGCG
>JBBRGF010000120.1:0-10120 GCA_038240975.1 Gemmatimonadales bacterium
GGCGGCTTCATCGTGGAGGGTGGCAGACGCGAGGGCTCGCTCTCGATCGCGCCGTTACTCGTCCGACTCCCCATGCCGGAAAGCTGGCGGTGCGTGATCGCGGTGCCGACTGGCGATCCCGGACTGAGCGGTGAAGCGGAGTCGGCCGCGTTCAGGAAACTCCCGCGTCCAGCCGAGCGGGACGTGGAGCGGGTGGCTCACGTGGTGCTCATGCAGCTGCTTCCCGCACTCGTCGAGGAAGACCTGCGCGGCTTCGGCTCGGCGCTGACCACGGTGCAGCGAGTGACGGGTGCGTGGTTCGCGCCGGAACAGGGCGGCACCTTCGCACCGGGCCAGACGGCGGCGCTGGTGACCAGGCTGGCCGAATGGGGCGCGGCAGGCGTTGGACAGAGCTCGTGGGGACCTGCAGTGTATGGTCTGGTCGGGAGTGAAGAGGAGGCCAGGTCGCTCGCGGCGCGGGCTCGCGAGCTCCTCGGCGCGGACGGCCAGGTTTTCGAGGGGGGTTTTGCCAACAGCGGAGCCCGGGTCTGGGCCGCCGAACCGGCTGCCAGTCCTGATTGACAGTTCATTTTTCAGGATGTATACTGGCCCCTCTAAGCCTCCCTTACGCGACGACTTGACTGGTTTGTGAAAACGAGTGCAGTGTGTACGGATACTCGCTCTCCCCGACCATGGCGGAGTCTCCGGCAAGGTAGCGGAAGTGTTTTCGGGCGGTTCGGTGGACTGGCCGCCTCCGCAGTTCCAGTTCATTTACTGAAACACAGAGTAGTTCAGCGGCGACGCTGAGGGGTGAGATGGGCTTGTTCCCGTTCGCTTCCACCGTTGGCTCGATGTCGAATTGGTCCACGGACCTCGCGAATGCGCACACCATGCGCAATCCGCGGGATGCGTGGCACTCGGCGTGTTGCTGGCGTCCGAACGGGCCCGACCGTACTCGTCACCGCATGCGCTCGCCATCCTTCTTCGACCTTTACCGCCATCCTCCTGATTCCGCCTCGTGCTCCGGCGCGGTCCCGCGTCCTGTGGGTCGTTTGCGCCCCCGATACATCCGTCGGGCCGGTGGCGAACGTAGGCCAACGGCAGAGCGCGGTCAGCCTTGACCGTCATGGATCGACTTCGTCGGCAATCGTGGCACGCAGCAACGAAATGCAGTAGAGCAGTAGAACCACCCTTCATCCTGAGGTCAGTTATGAACCGCTTTACCCAGAAGGTGCTGTCTGGCGGCATCGCGGCGGGGCTGACGGTAGCCGTCGCCGCGTCCGCCAATGCCCAGGCGGCTCGTTCGGGGGCTTGGACCCTGAACGGCAAAGAGGGCGATTGGACGATGACCGGTCGTGACTACAGCCTGCAGCGGTTCAGCCCGCTCAAGCAGATCACGACGTCCAACGTCGGCGAGCTGCGGCCGGTCTGGTCGTTCTCGCTCGGCACACTGCGCGGCCAGGAGGGCAACCCCCTCGTCGTCGGCAACGTGATGTACGTCAACACCTCGTTCCCGAACATCGTGTACGCGCTCGACATCTCGAAGCCCGGCGCGCCGCAGATCTGGAAGTACGTGCCCAACCAGTCGCCCGACGCGATTCCCATCGCCTGTTGCGACCTGGTCAACCGGGGCACGGCGTACAGCCCGAGCGGCAAGATCTACATCCAGGCGCTGCAGGGTGAGCTGATCGCGCTCGACGCCAAGACGGGCAAGGAGCTGTGGAAGGCCAAGCACCCGGAGAAGTCGGCCGCGGGCCCCGAGGCCACCGGCTACAAGCAGGGCGCCACGATGACCAACGCCCCGATCTACATCAAGACCAAGTCGGGCAAGGAAATCGTCATCGCCGGGATCTCCGGTGGGGAGTTCGGCGTGCGCGGCCGCGTCTCGGCCTTCGATGCCAACAGCGGCGAGCACCTGTGGACGGCGTACAGCACCGGCCCGGACAGCGAAGTCCTCATCGATGGCGACGCGAACGCGAACTATCCGTCGCACAAGGGCAAGGACCTCGGTGTCTCCACCTGGCAGGGCGACGAGTGGAAGCGGGGCGGCGGCACCACATGGGGCTGGTACTCCTACGACCCCGAGCTCGACCTCTTCTACTACAGCGTCGGCAACCCGGGCACCTGGAACCCCGACCAGCGGCCGGGCGACAACAAGTGGTCGATGACGATGTTCGCACGTAACCCGGATAACGGGCACGCGAAGTGGGCCTACCAGATGACGCCGCACGATGAGTGGGACTACGATGGCGTCAACGAGAACGTCCTCTTCGAGAGCGGCGGCAAGAAGCTGCTGGCGCACTTCGACCGCAACGGCATCGGCTACACGGTCGACCGCACCAACGGCAAGGTCATCGTCGGCAACGCGTACGGCCCGATCAACTGGGCCAAGAACGGCGGGACCGGCACCCCGGTCGAGGGTGTCGTCGCCACCGGCGTACCGGTCAAGGATCCGAAGTACGGCACCTCCTCGAAGAAGAACGGCGAAGGCATCTGCCCGGCCGCCATCGGCTTCAAGGATCAGCAGCCATCGGCGTACTCGCCGGTCACCGGCCTCTTCTACGTCCCCACGAACCACATCTGCATGGACTATGAGGGCGTCGAGGTGAAGTACACCGCCGGTCAGCCGTACGTCGGCGCGATCGTGCGGATGTTCCCGGGCCCGGGCGGCCATCGTGGCCGGTTCATCGCCTGGGATCCGATGAAGGGCAAAGTGAAGTGGGAAATCAAAGAGAATCTCGCGGCGTACGGCGGGGCCCTCACCACCGCCGGCGGCCTGGTCTTCTACGGCACCATGGAAGGCTGGCTCAAGGGCGTCGACGCCAAGACCGGTAAGGTCCTCTGGCAGTACAAGACCGCGTCGGGTATCATCGGCAACCCGATGACGTACACGGCGCCCGATGGCCAGCAGAACATCGCTGTCTACTCGGGCATCGGTGGCTGGGCCGGTATCGGGGTGGCCGCGGGCATCGGCGCAGAAGATCCGACCGCCGGTCTCGGCGCGCTCGGCGCCTTCGGCGACGCTGGCCAGTTCAGCAACCAGGGCGGCGTCATGACTGTCTTCGGACTGAAGAACGCGGCGATGAGCAAGTAAGCTCGCACCAGATCCCAACGGAGCCCGGAGGGATAGCCTCCGGCTTCGGCGGGGATAGATTACGAATGAGCACGGCGCCGGGGGGCTGTCCACTCCGGCGTCGTTCGCTTTCCCGGGCCGTGACGACCGGCAGTGAGCCGGCCGCGAAGGCCCCATCCGTTGGCAGGTGACCAATGCGTCGATATATCAGTCTTCGGTGGTGCGGCGCCTTTCTGGGGCTCGCGGCATTGTTGCCCGCAGCCCCCGTAAACGCTCAACGCCCGGGCCCGCTCGAGGCCGGAGTGCTCCGCGTCTGTGCCGACCCCGACAACATGCCTTCGTCCAACGACAAGAGCGAAGGCTTCGAGAACAAGCTGGCGAGCATGATCGCCAAGGAATGGAACTCCAAGCTGCAGTACGTCTGGTATCCCACGCGGCGCGGCTACTTCCGGATCCTCAACGGGAGATACTGCGACGTGGCGATGGAGGCCCCGGCGGGGCTGGACATAGCCGGCGCCACCAAGCCCTACTTCCGCTCTGCGTACGTCTTCGTCGCCCGGAAGGGGAGCGGCCTGGAAAACGTTCGGTCGCTTGCCGATCCGCGGCTCAAGAAGCTCAAGATCGGCGTCAACGTCTACACGTCCGACGCCGAAAACTCGCCCCCTGCCATGGCGCTGAGTCAATACGGGGTGGTGGGGAATCTTACCGGCTACAGCACGTTCTACGATGACCAGAACCGTCCGGAATCCATCATCAATGCGGTGGCCAAGAAGGACGTAGACATCGCTATCGCCTGGGGGCCGGTTGCCGGCTATTACGCCAAGAAGTCCGCGGTTCCCCTTGTCCTTACACCGCTCCCCGAGCGCGACTCGCTCAGCAACACGCCCTTCCGCTATAGCATCGGGCTGGCCGTGAGAAGGAGTGACAAGGAATTCAGGGATAGCCTTCAGACGCTTCTCGACCGGAAGGCGCCGGAGATCGAGGCCCTGCTCAAGGAATATGGCATTCCGGTATATCCGCCGGTGGCGGGTGAAAAGGACAACGACAAGGCCGCCGGAGCCCAGGCACCGTCGGCGCCAGCCGACACCGCTGGGAGACGCAAGCCGGCGTAGGACGCAGCCGATGAAGACCGAGCGTGTCGAACCCCTCTACTCTTGGAAAGGACCCGTAATGCGCACGATCCTCGCCGCCACCTTCCGCCGGGCATTCATCGGCGCCGCCATCGTCGGCGCCGTGTCGCTCACGGCCAGCCGAGCCGCGGCTCAGGAGCTCCGAGACGCCTATCACACGGCCCCACGGGATACCGTCGCCCAGGAGGTATACGACGGCTGGAAGCAGTTCAACCTCAACTGCGCCCGCTGTCATGGCGAGGACGTCACGGGGACTACCATCGCTCCCCACCTCATCGTCTCGCTCAAGCCCACTGGTCCCATCAATACGAAGGAACTCTTTATCCAGACGGTCTGTGCCGGCAGGCCAACCAAGGGCATGCCGTCATGGTGCGCCCTCGGCATGGAAATGGGAACGATCGACAAGATTTACAGCTACGTGAAGGCTCGGAGCGACGCCAAGATGGCGCCGGGACGGCCCGCGGTGAAACGAGCCGGGTGATCGGCTTTCTGGCAGCCGCGCTTCTCGCCGGGGCCGCTCCTGCAACCGGGCGGCAAGCCGCCATTGCCCCACCGGTCTCGGTGGCCGATTCACCCGCGGTCAAGATCGACCTCGCGGCGCTCAAGGCTCGTCTGGCCAAGGCGCCAGAAGGCACGGCGGATCTTTCCAACGTCGACCTGAGCGGACTCGATCTTTCGGGTATCGACTTCAAGCGCGCGAATCTGACGGGCTCACGGTTCGCCGACGCGAAGATGGCGGGAGCAAAGCTCTTCGCCTGCGACCTCACCGATGCCGTGTTGAACGGTGCCGATCTCTCGCACGCGAATCTCGACGGCACGGTACTGCGCCGGGCCCATTTGGAGCGGGCCAACCTCGAGGGTGCGAGCCTGTTCGCCACGATCATCGAGGCCGCCGATCTCAGCGGCGCGAATCTCTCGGGAACGCGCATCATCGGCTATCTGCGCTCCGCCAAGCTCAGGGGAGCCATTCTCCGCAACAGCAACGCCGGCGCCGACCCGGGCAACCAGTCGATGGGCGTCATGCGCGCGACCTTCGTCGGAGCCGACCTTTCAGGGGCGGATCTGACGGGCGCCAACCTGTTCAAGGCCGACTTTTCGCACGCCATCCTGTCCGGCGCCAAGCTGGCGGGCGCCAACCTGAACAACGCCGAGCTCGTTCAGACCGATCTCACCAAGGCCGACGTCACCGGCGCCAAGGTGTCGAAGTCGAACCTCGACGGGGCCGACTTCACCGGCGCTGTCGGGGTCAAACAGATGCAGGGACTCGATGGGGCCCGCAACCGGGATAAGGCGATCTTCGATGCGAAATGACATTCCGACGCTCACCGCGCTCCTCGCCCTCAGCGCAGCGTGCCAGCGCGGTGAATCCGCCCCGGGCGGCCGGGCGGGCGCCGACAGCGCGCCGGCCGGACAGGTTGCCGCCTCCGCCGGTGGGCCGGGGTTGCTCGCCTACGTCACCAACGAGGGCTCGCAGGAGCTGAGCGTCATCGACACTCGCACCGACACCGTCGTGGCCACCGTCGCGGTCGGCACCCGACCGCGCGGCGTGCTGCTCAGTCCCGACGGCAAGACCGTCTTCGTCGCGCTCAGCGGCTCGCCACGCTGCCCGCCAACGATGCCCGACCAGGAGTGCGAAAAGCTCAAGGCCGACAAATCCAAGGACGGTATCGCAGTCGTGGATGCGGCGGCAAGGAAGGTGATGCGTGTGCTTCCCGGCGGCTCCGACCCCGAGACCTTCGACATCAGCCGGGACGGCTCCACCCTCTTCATCTCGAACGAAGATGCGGGTGTGGCCACGATCGTGGACGTGGCATCGGGAAAGATCACGTCGACGGTGAAGGTCGGTCGGGAGCCCGAAGGCGTGCGGCTCCAGCCCGATGGCGCAGTCGTCTGGGTCACGGGAGAAACTGATCACAACGTCACCCTGGTCGACACCAAGACAGGCAAGCTGCTGGGGTCGATCGAAGTCGGCAAACGGCCGCGCTCGCTCGATTTCACGCCTGACGGCAAGCGCGCCTACGTCGGCTCCGAGGTCGACGGCACCGTCTGGGTGCTCGATGTGGCGGCCCGCAAGAAGCTCAAGGTGATCACCATGCCCAAAGACTCGAAGCCGATGGACGTCGTGGCCGCCCCGGACGGCAAGAGCATCTTCGTATCCAACGGGCGCGGCGGCACGGTATCGATAATCGATCCGGCCACGGATTCGGTTACCGGATCGCTGGCCGTGGGTCAGCGGCCCTGGGGCATCGCGCTCACCCCGGACGGCCGTAAGCTCTACACCGCCAATGGGCCGTCGAACGACGTAACCGTGGTCGATACGCGCGACCTGACCGTCAGCAAGAAGGTGCCGGTCGGCAAGCTTCCGTGGGGAGTGGCCATCGGCCAGGCGCCTTGAGGTACCCTTTCATTCTGCCGCTCCTCGCGGTCGCCCTGGCCGCGAGGCCCGCGCCACCGAGCACCTTCCAGATCGATCCGAATGCTCGCGCCGACCTGCACCGGCTTTGGGGCGCGAGTATAGCGGCCAGAGCCGAGCAGGTGGCCTGCCTGGCAAGCGTCATCGACGGCGACACCGTCCGCATTACCCGCGTCGGTGGGCTGGAAGCGCACGGATTAGACTCGCTCGCCGTCGGCGCCGGGACGTCGCTCGAATCGTGTGGTCCGCCGGCGTGGCAGGGCACCGTCCACACCCATATCGCCCTGTACGATGGACATCGGCCGTACTCCATTTTCTCAGGGTCCGACCGCGGCGTCATGCTCACCTGGGGGCAACGCTGGAGGATCGACGGCACCTTCTGTCTGCTCTTCAGCGAAACGAGCATCCACTGCGAGCTCGACGGCCCAGGCGGAAGCCTGATCTTTCCCAGCACCACCTACTGAAGGCCCATGCGAAGGCTCGCAGCCACCGCCCTGGCGCTCGTCGTGCTGGCTCACCACGCCGCTGCACAATCGGATTCCGCGGGGCGCGGGGCGCCACCGGCGTTCCGGTTTGCGCGGGAGGCGGGCGGAGCGCTCGCGGCGCTCTGGGAGTCGAGCTTTGCCGCCAGGGAGGAGCGGGTGGCGTGCCTCGCGGCATCGATTCGGAACGACACCGTTTTCGTGAGCAGGATCATGGCGCTCGACCCGGTCGAGGCCGATTCGATGGGGATTGCCTCAGCCGCTTCGGTCGATCGATGCGGGCCGCCGGAGTGGGCCGGGACGGTGCACACGCACGTCGCGATGTACACCGACTCGCTCCCGTCGACCCGATTTTCGGTTCAGGACCGCGGCGTCATGCACATGTGGTATCAGCGGTGGAACGCCGACGGCGTGTTCTGCGTCGTCTACAGCGCGCGCGACGCCCACTGTGAGGCCGATGGCGTGGTAGGCGGCATGCGCTCCCGCCCGAAAGTGCTGAGGTAGAACAGGAAGGCAGGACTAGGAGAAGGGACGTTTGAGGAGCGGAGATTTCGGCTTGCTGCCCGCAAGCCAGGCATCCAGCCCCCACATGCGCCCCGCACGGGCGCCGAAGAACACGACCATCAGGGTAAACAGGACGATATGAAACCCCTGCTGGCCGGGCGACACCCACTGCGTGGCCAGTCCGTAGTTGAGCACCAGGACCATTCCCGTCAGCGACGCCAATCCGGTCAGCAGGCCGAGCGTGAGGCCCACCCCGGTGATGACCTCGCCCCATGCGGTGAGGTGGGCGAAGAGGTCGCTGTGGGTCAGCACCGTCTCCTCGAGAAAGTGCTTGTAGAACTGCAGCGGATTGCCGGCCGCCTGCTTGGCGACGATGGTCGGCATGACGCTGGCCCACCGCTCCTGCACCGCAGGCACGGGAAGGACGCCCCCGAGCAATACGATCGTCATCTTCGTCGCCACCGCCTTGGCGAAGTAGAGGCCGACGACGATCCTGACGACCGCGAGCCACTGAGCGGGATGAGCCATGGCCACGGGAGGCCGGGCACGATACGCCATCAGATGACACTCCTCGGTTCGATGTCTTTCCTAAACGTCGACGCCAAGCTCGGAAAACACAAACGTCCAGCTGTCGGTCAGCTCGTCGAGCACCTTCGACAGCGGCTTCCCCGCCCCGTGCCCTGCGCGCGACTCGAGCCGCAGCATGACCGGCCGGCCCGATGCGCTCGCCGCCTGGAGCCGCGCGGTCATCTTGCGGGCGTGCATCGGATCCACCCGCGTATCGCTCTCGGCCGTGGCAAGCAGCACGGCGGGATACCTGGCGCCCTCGCGCACGTGATGGTAAGGCGAGTAGGCGCGTAGCCAGGCGAACTGGTCGGGGTCGTCGGGTGAGCCGTACTCGGGAAGCCAGAGCCGCGCGATCAGAAAGAGGTGGTAGCGCAGCATGTCGAGCAGCGGCACCTGGATCACCACGGCG
Source organism: Gemmatimonadales bacterium (assembly GCA_038240975.1). Lineage (GTDB taxonomy): Bacteria > Gemmatimonadota > Gemmatimonadetes > Gemmatimonadales > GWC2-71-9 > CAVVWJ01. Next base: position 8,558 of record JBBRGF010000120.1, read on the forward strand.
CCGAACAGATCGGGTCGCTGGGTGAGGACCGCCCCCATGAGGAGCCCGCCGTTCGAGCCACCCGCGGCCGCCAGCCGAGCCGGTCGGGTATACCGCTGCGCGATGAGCCACTCCGCCGCGGCGATGAAGTCGTCGAAGCTGTTCTGCTTCTTGGCCATCATTCCATCCCGGTGCCATCGCTCCCCATACTCTCCTCCGCCGCGGATGTTGGGGATGGCGACCACCCCGCCCCGCTCGAGCCAGAGGAGCATGGAGCGCGAGAATGCCGGCGTCATGGAGATGTTGAACCCGCCGTACCCGGTGAGATAGACGGGGTTGTCCCCGTTGCGCTCGAGCCCCTTTCGGTGCACGACGAACATGGACACCGGCGTTCCGTCCTTCGAGGAGACGTCTACCTGCCGAACCTGGAACAGTTCGGGGTCGACATCGGCTTCGACCCGGCGCCAGAGCGTCTGCTCCCCACTGTCGAGATCGATCCGGTAAACGCTCGGCGGAACCGTATAGGACGTGAAACCGTGGAACATCTCTCGGCCGTCCCACTCCGCCCCCACGCCGATGAGGGTGCCGAGCCCGGGCAGCGGCACCTCTCGTAGAAGCCGGCCCGCAAGATCGGTGAGGTACAAGCGCGACGAGGCGCGCTCCAGATAGCTCACCGCGAGCCGGTCGCCTGCTATGCGGACGCCCTCCAGCACGGCATCGGATCTGGGCGCGATGAGCTCGCGCCACCACGCCTTTGCCGGCCGCTCGGGGTCGACGGCGAACAGCCGGTAGGTGGGCGCGTCGAGATTGGTGCGAAGAAAGAGGCGGCCGTGAGCCACCTCGCCCTCGAACGACGCGGGCAGATTCTCCGCGACGGGGACCAGCGGTCCGGCCACAAGCAGGTCGCGCAGGTAGAGATCGGTCTCGTCGAAGGTGCGCGCGACGGTGACGAGCAGCCAGCGTCCGTCGGGCGAAAGGCTCACGCCGGGCCAGTACTCCTTGAGCGCCGGCTTGAAGACGAGCGGGTCCGTCGCGGGATCGGCACCGACCCTGTGGAGGAAAACGGAGCGGTGATAATGCTCCTCACCGTCCGGAACCTCGCCGGCGGCTGGATAGCGGGTGTAGTAGAAAGCCGAGCCGTCGGGCAGCCAGGCCAGGTCGGCGGCACGAGTTCGAGGGATGCGGTCGGCAAGCAAGCGGCCCGTGTCCACGTCGAGCAGGTGCAGCGTGCTCTGCTCGCTGCCGTGCTCGGACAGGCCATACGCCAGCAGACGGCCGTCCTCACTCGGATAGTACCAGTCCAGCGCCACCCCGCCGGCCGCGTCGAGCGCGTTGGGGTCCACGAGAGGACGGTCTGTGCCATGCACGCCATCGCGGACATAGAGCACCGGGTGATTCTCGCGACCGTCGCGGCGCTGGTAGAAATAGCGCCCGCGAACGGGAACCGGCACGGTGAGAACGCCGATCGCCAGCAGCTGATCGAGCCGGCTTCTGATCTTCGCCCGGGCAGGCCGGGCCGCGAGATACGCTTCGGTCAGCGCGTTCTGGCTCTCGGTCCAGCTCCGCGTCTCAGGAGACTCGCCG
>JBBRGF010000121.1:0-10018 GCA_038240975.1 Gemmatimonadales bacterium
GGCAGTGCTCGCGCCCTACGCCGACCCGGTGATCTTCCTCTTCATCGGGAGCTTTCTCCTCGCCGAAGCCTTCCGGAAATACCGCCTCGATCGCCGCATCGCCGGTGTCATGCTCCGGAGCCGCCGGTTCGGACAGAGCGCGGGAGGTCTGATATCCGGGTTCGGCCTGGCGTCGGCAGGCATCTCCACCTGTCTTTCGAATACGGCGACGGCGGCCCTGATGACGCCGATCGCCGTCGGCGCGGTTCGACAGGCAGGGGAACAGCCAGGCGCCGAGCGAGCGAGACCCTGGGCATCGGGCGTGCTGCTGATGGTGGCGTACGGCGCGTCGGTCGGTGGCATGGCGACGCTGATCGGCACGCCGCCCAATCTTCTCACGGCCGGGTTTATCGAGAGGCTGAGTGGCGTAAGGATAGGCTTCACCGCGTGGCTGACGTTCGGCATTCCGATCAGTCTCGTGCTGCTGGTGTTGTCGGTCTTCTGGACTCGGCTCATGCTGGGACGCGGCCTGGCGGGCGTGACACCCGATTCGTCGGTGGAGCTGATCGATGACGAGACCGACGAAGACCGCGCCGGGCGGCGGTGGACGCTCCTCGCCTTCATGATCGCCGGACTCCTCTGGACCCTGCCGGCGATCGCAGCGGCGCTGCTCGGCCCGGAGGCGGAGTCGGTGAAGGAGCTGACCAGACTGCTTCCCGAGTCGGCAGTAGCGCTCCTCTGTGCCTCTCTGCTCTTCGTCGCGCCGACCAGCTGGCGTGATCGCCGGTTCGCCCTGACCTGGTCCGAAGGTCGTCAGGTGAATTGGGGGATCATTCTGCTCTTTGGCGGAGGGCTTTCGCTCGGCACACTGGCAGAGACCACGGGCATCGCCCGGTGGGCCGGAGAGGCAATCAGCCGGACGAGCCTCGCATCCACGCCGGCGGGACTGCTGGCCGTGTCCATTGCCGTGACGATCGTGATCAGCGAATTCGCCTCCAACACCGCGGCGGCGACGCTGCTGGTGCCGATCGTCATCGCCGCCGCACAAGCCGCTGGCTTCGATCCGGTTCGTCCGGCTCTCGGCGCCGGGCTCGCTGCCACCTGTGGCTTCATCTTTCCGGTGTCGACGCCTCCCAACGCGATCGTCTTCGGGACAGGTCTCGTGCCGCTGTGGCGCATGATCCGCGTGGGGGTTCTGCTCGACGTGAGCAGCTTCGTCGTTCTCTGGCTGGGTATGCTCGCCCTCACGCCTCTGCTGCCTCATTCGTGAATCGATCCTGAATCACGAGTCCGGCTCAAGACATCCCTTTCCGCTGGCGGCTCTTGCTGTCCCGAGCGATGTTACAACAGTGAAACCGAACGTTGAGGATGAACCGATGGATAGTGTCGTGCATTTCGAGATGCCGTACGAGAACCGCGAGCGCATGGCCAAGTTCTACCAGTCGGCCTTCGGCTGGCAGACCGAGAAGCTTGGCGAGGACATGGGCAACTACGTCGTCGCCACTACTACCGAGACCAACCGATAAACTGGGAGGCAACGTGTCTCGCCATTGGTTCAAGCCGTGGGGCTGGATCTACCGGCCGGTCACCTGGCAGGGAGCCGGTCTCGTGATATTGGCTGTCGTTTTTTGCATCCAGACCTTCATAGCGATCGACCGCCACTCGCACTCGGCCAGCGATACCCTGTATGGGTTCTTTCCGTATTTCGTGCCGACGCTGATGCTGCTCAACTGGATCGCTTCCAAGGCGAGCGTCTCCAGTCGCGTTCACTGAGGGGCCGGTCATGACGATCCCCGACAGCGAAGCCCCGCCCACGCGCAGCGCTCAGCACGAAGTCCTGGGTGCGTTTCTGGGCCGGTGGAGGGCCGAGGGAAAGTCTTTTGGCAGCCCCAGACAGCTTGAAGACGATCCACGAGGCGCGGCCGAGCCTTGGGTCGGTACGCACACCGGGCGTTGGCACACGGACCCAGACGATTAACCTGGGAATGGCGACCGAAGGACCGGTGGCTCCTCTTGTGCGATCGGGTCGCCGTTCGCGAGGATTGAGCATAACTCCTACACGAGATCGAGAGGCTGCATGCGGTACGTCGATGGATACCTGCTCCCCGTCGCCAAGCGAAAACTCGCCACCTACCTCCGGATGGCTCGCACGGCGGGCCGGGTGTGGCGCGAGCACGGCGCGCTGGAATATCGCGAGTGCGTTGGCGACGACCTCGAGAATCCGATGGGGCTGCCGTTTCCACGGGCAGTCAAGCTAAAACCGGGAGAGACCGTGGTCTTCTCATGGATCGTGTACAAGTCGCGCGCCCACCGCGACAGGGTGAACGCGAAGGTGATGAAGGATCCGCGCATGATGCGAATGATGGACCTCAAGGCCCTCCCCTTCGATGGCAGGCGAATGGCCTACGGTGGATTCGAGGTGGGGGTGGATATGTAGCGTGCTCCGGTCTCTCATCCTCCCTCTGGCCGCCCTCCTCCTCGCATGCCCCGTCGCCGCTCAGGGCCCGCGCCTTTCCGCCGGCGAGGCGCGCATGCGCGACTGGGCGCGCGTGCACCGGGACGAGCAGATCGCCTATCTCGCTCGGGTGGTGGATATCCCGAGCGGGACGATGAACGCCGAAGGCGTGCGACGGGTGGGCGCCGTGTTCCGCGCCTCACTCGATTCGCTCGGCTTCGTCACCCGGTGGGTGACGCAGGACTCGGTGCAGCGCGGGGGCCACCTGGTGGCGGTTCACCGTGGCCGGTCGGGTCGCGCCCGTCTCCTCCTGATCGGCCACCTGGACACCGTGTACGAGGGCGAGCAGTTCGGCTGGCGCCTCGACCCGGGCGATTCTACGGCGCACGGTGCCGGGTCGCACGACATGAAGGGCGGCGATATCGTGATGCTCTACGCGTTGCGCGCTCTGGCACACGCGGGCGCGCTCGAGGACGCCAATGTCACAGTGGTCCTCACCGGCGACGAGGAGGAGGCGGGCGAGCCCTACAGCGTCTCGCGCCGCGACCTGATCGAGGCCGGCCGCGGAGCGGACGCGGCGCTCTCGTTCGAGAGCGGAGGCGGGGGCACCGCCGTCACGGCGCGCCGGAGCGCCGGCACCTGGCGGCTCGAGGTGACGGCGCGGCAGGGGCACAGCTCGGGAGTATTCCGCGACTCGGTGGGTTACGGAGCAATCTACGAGATGGCGCGCATCCTCGACGGTTTCCGGACGCGGCTGGCGGGGCCTCCGACACTGACGTTCAACCCAGGAACCGTCGTCGGTGGCGCCCAGGTGGAGCTCGACCCCGACGGCTTCAGAGGCACGGCGGCCGGCAAGACCAACATCATCGCCCCCCGCGCCATGGCGCAGGGCGACTTGCGCACGCTCACGGATGGCGAGCGAGACTCGGCCCGAGCCGTGATGCGCGAGATTGTGGCGCGGAGCCTTCCGGAGACACATGCCACGGTCACCTTCGACGACGGCTATCCCTCGATGGCCCCGACGCCGGGCAACGCCCGCCTCCTCGGTGTCTACAGCGCGGCGAGCGAGGCGCTCGGCTACGGCAGGGTCGAGCCCAACGATCCGGTGAAGCGCGGGGCGGGCGACATCTCGTTCGTGGCGGCCGATGTGGCCGGCGCCCTCGACGGCCTCGGCGCCGGCGGCGGAGGCGACCACTCGCCCGAGGAGATCGTGAGCCTCAACTCCCTCGTCCCTCAGACCCAGTGCGCGGCCGTGTTGATTGCCCGGCTTGCCCGAGAGCCCGCCGCGGCGCATACAGTGGAGAGTCCATGAAACAACGTAGCCTGGTCCCCCTCTTCGCCGTTGCCATGGCTCTGCTCCTGCCCTGCGTGGCGCAGGCCCAAACGCCCCAGCCGAAGTTCATCAACCCTCCCGGGCTGGCTCGCCCGACCGGGTATACCCACGTGGTGGTCAGCGCCGATGGTCGTACGGCGTATGTGGCTGGCCAAGTGGCGTTCGACAGCACGGGAAACGTGGTGGGAGTCGGGAACTTCCAGGCCCAGGCCGAGCAAGTCTTCGCGAACCTGCGGCGAGCCCTGATGAGCGTGGGAGCGTCGTTCGGGAGTGTGTTGAAGACGACCACATTCATCACCGATCTGTCGAATCTCCCGGCCTTGCGGGAAAGCCGGGCACGGTATCTCGACTCGACGCACCCGCCCGCCAAAACTCTTGTTCCGGTTACCGCACTGGCACGGCCGGAATTGCTTCTGGAGATTGAGGCGGTGGTGGATCTGTCCAAGGGACGGCCGCAATAGAGCCGCGCGATCGGAGAAGTCGCTGTGACGTCCTGCGCCATTCGTTAGACACGCAGGCCAACAGGATCTAGGTGATCGGGGGGTCCATGGCAGATGTTTCGCATCCGTTGCGGCGTTCGAGGACAAATCGAGTGATCGCCGGGGTCGTAGGAGGGCTGGCCGAGTACTTTCGGATCGATCCAACGTTGATGCGAGTCATCTACGTGGTGGGCTCGATCGTTTCTGCGGCATTTCCGGGAATACTCGTCTATATCCTGCTTTGGTTGCTGATACCTGAGACTCAAGATCTCACGGGGTCGCAAGACAGTGGCGCCTGAGCAGCTAGGGCTGGGGTGTCGCCCGGATGAAGCGCAGTAATTCGTCGGGCGCGTACACCTTCACCCGCGCCTTGGGGAATCTCCTGGGATCGCGCGTCACGATCGCCTCAGCGCCAGCAACGTTGGTATCGAAGAGCACCTGTTAAGCCATTGTAGGCCAGATACCGACATCCCCCGTGAGACTCCAGCCGACATTCGGTGCACGCTTCATTCGGTAACTTGCCCCATGAATCTCTGATGGCCCGCACGTTATGCAAAAATCAAATTCAGAATGGGGGATGTTATGACCAGGCGTTGTCTGACAGCTCTCGCCGTGGCGGTGCTCGCCGCCTGTGGCGAGGACCAGCCGTCCACCGCTCCACCCGTTGCGCCCGACGGTCCGGCCTTGAGCCAGACCGCCGGACACAAGGCAGTCAACAGCCTGGACGATCCGGGCGATGGCACCTGCAACGCCAGTGAGTGCACGCTGCGCGAGGCGATCAAGGACCCGGGCAGCACCCAGATCAGCTTCGTTTCAGGCCTCACCGGCTCCATCACGCTTGCCAGCCCCGCAGCCGGCGGGGGCACGCTCGGGATCGATAAGGGGCTGTCGATCACCGGCCCCAGCACGGGGATCGTCATCCGGCGCCGGAGCACGGATCCCGACTTCCGGATATTTCGCATAGGCTCGGGGACCGTGACCCTCAGGAACCTGACCATCAGGGATGGCAAGGCGGACGGCGCCGGCGGCATCATCAACTTCGGCACGCTCACGCTCGCCAACAGTGCAGTCTCAGCCAACTCGGGCAGCGGCATCGACAACCACGGCCCGCTCACACTCACCAATAGCGTGGTCGCCCGCAACTCGAGCCACGGCATCGACAACCAGAACAACCGCACACTCACCCTGAGGAACAGCACGGTCGCGCACAACTCGGGCGCCGGCATCGTGAACCGCGGGGGCACGCTCAACCTCACGAACAGCACGGTCACGGGCAACCTCTTGGGCGGCATCTCCCAGAACCGAGGAACATCCACGCTTACCAACGCGAGGATCGCGGGCAACTCAACCCCCTTCGAGGGCGGCGGTATTGCCATGGCGAATGGCAGGGTCACGCTCACCAACAGCACGGTCTCAGGAAACTCGGCCAGATCCGGCGGCGGCATCTCCAATCGCGACGGTGGCACGTTCACGGTCATCAAGAGCACGGTCACCGGCAACTCGGCCACAGACCAGGGCGGTGGCATCTCCAACCAAGCCCTCGGTTTTGGTCGCCTCGCAGTCACGCTCATGCTCACCAATAGCACGGTCTCGGGCAACTCGGCCCCCCGTGGGGGCGGCATCTTCAATGTGGGGTTCGGCCCGACCAACCTCGTCGTCAGGAACAGCACGGTCGCGCGCAACTCCGCCGGCGGCGAGGGCGGCGGCATCGTCAACGGGAGTGAAGAGGCCAGGCTAGAACTCAGGAACAGCCTCGTGGCTCAGAACCGCGCCCTCACTCGGCCCGACGTGTTCAGCAGCGACGAAAACAACCCAGTTTTTGCGAGCTTCAACCTGATCGGGGACGGCAGTGGCAGCGGCATCACGAACACGGATGGCAACCAGGTGGGCAACGTGAGCCCGAACAGTTCGCCCATCGACGCCAGACTGGGACCGCTGGCGCTCAACGGTGGCCCGACCGGGACGCATGCCCTCAAGCCTGGTAGCCCCGCGCTTGATGCCGCTTCGTTGTCGGACTGCCCGCGGACCGACCAGCGCGGGGTGCTGCGCCCACAGGGGGCAGCCTGCGACATAGGCAGCTACGAGCGTGAGTGACGGCGGGGAGTGAGGACGGTACTTCGTAGCGCGCCGAGCCCGGGCTCAGCAAGCTCAAGTTTGAACCAGGCTCGCGGTTCGGCTGGCACAGCCTGCGGCGGAAGTTTGCGACGGATCTCAAGCACGTGCCACTCGTCGATCTCTGCGCGTTGGGCGGGTGGAAGGACGCCCAAACCATCTTGAAGAGTTACCAGCGACCCGACGAGGCACGATGCGGCGGGCGCTGGACGGGCGCTTCGCTGCAGCGTGACGGGTTCGGTTCGTAGGAATTCGCGGACGCACATGCAACGCCCATCTCGTACTTTGAAGAAACTCACGGGTACTCGTGGCTTCGACCCCGGTACGCCTGTCACCGCAACCCACGACGGACACACTTTTCGCCTAGTGGCTACCCGGGGGCCGCTGTTCAGGATGAGTTTCGACGACGCGGCAAACTTGGGCCGCAACATCGGCACGTGGGAGCGAGCAGTGGCGTAACCCGCGCATGCAGCTGACCGGCCAGATGGAGATAGGGTCCGCTTGGACGGCTCCCACTGAGTAACTATCCGTTGGGTGAATGCCAAGACCACTAGTCCCTCAACTGGCGTCCGTCCGTTGCTATCTGCGGCATTGGCTACACTCTGTGCCGGGATGCGCCGACACAAATGCAGGAGAGCTCATGAGTCCCAGTGCGCCTGACCCTGACACCACTACCAAGCACGCGGAGCCGCAGTCCTTCCGCGCCAGCGCCATCTCGGTGGCGCTGACGGTGAGGGATATGCAGAAGAGCCTGGCTTGGTACCACGGTGTGATGGGATTCACAGTCGACCAGAGATACGAGCGCGAGGGAAAGTTGAGGGCGGTGGCGCTGAAAGCTGGGAATGTGCGGCTCCTGATCGGCCAGGATGACGGAGCCAAAGGATGGGACCGGGTCAAGGGCGAAGGCTTCTCACTGCAGCTGACGACGGATCAGAACGTCGATGAGATGGCGAGCCGGATCAGGGAGCGCGGTGGTATTCTCGAATCGGAACCCGCGGATACGCCCTGGGGAGCACGCATATTCAGATTGCGGGATCCGGACGGGTTCAGGCTGACGATCTCGTCGGCCATTCCGGGCTAGCCTCATGGACATTCTCCACGCTATTGGAAACACATCCATGGTACAGCTTCGTAAGGTCGTTCCGCCCGGGTGTGCGGACGTCTTCGCGAAACTCGAGTGGGAGAACCCGACCGGCAGCGTCAAAGACCGGATGGCGCACACCGTGATTTCACGGGCGGAGAAGGACGGCCGACTCAAGCCCGGAGACACCGTCGTCGATTACACGGGTGGCAGCACGGGGACTTCGCTTGCATTGGTCTGCGCCGCCAGAGGCTATCCCATTCATATCGTCAGCTCGGATGCATTCAGCCAGGAAAAGCTGGATCACATGGCTGCGCTGGGTGCCAGGGTGACGCTCGTCGAAAGTGAGGGAGGCCTCACCACCAGGAAGCTGATCCTGGACATGGTCGAAGCCGCCCGCACGTTGAGCCAGCAGCCGCACACCTACTGGACCGACCAGCTCAACAACCATGACAGCATCGCGGGGTACTATTCGCTTGGCGAAGAGATCTGGAGTCAAACGAACGGAAAAGTCGACGCCTTCGTTCACTGCGTCGGCACTGCGGCTTCTTCGCGCGGAGTCGCCACCGTGCTGAAGCGGTACAGACCGAATATAAAGATCGTCGTCGTCGAGCCCGCGGAATCCTCGGTTTTGCTGGGAGGTCAGGCAGGGCCGCACAAGATCGAAGGAGTCGGGATTGGCTACACTCCTCCACTCTGGGAGCCGGCCCTCGTCGACGAGATCCTGCCGGTCGGAACAGGCGACGCGAAGGACATGGCAAGGCGCCTGGCGCGGGAAGAAGCGCTCTTCGCGGGGACGTCTTCGGGAGCGAACGTCGTCGCGGCGATTCAGGTAGCCGAGCGGCTGGGGCCCGGCGCCCAGGTGGTGACGCTGATGGTCGATTCGGGCCTCAAGTACCTGAGCACCGATGTGTACCGGAACAGATGAGACTCGAACCGACTGGAAAAAGCCTCAAAGGGAATTGACTATGACACCCTCGTCGTCGGCCATCCGCGCCGTGCTGGGAACGGTTCTGCTCTGCGGGTGCATGACGAGAGCCCCGCTGATCTCGACAGCGCCGGCGCCTCGTCCCGACTGCTCGTTCCGCTCCGCCACGACTTGCTGGACTTTGGCCGGCCGGTTTCCGACGCCGCTCGCCAAGGCGCGGGACTCCCTGCCGAAGGAGCTCCTGAAGCGGCCACTGCCGATACTCGCGGCTGGACGGTGAAACTTCTCACGCTCGCCGGGCTCGCCAACGTGTTGGCCTTCGCCACCGCCTTCGGCCAGGCGCCGGGCTGGGTCGATCCGTCACCGCATCGGGTTCAGTTCGTTTCGGTGGCGCCGGAGATCCGGCTCGAGGTGCTCGACTGGGGCGGTGCAGAAACAGGTCCGCCCTTGGTCTTTCTCTCCGGGCTTCAGGACGTGGCCCACGGCTTCGATGAATTCGCACCCCGCTTCACCGACCGCCACCACGTCCTCGCTATCACCCGGCGTGGCTACGGCGCATCGAGTCAGTCGCCCGCGGGCTATGACCTGGCCACGCGTGTGGACGATTTGCGCGCGGTGCTGGATTCGCTGCGACTCATCCGCGTGGTTCTGGTCGGACACTCGATTGCCGGAGACGAGCTCACGGCCTTCGCGGGGGCCTACCCCGCCCGGGTCAGCGGGCTCGTGTATCTGGACGCGGCATACGATCACAGCGGTGTGATGGCCATACTCGGTGCGGGTCCCAGGGTGCCAGCCATGACGGGCATGGACCTATCGGCGCCGAGCGCGGTGCAGGCCTATCTCCAGAGAGTGTACGGCATGCACATTCCCGAGGCGCAGTTGCGCGCCATCGGCCGGTATGATGCCGCCGATCACCTCATCGCCGACGTTACGCCAGGCGCGATCGACTCGCAGATGCTCGCTGGATGCGGGCATCCGAACTACGCGGCGGTGCGTGCTCCGGCGCTCGTCATCGACGCTGTGATCGATTCCGTGAGTCAGGTGTTTCCGACGTGGCGTACGTTCGATGCCGCGGGCCGCGCTGCCGCGCTCCGCTTCACCACATCATTGCAGGTGTGGGCCGCCGGGGAACGCGCTCGCGTTCGCCGGGAGCTTCATGCCGTTCGGCTGCTCGAGCTGCACGACGCAAATCATTATGTGTTCGACTCGCATGCGACCGAGGTCACTCGGACGATGCGAGCCTTTCTCGCACACGTGGGCGGATGAGAGCCTCGGTCTTTGTGGGCACCAGTGTCGACGGTTTCATCGCCCGACCGGACGGGGGGCTCGATTGGCTGCCACACGGTGGCGGCGAGGAACACGGCTACGAGACCTTCATTGCCACGGTCGATGCGCTGGTCATCGGTCGCAAGACGTATGAGACGGTCCTGGCCTTCGACACGTGGCCGTATGGCGACAAGCCAGTCTTCGTCCTCAGCGGCGGCCCACTCGCACCGGCGCCCCGCGGGGCCGTTGTCGAGCATATGTCGGGGGAACCGGCCGACATCGTGGCTCGGCTTGCCGCCCGCGGCATTCAGCATGCCTACATCGATGGCGGAGTCACCATTCAGCGGTTTCTCCAGGCCGGGCTCATTCAGCGCCTCATCATCAC
>JBBRGF010000122.1:0-9955 GCA_038240975.1 Gemmatimonadales bacterium
GGCGTGGCGATCTACGAATACCAGCCCACGATGTACCACGTCAAGGTCATGGTCGTGGACGACCGGTGGACGTCGGTGGGCTCGACGAACTTCGATGCCCGTTCCTTTCGACTGAATGACGAGGCAAACCTCAACGTGCTCGACCCGGAATTCGCGAAGGGGCAATCGCGGGTGTTCGAGCAGGACAAGGCCAAGTCGCGGCGGGTGACGCTGGAGATGTGGCGGTCACGCTCGCTCGGCGAGCGAATGGCGGAGCGGCTGTCGGCGATCATTGCGCCGCAGCTCTGATGGCGTGAGGCGAGGCTAGAGGCCGAGCAGGTCGGAAAGGGCGCGGTCGACCACTTCCGACGTGTCTCCATCGATGATCTTGCGCAGCACGTCCGCCGCCTCGAGGGGCAGGTTGTCGGGGTGCACGCGGTCGCGGTCGAAGCGGACGATGTGGCCGAGCGGGATCGGCGCCACCGCCGGACCCTCCTCGGCGGTGTCCGATGCGCCGGCGTTCGACTCGAACTCCGGGCGCGGGACGCTCGCCGCCCAGGGCTCGTCGGGGCTCTCCTCTTCATGCTGCTCCAGCTCGACCATCGCGTAGAGCTGGCACTGCAACCCCGGAGGCGCCGCGCGTGCCACCAGCACGACCTGCACCGGCTCGTCGAAGATCCGCAGCTCCTTGATCTGCTCCCACGCCTCGGGAGTGACCACCGACCGGGCCACCAGCTTCCCGCTCCGATACGTCCCCATGCAGATCATTCCCTCCGGCACCCGCTCGTCTTCGACCAGAGCGACGCTGAGCTGCACCGGATCCTGCGAGGCTGCGATCGCCGCGGGTTGTGGTGTCTCGGGGTCCATCGAGAATCAGTAACCGCGGGCGTCCTGCAGGGGCAAGCTCAGGGCAGAGCCGAAATGCGCCCGTCGGCGTCGACGTGGGCGCCCGTTCCTGGAAAATCCTCCACCGAGAGCCGGCGCACGAGCCTGATCGACGCTCCTCCCGGATCGGGAACAGGGCCGCCGCCCGGGGCCTGCATCATCGGCACGAGTCGGGCACCAAGGAGCTGGCGCCCCGCTGAGAACTCGAGTTGAAGTACGCCGGAAAGACCCAGCGGTCCCGACAGATTGAACCCGGCATACGTCAGGAAATTGCCCAGGGAATAGAACACCGGAACGCCGCGGTAGAACTCGATGCCGCGCAACACATGCGGGCCGTGCCCCACCACGGCGTCGGCGCCGGCCTCGATGACGGCACGAGCCCAGCGGCGCAGGTCGCCGCGCTGTTCGTGCCCGAGCGAGTCGGGGCCTTCGGCCGTGTGGAGCGCGCGAACGCCCTCGCCACCCCCGTGGAAGGTGACGAAGAGCAGATCCACGAGAGGCCGGAGCGAGTCTATCACCGCGATGCTTCGATCGATGTCGAGGAGATCGTACGCGAAGGGATAGGTCGCGAATCCAATGAGGCCCACCACCGTGAGGCTGTCGCCGCGGCGCACCGAGTCGATCGCCACGTTGCCAATCGGGCCGTAGAGCCGGATGCCGAGCCGCTCGAAGGCGGAATCGGTCGAGGCGCGTGCCTCTGGGCCGAAGTCGTTGGAGTGGTTGTTGGCGAGATTGAGGTGGGTGAATCCTGCTTCGACCAGCCGGGGAGCAAGCCTGCCGGGGGTGAGGAAGGCGTAGCAACCCGGTCCCTCGGCCTGTTTTCGATGCGGGGTTTGTCGTCGCCGCCTGGGGTGCGCCATGCTGTCCCTGACCGCCTCGAATCCGATGTTGCGTGCCACTCCGCCGCACTTGTACGTGACGCCGGAGTCGCCGAGCACCCCCTCGAAATTCCCCACGACAAGATCACCGGCGAGCGCAGGCCGCGCGGCATCGAGAAGTCCTGTCCCGCCCTCGGGCGGAATGCCGTTCGCAAGCGTGAGGGTGCCGAGGTTGATGTCGCCGACGAAGGAGAGGCGCACGGGAATACGAAGCCGTGCAGGTGGCGGGGTCACCGGCGGGGCGCCTGCGGCAGGAGTCGCGGCGGGCGGCGCCGCCGGCGTTACCGTAGTGTCGCGAGCAGGCGTCGGCTGTGGCGGCGGAGACTTTCCTCCACAAGCGCCCAGCACGCCAAGCGCCAGGACCCACCAGAGACGCGGACTCACGCTGGCGACTCGCCGGGCATTCCGCGCGATCCCACTGCCCGCAAATGGCTGATGCTCCGCTCCCGGCCTACGATCGCGAGCAGCTCGTTGACCGGCTCGGACACGGTCGACCCGGTGAGCGCTACCCGAATCGGCTGGAGCGCGTCGCCCAGCTTGAGGAAATGCTCTTCGGCCACTGCCTTGAGCACTGCCAGGATGGTCTCTGCCGTCCACTCATCAGGCCCGATCGCGTCGAGCACGTCGGCAGCCAGGTTCAGATTCGCCGCAAATGCGGCTCCCATTTTTTTCATGAGCGCATCACCCTTGGCATCGAGCTTGGCCCGTGAAGGGTCGAGGCGCACCGCCACCTGTTGGGCCACGTGAAGCACGGTCCGGGAGCGCGCCTTCACTGAATCTACAGCCGGGCGGAGATCAGCGCCCCCCGTATGGATGCCCATGATCGCCAGCTGACGCTGGACGGGTTCGAGCAACTCTTCGGCCGGCAACGCGGACAGATACTGCCCGTTCATCCACTCCAGCTTGGTGGTGTCGAAGACAGCGGCCTTTTTCTGGATACCTTCGAGCGTGAAGAGCCCGATCATCTCATCCTCGGGGATGATCTCGCGATCGCCGCCCGGCGACCATCCGAGGAGAGCGAGAAAGTTCCGCATGGCGGCGGGCATGATGCCCTGATCCTGGTAGTCGCCCACGGCCGTCGCGCCGTGGCGCTTGGAGAGCTTTTTCCCGTCGGGGCCCAGAATCATCGGCACGTGAGCGAAGACCGGCGGCGCGTGCCCCAGTGCGCGGTAGAGCGCGATCTGCTTGGGGGTATTGGAGATGTGGTCGTCGCCCCGGATCACGTGGGTGATCGACATGGCGATGTCGTCGCTCACCACGGCCATGTTGTAGATGGCGCTGCCGTCGCTCCGAAGAATCACAAAGTCGTCGAGGTCGCGTCCCTGAAAACTGATGCGGCCGTGCACCGCGTCGTCCCACGCGATCTCCTCGTCCTGGAGGAGAAAGCGGACCGCGAATGGGTCTCCCGCTTCGAGCCGGCGCGCTACTTCCTCGGCCGGCAGCCTCAGACAACGGCGGTCGTATCGGAACGCCGAGCCGCTGGCACCGGCGGCGGCGCGCTGCGCATCGAGCTCCTCCCTGGTGCAGAAGCACCGATACGCCTTTCCCTCAGCCACCAGGCGCTCGGCATCGGCTCGGTGCCGGTCGCCGTACTCGCCCTGAAAGAGCGGGCCTTCGTCCCAGGCGATGCCGAGCCACCGCAGTCCGTCGAGGATGACCTCGGTGTGACTCTCGGTGCTCCGCTCGCGATCGGTGTCCTCGACGCGCAGCACCATGGTGCCGCCTGTGTGGCGGGCATAGAGCCAGTTGAACAGCGCGGTGCGGGCGCCGCCGACGTGGAGATATCCGGTTGGCGATGGGGCGAAGCGAACGCGGGGAGCGGTCATGGGTCCGGGGTGGAGGCCGAAATCGGGCCGGGGAACGGAGCGGGAGGGATTCGAACCCTCGATAGAGGTTGACCCCCTATGCCGGTTTAGCAAACCGGTGCCTTCAGCCACTCGGCCACCACTCCAGCGAGCGGGTAAATTCTCATCCTATCGCGGCTTGCGCAACCCCTCCGCTCGGGTTGGGAAGGGGTGTACCGATTGCTCCGTAGCAAAGGCCTTCGGGTCAGCGTCGTGCAGAATCCGACGCTCTCGTTGGCTGACGATGTTGCAGTGACCAAACGGGCAATAGCCGCCCAGAATGGCCCCGTTGTCCTCGTCGGCCACTCGTACGGCGGTGCGGTGATTACAGAGGCCGGCAACGATCCCAAGGTTGTCAGTCTCGTCTACATCGCGGCGTTCGCTCCGGATACGGAGGAATCGGTATCCACCTTGATCAAGGATCCACCGGCCGGTGCTCCAGTTCCTCGATCCTGCCGCCACAAGACGGTTTCCTGTTCCTCGACAAGGCCAAGTTCGCCGCCTCCTTTGCCGCCGACGTTGATCCGGAGCGGGCAGCCTTCATGGCAGACTCTCAGGTCCCGTGGGGTGTTGAAGCCCTACGCGGGACGATCAGCCAGGCCGCGTGGAGATCGAAGCCAAGCTGGTATCTGGTTGCGTCCGAAGACCGAATGATTCCGCCGCCAGCCCAACGCATCATGTCCAAGCGCGCAGGGGCGACCGTGGTCGAGGTTGCTGGCAGCCACGCGATCTATGTCTCTAAACCGGACGCGGTGGCAGACCTTGTCATCAAGGCTACTGCGGGTAGTAGGGCGATGGCCCACTCCGGCTAACAGCAGTTCGACGGGCTGCGATGAGCCGCGTCTCTGGATCGTTCGTCTGGGGCATCCGCTGGGAGACCGTCGAGCGCAGGAACGGCATCCCTGCTGGCGCGACCGGCTGAGTGGAATGTTGCCAATTGGCAACGTGGTCAACTACCTGCCGTGTTTCTCGCCTAGGAGCATCCAGCCCGTTCCGCTGCGACTTCTCGCGTGGCCCTCCCATCAACTTCTGGCACCGGTGCAGAAGTTTGTCGGTTCGATTTCCTTGTCGATTGCCTAAGTCACGGCTCACGGCGTCGGCGATTGCCACCCGCTCAATCGGTGAGAAGTCTTTTCGTACCTCATTCTCGGCGTACTCACCCCCCGCAATCGAGGAGACGTTGACCACCCGTGTGTCAATCTCGGTCCATCCAGCACATCCCGACCGATTGGCTATTTCCGGCGTCTGGTCGTAGCTCTGGTTGATTTCTCGATCTCGGTAGCTAGCTCCGCAAGCGTGACGCCGAGCCCATCAGCGACCTGCGCGAGCGTGAGCAGGCTGGAGTTGGTTCGACCTCGTTCGAGCACGCTCATGAACGTGCGGTGAACACCGATCTCCTTGGCAAAGCCCTCCTGGGAATACCCCGCTGCCTCGCGGAGGCGGTGGTTGGCGAGCCCGGAGCCGGTCAGGATCGAACGACGGTTCAGCGGTGGCATGAGCCCAGACTACTCGGCAGTCCCGTTTTTCACCACCGCTCACTGGGTGAATCGAAACAACGCCTTGTGCGTGGTGCCCTCGACCAGGGTTACCGACAACTGGCGGCACGTGCCGCCCCAGCTCTTGTCGGTCTGCCACACGAACTGGTAGCGGTCGGACCCCGCGTCATAGGACAAGCCGCCCGCGCCCATGCGGATCGGTGTGGCACCCGCGGTGCCCCTCAGCGTGCAGGCGACCGCTTTCGAAGCGGGGCTGCCGGGCGCAAATACCCCCAATCCTTCCTTTCCGCCGAGGCTGAACGTGACCGGGATCGGCTGGCCGGCCTTGACCCGATTGATCCGAAACGGCGCCGCGGGGCCCGGATTCTTCACCGGAGGGAAGAAACCGCGGAAGCGGAATCGAAGGCTGAACGACCAGCGTACCGCGTGTCGTGCGTCGCCCACGAGGAGATCCCCCGCGAGATGGTCCGCGCTGAGGTCGGTGACCTCGGCCCGGCTCGCCGCGGCGGTAGGCACGAAGATTCTCCGCCCCTTGAACCAGATCGCCGCTCGTGTCCCACGAGGGTCCGACGGATCCTCGGCCAGACCGCCGATCACGCCCTCGTCGTTGATGCCCAGGGCTTCGGTTAGATCGTCGTCGTTCCGGCTGTCGGAGAAGGGCAGCACCGAGGGATGTCCGTCGGGGGCCCAGACGACGGCGTGGTGGGTGACGTCGGGGCCGTTGGCGAACCCCGTCAGCCCGACCACCTGTCCCCGATTGTTGATGGCGTTCGCGAACCCGAAATTGTCGCCCGGAGGGAGCGAAAGGATCGTCAGCGCGCCCGACGCGGACCATCTGGCAGGGGAGATGAAGCCGTTGCTCACGTACCCGACGGCCGTGCCCGCGTCGTTCACATCGCGCGCGACGTCGAAGCAGCAGAGTCGGGTGCCAAGCAGGTGGGCGCCTTGCCCGTCCCAGCGGACCGCGCGGGTCGAGGTATTGGCGAGCTCCATATATCCGACGATGACCCCCTTGTTGTTGATCCCCTGGGCCGCCTGATGCACCGCCCCCGGTGCCAGCGGGAGCTCGGCGAACGAGCCATCGGGGTTCCACCGCATCGCGTGCAGGATGTTACCGGCCCCCGGCGCCACCTCATTGTCGCTTCCCACGACGATGCCGGCATCGTTCAGGTCATTGCCGAAGGCCTGGCCATATGGGGTAGCCTTGTGAAGCACGACCGGGGTGCCGTCCGCCTTCCAGCGGATCGCATCATAAGAGTCGCCCTCCAGGTCCCAGGCGCCCGCGAGCTGACCTGAAGCGTTGATGCCCAGGCCGAACGCATTTGTCCCGGGAGACATGGCATCCAGATCCGTCGGCTGACTGATCGAGACGTCGATAGCGTCCGGCTGCACCTGGGCGACCATCGGACGAGTACGAGCGACCGTCCGGTGCGTATGAGTCAGGAACCAGCGCATACCGGGGGGTGTCATCAGCAGCCGAGTGTCTTCGGCGCTCGGGTGGGTGACTGGGCCGGCCGAGAGGCCGCTTTGCCCCGGGGCAGTGGGATCTTCAGCGTCCCGGCAGGCGCATAGCTGAAGGAGGGCGACCAGGCAGAGGAGCCTGGCAGGTCCTGCCAGGAGTGAGGTTGGCAGCCACGCTCCGGGATCATCCCCTCGCAAGCACGACCGAATGGTTGCACGCATGGGATCCGCCTTTCACCTCGAGTTGGGGATCGGGAACACTGGCATGAGTCAGGTGGCTCCCCCTACACCTGCCTTAACTCAGCGGATGGTATTCCACCCCGTTCAAGCAATCATCAAGAGCCCTCGGTCCCGGCTCGAGGCGCCAGGCCGAGCTCAAAACCAAGGCCCGGGGACCTCTCCCCGGGCAAGGCCGCTCCCGCCGCCTGACCCGGACCTTCCCGGTGCGGTGCAACCCGTTCGACCAGGATGATGACCAGCCGGTGCGCTATATCATCGTGGCGCGAGGGCCTCACGAACCGTTGGGCCTCTGACGGGAGCCTGTGAAGTAGTGCTGGCAAACCTTGACATGCCAAAGCCGGGCGGGGTTATGCTGCCGACATGCCCTTCTTCTCCCCGCTGCCCGGCTACTCTGACCCGCCTGAAAAGCCGACCCGACAGACCCGCGTGATCGGAAGGGCCCGCGGCCGGCGCATGGACCACGGCATCCCGCGCGAGTGGACGCCCGTCCTTGATGTCCACCCTTCCGCGCTGCGGCCCGACTGCCTGACTGGCTACTGCTGGCTGCAATTCCCCGATCGCGTCCGCGAAGTACACCGCACCTTCCTGGAGTTCTGGTACGACCCTCCGGGCTGTGCGCTCACCGACGAGGAGCTCGGCCTGTTGCGAGCGATCGCGGCGGCCGATGAGCCCGTGATGTTCCAGGCTGAGGAGCGGACGGTGCCGGCTCATCATGCGTTCGATCATCGAGTCGACGTACTGCGGGACTTACGAAAGGCGGGGTGGATCGTGCTGGAAATATGGGAGGCGGAACCGGGCACCCGCGGCCATGCCCGCCGGCGCTATTCGGCAGCGCAAGCCCTGATCACGCCGGCCGGCCGCGAGGCGCTCGAGCTGATCAGAGACTAAGCGCCAAGCCCGCCCGCGCCACGCCGCGGTATCCTGCGGGAAACCGTGGTATACTACCGGCGCGCAGAGACGTCTTCCCCTGGGTGGGTTGGAGGAAGCACATGGCCAGCCAGCGGATCCCTCTAGGCATTGGCATCTACTCTCGAGCGGATGCCGCGCGACTCTTGCACGTGACACCTTCACGGCTGCGTCGGTGGGTCGGTGGGTACACGTACATCTCGAAATATTGGCAGGAGCCCGAGCGGCGGCCCCGCCCGCCGGTCGTCCGCACTGACCTCCCCGTCATTGATGATACGATAGCACTCTCCTTCCTCGAACTGATGGAGTTGCGGGTCGTCAAAGGTCTCATCGATGGAGGTGTGTCTCTCCAAGGAGTCCGGGCCGCGCACACCCTCTGTGCACAGGAGTTCGGAACAGCCCGCCCCTTCGCCTCGAGGCGGGTATATACGGATGGCCGGCGAGTCTTTACCGCCCTCTCTAGGGACGACGACTCCGATGTGATCGAACTGAGCGAGGCGAAACGGCTCCAGATCATATTCGGTGAAGTCATCCAACCCTTCCTGCAGGAAATCGCGTTCGACGAACAGAGTTCGCTCGCCTCACGCTGGTGGCCAATGGGTCGCCCCACGCCGATCATTCTGGATCCCCGCATTGCCTTCGGTTCGCCGGTGATTGAGGGCACAGCCATCCGGACCTATGTGGCTGCCCGAATGGCGGGACGCTCTGCACCGGCCGCGGTTGCCGACGCCTTTGAGATCGAGCTCGGACATGTTGAGGCTGCCGTGGAGTTCGAAGAGCAGCTCGCGGCTGCTTGACCAGCCTTCTCTTCGACGAGAATTTCTCACACAAGATGGTCCAAGCACGCCAAATTATGGATCACCCTGCCATACACGTTCTTGAGCACGTACCTCCAGGCACTAGCGACTCTGACATTTTCTTGCTCGCCAAGGGGCTCGGTGCCCGCCTCGTCACCAAAGATGCCAAGTTCGCCGTCGGAAGCACGAGCAGGAAGCCTATCGGCAAGCGGGGATTGGAGTGTTCATCTTTACAGGTGCGGCACAGAGAACGGCCAACGAGGAAGCGAGCTTTCTGTTTCAGGTGGTTTAGAAAGTGCTTGAGGTGGCCGATCGAAAGCGTCCTGGCTACGTGTACGAAGTGACCGACCGCAAGGCTTTGAATCGCCTCGAATAAACTCACCCCCCGGGATGACAGTGTTGCTTATCGTTTCGGTGAGATCTTGTGACTGCAATGGTGTATCGCCCGTGTAGTCCAAATACCGACCCCTCCGTGAGACTTCAGCCGATATTCGGTGCTCCCTTCATCCCATATCCTTACCTCACGTAACTCGGAGGCACGTTCTCAAACGGATGGCATTCAGAAACGAGGGATCTCATGATCAGGCGTCTGATGACGACTATTGCCCTGGCAGTGGTCGCGGGATGCTCAGGTAGCTCATCCATGGACCCATCTGCCGGTGGCGGATCGGGCGGCGGCGGCTCGGCGGGTGACGGTGGCGGTGGCGGCGCTCCCGGTGGCGGTGCGGGTCCACTCACGGCGGCGGTGACCGTCGGCAACAACCTCTTCAAGAGCGGACACAACGGGTCGACCAACCCGGCCGTGGACACCCTGGCCGTGGGCGGGACCGTCACGTGGACCTGGACGAATACGGGCAGCGTTCCTCACAGCGTCCAGTCGCTGGCCTCGCCGAGCTTTACGAGCAGCGCCATTCAGACGGGCGACGGCAGCACGCATCGCGTCATCTTCTCCACGGCGGGCACCTATCAGTACGATTGTGCCGTACACGGCGCGACGATGTCGGGGAGGATCGTCGTCCGGTGAGAACGAACCGGCGCATTCGACGGCGGGCAGGGGCCAGGACATCTCGCTAGCCGACACGCGGACGGCGGTCCACTTTATTCGAGACCGATCTTCGCCCGTCGGACTTCCTCAGGAGGTATCTGTGCGAAACCTGGCTCTTGCCTCCCCCGAACGATGCGGTGTTCGGTGTCCGATGGTTCAGACCAGTACCGCTTCTACTGGTCGTGGCAGAGACCGTTTAGCCGAGTCGTTTACGGCCGCTCAACTGCTGGCAGCTGTGGAGGTCCTTGCTCCGCGACCTGCCTGAGGATGGCAGCGGCGATCACTACCGCTCGCTGATCAGCGCCCGGTCAACCGAGCGACTCCCTCCCCACCAGCGTCCTGACCGCCGCCAGCAATTGCTCCGCCGTGAAGGGTTCGAGCAAGGTCGGTACGTCGGGGGGAAAGGTGCCTTCCGGTTCCGGCT
>JBBRGF010000123.1:0-9933 GCA_038240975.1 Gemmatimonadales bacterium
GCGCAGGGCCCCCACATCACGTTCCGTCCCTCCCTGCTCGGCGTAGGGCTGCACCGGAAACCCGAGTGTCCGAGCCGCTGTCTGCCCACCTTCTCCAGGGCCCGCGCCAACCCCTTGTCGCTTCCCGTCGTCTGCAGAAACCAGAGCAGGTCGGGGCTGAGATCGTAGGGCGGAAGGCCCTGGGCGTTGGTCGGGTAATAAAGGAAAGCGAACTCGCTCCGGTCGAGCAGCATGCGCCGGAAGGCGGAGGTATCGCGGGATTCGAGCGCGCGGACGAACCCGGCCACGAGCGAGTCGCGGCTGCCCGCGCCACCCGTGAGCGATTCTACCCTTCGCGTCGTTGCCTGGAAGCGACGAAGCGCCTCGTCACGGGAGACGAGGCTGTCGACATGGATGGGTCGGCGTGTCGCCGTTTCCGCGGCGGATGACCCGCCGCAGGCGGCGAAGCCGAGGAGGGCCATCACGCGGATGATTCGAAGTCTGAGCATTCTCAGTTGATGAAGTACACCGTCCAGCCCGCCCACCACTTGGTTCCGGCGGGGTCGGCCGCGCCGATGTAGGTGGTCTTGGGCATGGCGGCGCCGAAGAATCCGGCCGTCCGGGCATCGAAGTGCGCCGGCACGACGGTGCTGCCGCCGGTGGTGGGATCGGGCTGGCCCGAAACCGCGGTCGGAGTCCAGTCAAGACCGGTGGGGTTGAGGCTGGTGACGAGCGCCGCCGCCTGGGTGCCGACTTGGTGGTTGGATGCAGCGAATTTCGAGACCTGGGCAAACCGCCTGCACGTCTCGACGTCGGCGCCGGCCGGACAGGTGGGTAGCAGGTCGGCTCCGTCGGCGTCGTAGTTCGTCGGCGCAACCGACGGCCCGTTCTCGGCGAGAATCAGGTTCGCGATGTTGAGCGAGTCGCGGAGTCTGAGCGAATCGGTGAACGCATCGCGCATCTGAAGCCCGGTGCCCGGGAACCTGGCGAGGATCCCATTGAACATCGTCCCGCCCGTCCCGCGGCGGAGGACCGCGCCGTTGCCGTCGCCCGGAAAGCCGCCGAGCTGCCCGGTTCCGATAGCGGTAAAGTTGGCCCAGACCGGCATGGAGTACGGCGTGCTGGTGCCCGCGCCCGCCGGGGTGTTCACGACCACGCAGCCACTCACCACGGGGTCGCAGCCGTCGCCCTCGAAGACTCGCGGATCGGATGAAAAGACGCCGGCCCCGCTTTGCGGATTGAGCCGCTGGGTCTGGAGCGCTATCAGGAACTGGCTCCGGCCCTGATACCCCTCGGTCCAGTCGAAATGGTCGTCGCCGGATTCGTACGACACGAGATAGCGGCTGTCCACCGCCCCGCCCCAGAACTCGTACGAATCGTCGAGGCCCGACATGGTCTGGAGGTACTCGTAGGTCGTGCCCCGTCCCACGGCGTAGCTCGAGAGCGAATTCAGCTCCTGTCCGGCGCCGTTGGAGATGTCGTAGCCGGCAAATTCGATCCGGACGTACCGCAGCGTGCCGCTGTTGTCGTTGTTGTCGGTGCCGCCCGAGTAGTCCTCCGCCTGGCCCGCCGCGCCGCCTTCGGTCAGGATCGGCCCGCCGGTGCGGTTGATGATGCCGTTGCCGATGATGATGATCCCGCCCCAGTCGCCTGGCTTCCGGTTGCCCGGCGTGCGAGCCGACGTGAAGACGATCGGCGCATTGGCGGTGCCCTGGGCGTCGATCTTGGCGCCGCGCAGAATCCAGAGGGAGCTACCGGCAACCGTGCTGTCGCCCTCGATGCGGGTGCCCGGCTGGATCGTGAGCGTTGCGCCGCTCTGCACCTTTACGTAGCCGCTCAGCGTGTACACCGTGTCGGAGAAGAACGTCTTCGAGGCGGTGATCGGACCGGTCACTGTCGCCGTCTTCGTGCCGGTCGAGAAGTTCACGCCCGCGGTGAACGCGCTCGTGTCGCTCGCGGAGACCGAGGCCACCCGATAACTGTACGTCACCCCTTCGGTCACCGCGGCGTCGTCATAGCTCGTCCCGGTCACGACGGCGCCGCCGATCTGGGCGAACGAGCCCGGGTTCGAGGCGTCGGCCCGCTCGACCATGTATCCCGTGGCGCCCGAGGCGGCGGCCCAGGAGACGCGAATCGACGTGAGAGAAAGCTGCGCGGCGGTCAGGCCGGTCGGAGCGGCCAGCCCCGAAGGGCCCGAGCCGTTGTTGTCGCTGCATGCGGCAACGCCGAGCACGGCCGCGGCGGTGATGGGAAAGAGGAGACTCCGGATGGACAGGTGCATCGCTTCCTCAAGGGCTGGGGTTGATCTGCATGAGAGGGTGCGGCGGTATCGGCTACGAAAGAGCCGGAGGCGCGTCAGCAGGCGGCGACGGTCGGGTCACATTCGTGTCAAACCATGGCTCGCTCACGGGCGCCACGTCACACCGAGCCCGAACACGCGGCCGAGGTGGTACTCCTCACGGAGCACGCTGCCCTGCGTGAGCCGATAGGGTGAGTCGAGGAGGTTCTTGCCGTCGAGCTTGAGTGAGACCTCGGCGATCACCGGGAACTGAAGCGATGCGTCGAGCAGGTGCCGCGCCTGCTCGTACGCGTCGGGCAGACCGGCCACGCCCGCCTCGGCGATCCGCTTGCCGGCGACGTTGTACAGCAGCGTCGCGTTCCATCCGGAGGCGGTCGCCCACCCCAGCCCGGCGTTGACCACGTATCCCGACTGCCCCACCATCGGCCGGCTGGAGTTGGTGAGCGAGGAGATGCCCTCGTTGCCCGGCGTGATGTCGCTCTTCATCAGCGTGGTATTCGCGAAGAGCGTGAACGGCGCCAGCACGGGAGCGAGCATGCCGAGGCCCTTCCGCAGCTCCATTTCGACGCCGTAGTTGCTCGCCTTGTCGGCGTTGACGTAGCTCAGGGCCGCCGCACCGGCGCTGAGGATGATGACCTTCTCGATCGGATCGGTGAACCGCTTCGCGAAGACTCCGAAGCTCAGCACCTCTCCAGGCTTCGGAAACCACTCCCAGCGGGCGTCGAAGTTCTTGATCAGCGCCCGCCGCAGGTCGGCGTTGCCGAAGGTGGTGAGTAGCCCGACCTGCTCGAAGTAGGGAACCGGAGAGAGCTCGCGGTACTCGGGACGGCTGAGGGTCTGGCTCGCGGACAGCCGCAGATTCTGGTCTTCGGTGAGCCGCACGTTCAGGGCGAGCGACGGCAGGATGTCGGTGGCGCGAGGCCGGGCAGGCACGAGGATTCCCTGCACCGTGCGTGTATCGACGTCGAGCCGCCAGTTCTCGACCCGCGCGCCACCGATCACTTGGAGACGACTGCTGAGCGGCCATTCGAGCTGGACGTAACCGGCGGCGATCCGATCGGCCGCCGTGTAGCGGCCCGCGTTGGCGTTGGCGTTGAGGATGAAGCTGCCGGCAGCGGCGTTGGCGACCGTGAAGATCTCCTCGGGCGGGAGGCTGAGCTGATCCTCACCCAGCGACCGGTTCACGATGTCGTAGGCCCGCGAGTCGGCGTCACGATTGACGGTCCGGTAGGCGGCGCCCGCCTTGATGGCGAAGGGCTGCGAGAGCGATCCCAGGAGCAGACGGTAGTTTCCTGCGAAGTCCCAGCTGTGCTCGTCGAGGGCGCTGAAGTTGCGCGTGGCGAACCGCGCCTGGCCGAACCACTCGACCGGAACGAGCCTGCCGGTCGACGGATCGGGGGTGGCCCGATAGCCGATGTCGGAGCGATCCGGCTCGTTGCGCGTCACACCCGCGGTGGTGGCTGACCACGAGACCGTACTGCGCTCGCCGATCAGGTGCTCGCCGGCGAGCTGGTTCGAGCGAACGCTGCGCTCGATGAACGACAGCCGGGTGAAATCGAACGGTGTGGAGAACTCCTCGTTGAAGCCCACGAGGTCGGAGGCCTCGTTGTCGGCGCTGCGCGTGTAGGTGTTGTTGAGCGAGATGCGGGTCGAGGCGCCCACCCGGGTACTCAGGTTGAGCAGCCCGCCCCACAGCACGCTGCCCTGAGCGCTCGATCCGGCATACGTATTGAAAGGCGCCACCTCTCCGGGTGTGGTGGTGATCGTGGCGAGGCCCTTCGTCTCCCGGCTGTGGATCTCCTGGCCGTTGGCGTAGCTCAGCGAGGCGATGTACCCCACCGGCTGGCCGAAGATCGGATCCTCGCCGCCGACCGATACTCCGAGCGAGCCGTTGCCGCCGCCGTTTCCGTTCCGCGAGCTCCAGACGTTCCTGAACGAGCCGATGAGGCTGTTCTGCTGGTCTTGCGTCAGGCCGCTCAAGTCGCCGGCGGCGCGCACGTTGGAGGGCAGCCGCCGGGCGCCGCCGCCGAAGCCGATCCACTCTCCTCCAACCGTCGGCGCCTTGACGACGTCTTTACCGGTGGCAGCGGCGTTCAGGCCCGCCGACGCGGAGAACGTGATCACACGGCCCAGCGGGAACTCGCGGGTCTTGAGGTTGACCTGCGCGCCGCTGAAATCGCCGGGCTGCTCGGGGGTGAACGTCTTCGAGGTGGTGATACCTTCGAGGAGGCTCGAGGGAAAGAGGTCGAGCGGCACCACCCGCCGCTCCGGCTCGGGACTCGGGATCCGGGCGCCGTCGAGCGATGTCGTGGTGTAGCGCTCCCCCAGTCCGCGCACGAAGACGTACTTGCCCTCCTGCACCGTCACCCCGCTCACCCGCTGCACCGCCTGCCCGGCGTCGCTGTCGGGACTCTTGGAGATCTGCTCCGCCGTCACGGCGTTGATGATGTTCCCCGCGTTCCGCTGCTCATCCAGCGCGCGGTTGACCGTTCCCCGCTCGGCCTCGGCGCTCACCGAGATTTCCGCGAGCTGTACCGCCTCTCCCGCGAGCGACACATCCTGCGCCACTGTACCGCCGGGCGGCACCACGATGCCGGTGACGGTCTTCGGGGCGAATCCGATCATTCGAACGCGCAGCGATACCGGTCCGGCGGGAACGCTCGACATCGTGTACCGGCCGTCGAGGGCGGAGACGGCGCGGTGCGTGGTGCCGACCACTTCGAGCTGGGCGCCGGCGATCGGCGCGCCCTGCTCGGCCTCGACCACCCGGCCGACGATGCGTCCCTGCGATTGCGCGGATGCGATGGTCGGGATGATGAGCAGAAGAGCGGAGCAGATGAGCAGGACTCGGCGATGCACGATCGAGAAATTGGGCATCTGGACCCGGAGAAGAGGTGAGCGGTATCGGCGAGCCGCAGTCATTCTGCCCCGGGTTTGTGTCGGTCTTCGGAAAGCGATGCAACGAATGGGTCACGGGCGGAGGCGGGCGGCTAGGCGGGGATATCGAGGCCGGTATGCCCTACACGGCGGTTCAGTAATCCGATTTACCGATTCGTTACACGCAGTGAGCCTTTCCGTGACCGACGTCGGGCCAATTACTCCGCGAGTCGGATGCCTGGCCGTCCTCCCGTACCCCCGAAAGGGCACGCATGCACACCGCGTTTCGCAGGGCGCTCATCGGATCCGCGCTGCTGCTCACCGGAAGCCTCGGTCACCTGCAGGCGCAGACGGTGTACCCCAATGTGAAGGTTACTGGCCGTCTGCAAGAGCAGTTCTACTATTTCGGCAACGAAGACTACGCAGCGACCGTCGGGCCGCAGGACAACTTCTTCACCCGCCGCGCCCGTATCGAGGCACGCGGCAATATCTCGGAAAACGTGATCGTCTACATTCAGCCCTCCTTCGAAGGGGGACGGAACCTTTCGGGCGTCGCGACTACCTGTACGTCGTCGGCGGTGCCCGTGGGCGGTGGGACGCCAACGATCACCTGTCGCACCACGGGACGGAGCGGCCTGCGGCTCCGCGACGCGTGGATCGACGTCCGGTTCGCCAAGGAGGGGAACAGTGGAACCTTCTTCCTCCGCGCCGGGCAGGAGAAGCGCCCCTACAGCCGCTACGAGCTCACGTCCTCCAACAATCTGCCGTCGATCGAGCGCGGCGCGGGCCAAGGGCTCTTGGCGCGGGCCTCGAACGACCTCTTCACCGGTGCCGGCTTCGTCTCGCACGACGTCGGCGCGAGCATCCGCTACGAGTACAAGATCAGCGAGCTCCAGCTCGTCACCGTGAAGGTGGGGGCATACAATGGGCAGGGCGAAAGCCTGAACGACGTGAACGGCAAGAAGAGTTTCGGGGCGCGTGCCACGGCGGGGCTGACGCCCAAGCTCGACGTCGGCGCCTCGTGGTTTGCTCATGACGGCATCGTCACCGTGAACGGCACTCCGGACTCAAGCTTTACCAACTACGCTTTCGACATCGACGCCCAGTGGGGCAAGCCGGGTGAGGAAGGCCTCTACGTTCTCGGCGAGTATCTCCATGGCAACGACGCCACTGTTGCCAAGAACAACATACAGGGCGTCCAGGGCGTCGCCGCGTACAACTACCGGCTGAAGAGCCCGACCTCGTGGCTGTACGCCATCGAGCCCGCGTTCCGCATTGACTTCGCCGACCCCAACACGGACGCGGCGGACGACCGGGCGACCACGCTGACCGCGGTGCTCGGGTTCTATATGTCGAGTAAGGCGCAGTTTCGGGTAGCCTACGAGCGCCAGAGCTTCCAGGGCACCAACGTACCGAGCATCAGCGGTATTCGTAGCGCCCTGACTGTGAGCTTCTAATCAAGATCAAGTTACATGTCGCTTCACGCGGAGTGACAAACATCTCGTCAGGAGAACCAGATGCTGAGACGCAACCTGATCGTCGGGCTCGCCGCCCTCGCGGTGACCGCTCCCGTCGCCGCCCAGAGCCTCACGGGCGCCGGCGCGACCTTCCCTAACCCGATCTATACGAAGTGGTTCGACGCCTACAACAAGAAGACCGGCGTCCAGATCAACTACCAATCCATCGGGTCGGGCGGAGGCATCCGCCAGTTCACCGAAGGCACCGTGGATTTCGGCGCGACCGACGGCCCGATGAACGAATCGCAGATCGCGGCCGTGAACGGGAACGTCCTGCACGTGCCTACGGTGCTCGGTGCTGTCGTTGTCACGTACAATCTGCCATCCGTCGGCGCCACCAAGCTCAAGTTTGATGGCGAGCTGCTGGTCGACATATTCATGGGCCGCGTAACCAAGTGGAATGACAAGAAAATCGCGGCGCTCAATCCCGGCGTGAAGCTGCCCGACATCGACCTCATCGTGGTCCACCGCTCCGACGGATCGGGTACGACGTACATTTTCACAGACTTCCTGAACAAGTTTTCCCGTGAATGGAAGGACAAGGTCGGGTACGCCACCTCGGTAAACTGGCCGGTAGGCTTGGGCGGCAAGGGAAATGAAGGGGTCACCCAGCAGGTGAAGCAGGTGGAAGGCGCGCTCGGGTACGTCGAGCTCATCTATGCGTTGTCGAACGAGCTGCCCTACGGCGTCGTCAAGAACGCCTCCGGAGCGTTCATCGAACCGTCGCTCGAGAGCGTCACCGCGGCTGCCGCGGCGACCAAGCTGCCGAAGGGTACAGATTTCCGGGTGTCGATCACCAACGCTGCCAGCGCCTCGGCGTATCCGATCGCGTCCTTCACCTGGCTTCTGGTCCACCAGGACACGAAGGATGCCGCCAAGGCCAAGCTCATCAAGGAATTCCTGACATGGATGATCACGCCGGAGGCACAGAAGATGGCGGCAGAGCTCAAGTACGCACCCCTGCCGCCAGAAGTGGTCCAACTCGTCCAGTCCCGACTGGGCACGCTCAAGGCAGGCGGCAAGTCGATCGCGCTCAAGTAGCCACCGTGCTGTGCCTTTTCGTCTCGGCCTGCGGGTCGGGCGAAAAGGCGCCGGAGAAATCCGGCCCGCCACCCGGCGCCACCATCACGGGCGCTGGAGCCACCTTTCCCAATCCGGTCTACGCCAAGTGGTTCGATGCCTACGCGCGCCGGACGGGCGTTCGCATCAACTACCAGCCGATCGGATCGGGCGGCGGGATTCGGCAGTTCACCGAGGGCACGGTGGACTTCGGCGCGACCGACGGTCCGATGTCGGACGAGCAGATCGCGGCCGTAAAGGGAAACGTCGTTCACGTCCCTACAGTGCTCGGCGCCGTCGTGGTCACGTACAATCTCCCCGGAATCGGCGCGACACCGCTGCGATTCGACGGCGCGATTCTCTCCGACATCTTCCTTGGGCGCATCACCCGCTGGGACGACCGACGGATCGCCGCCCTCAACCCCGGCATCAAGCTCCCCCAGCAGGACATCCTCGTCGTACACCGTTCCGACGGGTCGGGCACGACCTTCATTTTCACCGATTATCTCTCGAAGATTTCGCCCGCGTGGAAGAGCGAAGTCGGAAGCGCCACCTCCGTCAAATGGCCCACCGGACTCGGCGGCAAGGGAAACGAGGGCGTGACACAGCAGGTCAAGCAATCCGAGGGGGCCATCGGTTACGTCGAGCTGATCTACGCCGTCTCGAACAAACTGCCGGCCGCGCAGCTGCGCAATGCGGCGGGCGACTTCGTCAGCGCGTCGATCAAGCGGGTGAGCGCCGCCGCCGCAAGCGCCCGGCTCGAGGCCAACACCGACTTCCGGGTATCGATCACCAACGCGCCCGGCGCGGAATCGTATCCGATCTCGTCCTTTACCTGGCTCTTGATCCATCGCGAGGGCGGCGACAGCGCCAAGGAGGCGAAGATCCGCGCCTTTGTCCGCTGGATGCTGGAGCCCGAGGCTCAGCGCATGGCGGCCGATCTGCAGTACGCTCCCCTGCCGGTGCCCCTGATCGAGATGATTCAGCGACGTCTACCCCGCTCGTGACACTTCCGTTACACACCCGTGACTCGGCCTGCGGCCCCGCGGGATAGACTCTCGCAATGGCTACCGCCACCCAGCCCGATGCTCCACCCCGACCCTTACCTCCTCCGCCGCTGGAGCGGAGCAGCTACGGCGACCGCGTCTTCAAGCTCCTGCTGACCCTGGGCGCACTCACCGTTCCGCTGTTGCTCGGCTTCCTCGTGTTCGAGCTGTGGACCGGGTCGCGCCTGGCGATGTCCAAGTTCGGTCTCGGGTTCATCTCCACCAGCGTATGGGACCCTGTCGCGGAGCAGTTCGGAGCCTTCCCGCTCATCTTCGGCACTCTCGTCTCATCGCTGATCGCCCTGGTCATCGCCGTGCCGCTCTCACTCGGCGTGGCCATCTACCTCACCGAGTTCTCGCCCAAGATCATCCGCCAGCCCGTCGCCTTTCTGATCAGCCTGCTCGCAGCCATCCCGAGCGTGGTCTACGGGCTCTGGGGAATCTTCGTGCTCGTCCCGCTCCTCAGGAAGAGCGTCTTTCCGTTGCTGCGGAGCGGTCTCGACTTTCTTCCGTTCTTTCGGGGCCCCATCTACGGCCCGTCCATGCTGGCGGCCGGCATCATCCTCGCCATCATGGTCATGCCGTATGTGATGTCGGTTTCGCGCGAGGTGCTGCTGGCGGTGCCGAACACGCAGCGGGAGGCGTCGCTGGCGCTGGGGGCCACCCGCTGGGAAGCGGTGATCACCACCGTCGTTCCGTACGCCCGCTCGGGCATCCTCGGCGCCGTCATCCTGGGGCTCGGACGGGCGCTCGGCGAAACGATGGCGGTGACGATGCTGATCGGCAACCGGCACGAGATCGCGGCGTCGCTCTTCGCGCCGGGGTACACCATGGCCGCGGCGATCGCGAACGAATTCTCCGAGGCCGTCGGCGACATGCACCTGTCCGCGCTCGCCTACGTGGCGTTCCTGCTGTTCGTGGTGACGGTGGTGGTGAATGCCGGCGCGCGCCTTCTCATCTGGCGCGTGGCCCGGGGCTCGGGAATAGGGAGCAAGGCGCTGTGAACCGCCGAGTCCTCCGGCGGGCGGTGAGCAACCTGATGGTCGGCCTCATGATCGGCGCCGTCATCGTGGCCCTGCTGCCTCTCTTCTTCATTCTCCTCGACCTGGTCATCCAGGGCGCGGGCAGCCTCTCCGTCGAGTTCTTCACCCGAACC
>JBBRGF010000124.1:0-9931 GCA_038240975.1 Gemmatimonadales bacterium
CGTCGTCAACCCGGGATTTCCGGCCGTTCTCTTGCTCGTGTCTTCGGAAGTTCCTAGTTTCCAGTAACCTACCCGCCGGGGGATACCCGATGTCGGATGCATTCTTGAGCTCCGACGACTTCGACGAACAAGCCCATCACCTCTACAACGAAGGTCGCTACGATGAAGCGCTGAGCATCCTCAAGGAAGGCCTCAACTTCTACCCCCACGCCGTCGAACTGCACATCGGCACAGCCTACGCCCACCTCGCCAGGGAGGAATACGCCTGGGCGCGGCGGAGTTTCGAGCACGCCCTTTCTCTCGATCCCGACCACGAGGACGGCCTTGCAGGACACGGCGAAACATTGCTGAAGATGGGTGAGCGGGCGGCCGCGCTGAGCGGCTTCGAGCGGATCCTCCAGCTCGGATTCCAGGATGACCATGAGCTGATGCTGCAGGTCGGGCGAGCGCTCTTTCGCGAGGGGCTCGTCGCGCCGGCCCATCGGTTCTTCGACCTGGCCTCCGCCTCGCACCCCGAGTCCGCCGACGCCGCGGCGTGTCTGGGCTACGCGTCGCACCGGCTCGGGAACGACGCCGGATCGCTCTACTGGCTGCGTCGTGCCCTCGAGATCGATCCCACCTACAGCGAGGCGCGCATCTACCTCGCCAATCTGCTCTACGACCGGGCCGAAACCGAGGCGGCGCTCCACCAGCTCGAGCGCACGCTGCCTGAAGACCACTTCGACGAGCTCGGCATCTGGCGTCACATCGAGCTCAAGAAGACCGTCTACCGGCTTCCCGACGAAGACCCCGAGCTGGCACCATGGCTCGCGCGGCTCGGCGAGGTGGCTGGTGAGCCCGACGCCATCGACGTGCTCCTGGCCGAAGTCGAGGCGCAGCAGGCCGACGGCGGCGTGCGCGATCCGCATCAGCTCGATCTGTTCGGCACGCTGCTGAGCGAGCTGCACGCGATGCAGAAGAAGCCGGGTCAGGGCGAGTCGCACCTCGTCGTCACGCTGGCCGGGCATCCGATCCGGGGGACGTGGGACGAAATTCTGCTCCAGATGAAGGCCGCCGACCGCGAATGGGCGCAGGGCTCCTTGAGCGATTTCATGGCAAGCCACGCGCGCCGCGGCCAGACCGAGACCGGCGTGGTGATTCCCACGACCGATCCGGAGGCGTTCATTCGGGGGAGCGCGGAAGCGGGAGTGCTCAGGATCGTGCAGTGAAACGGAGAAGGGAGAAAGGAGAGGGTAGAACAGGGAATACGGGGAAGGTCAAACGACGCTAGAATCCAAGCGAGACCTTTCTCCCTTCTCCTTCCTCCCAGCCATGGCCTCTTCTCCCTTCTCCCTTCTCCGTTCTCCGCAGGTCTGGACTTCCACCGTCCACCGCGAGGTGCTGCCCA
The DNA here is from genome assembly GCA_038240975.1 of Gemmatimonadales bacterium. GTDB lineage: Bacteria > Gemmatimonadota > Gemmatimonadetes > Gemmatimonadales > GWC2-71-9 > CAVVWJ01. The sequence continues at coordinate 1,388 of JBBRGF010000124.1, forward strand.
ACGGACTGACCGTGCTGGTGCAGGAAGACCGCTCCGCTCCCGCGGTGGCGGTGGTGACCCATGTCAAGGCGGGGTTTTTCGACGAGCCCGACCACTGGGTCGGCGTGTCGCACGTTCTCGAGCACATGTTCTTCAAGGGCACCTCGCGCCGGGGCGTCGGCGCCATCGCGCGGGAAACGAAGAGCGCCGGCGGCTACCTCAACGCCAGCACGACGTACGACCACACCACCTACTTCACGGTTCTTCCCGCATCGGGCCTCGAGGCCGCACTCGACATCCAGTCGGATGCGCTGCGCCACTCCCTGCTCGACGGAGACGAGCTCGCGCGCGAGCTGCAGGTGATCATCCAGGAAGCGAAGCGCAAGCTCGATACGCCGTCGGCTCTCACTCACGAGACCTTGCACGAGGTGATGTTCGATCGCCACCGGATGAGGCGGTGGCGAATCGGACACGAGAGCCAGCTTGCCGCGTACACGCGCGCCGACCTCCAGGGCTACTACTGCTCGCGCTACGTGCCGGAACGGACCGTCGTCTCCATCGTGGGCGCGGTGGACGCCGGCCATGCGCTGGCGCTGGCACGCGAAGCGTACGGCGACTGGCCGGCCGCGGCCGGCGCGATCGACCGCTCGCCCGACGAGCCGCCGAGGCGGGAGGTCAGGGCGCGAACACTCCGGGGAGACGTTACGCGCGCGGAGCTGGCGGTGGGCTGGCGGACGGTGGCCGCGCTCCATCCCGACTCGCCGGCGCTCGACCTCGCCGCGGCGGTGCTCGGATCGGGCAAGGGAAGCCGACTCTACCGGCGACTCAGAGAGCCGGGCATCGTGAGCTGGGTATCGGCCCACCACTACGCCCCGACCGAGCTAGGCGTCATGAGCGTCTCCGCGGAGGTCGCCCCCGGCCGCGTGGAAGAGGCGCTGGCCGGCATCGCGGAGTCGGTGACCCAGCTCGCGCTCCTCGGTCCGTCCGGGCTCGACCTCGATCGGGCGCGGACGCTGCTTCGCGCGCGATGGGCTCGCCGGATGGAGTCGATGGAGGGCCGCGCCGCGTCCCTCGCGGAGGCGGAGGCGCTCGACGGCTACGAGTTGCTCGACCGCGAGTATGCAGCGCTCGCGGCGGTCGAGCCTGACCAGGTGCGCGAGGCCGCGGAGCAGTACCTGCACCCGGATTCGGTGTCCGGCGTGCTCTATCTGCCGCGCGCGGAGGGCGACGACCTTACGGCGAAGGCACTCGCGAGCGCATTCGCCGTCACGCCCCTGGCGCCCACGGGGGCCGTCGCGCCGGTGCGCCCCCGGCCCCGGCCTCCGCTGCCCGTACTATCCCGGCGCGAAGGGAGCGTCTACCACACCCCTCTCCCTGGCGTCGACCTTCTGGTCTGGCGAAAGTCGGGCGTCCCTCTCGTCAGCGTCGGGATCTATGTGCCCAAGAGCCGGCTCGATCCGGCCGAGCAGGCCGGCATCGGCGCGCTCACCGCGCGCTCGGCGACACGTGGCGCGGGCGGGCTCGATGCCGGCGGCCTCGCCTTTGCCTTCGAGGGGCTCGGTGGCACACTGGGCGCGAGCGCCGCGTCCGACTGGCTCGGCTTCGGCACCACGGTTCTCGCCGAGCACCTGGCCGAGGCGGCCGCGCTGCTCGAATCGGTGTTCAGCGAGCCGCACCTCGACGACGCGTCGGTCGGGCTGGAGCGAGGCGTGATGGTGGCAGAGGCCCAGCAGGTGACCGACGACATGTTCCGGTATCCCTTTCAGCTCGCATTCGCGGAGGGCTTCGGGGCGGACGGCTACGGGCTGCCGGTCTCCGGCCTCCCCGATACACTCTCGGCCATTGCGGGTGCCGACGTGCGCGTGTGGCACCAGCGTGCATTCCGCGAGGTGCGTCCCGTCGTGGTTGCCGTCGGTGAAATCGACCCCGGTCGGGCGTCGGAGATGCTCGCCGCCGCGTTCGGGATGCACGGCGATATGCCCCCACCTCCCACGCTGACGCCGCTCGCCTGGGTTGGAAAGAACGGCGAGGAAGGCGCGAATCGTGTCGTGCACAGAGAGCGGGCTCAGGCGGCGCTCGCGATGGCGTTCCCCGGCCCGTCACGCCGGCACGCCGACCATGCCGCGGCGGAGGTGTGGGCCGCGGTGGCCAGCGGCCTGGGTGGCAGGCTGTTCGAGGCCCTGCGCGACCGCCGGTCGCTCGCCTACACCGTGGTCGCGTCGGCCTGGCAGAAGGCGCGGGCCGGTGCGTTGCTCGCCTATATCGCGACCTCGCCGGAGCGTGAGGACGAGGCCCGCGACGAAATGCTGAAGGAGCTCGATCGTTTCACCAGGGAGCCGGTGAGCGAAACGGAGCTTCGGCAGGCCATCAATTATCTCTCGGGCCAGGCTGAGGTGAGCCGCCAGAGTGGCGCCGCGGTGGCGGCGGAGATGCTGGAGGCGTGGATCAGCGGTGCCGGACTCGGAGATCTCGACGATCCCGCCGCACGGTACCGGTCGGTTACCGCCGGCGACATCCTGCGGGTGGCGTCGGAGCACCTCGACCCCTCGCGCCGGGTCGAAGGGGTCGTGCGGGGGACGGGAGCGGTCAAGGCATAGGGCTCGAGGGGTAGCAGCCGGGACGACCAGGGTATCTTGAAGCGTGTCTGAAACCAGCCCTCGCCCGAGAGGGCAGCAGGTGCGCCCGGCGTGGACCGTCGCCGATTTCCTGAGCGCGCTCAGGATTCCGCTCGCGGTGGCGTTTCCCCTCGTCTCGACTCCGTGGAAGTTCGCCGTGCTGGCCGCGGCGGCGGCATCCGATCTGCTCGATGGCCAGCTGGCGCGCAGGTTCGGGAGCTCGAGGTTCGGCACTGTCATCGACCCGGTGGCCGACAAGCTCTTCATGGCCTCCGCGTTCGGTGTGGTCGCGATGAGCGGCCGATTGGAGCCATACGAGATCGTAGGGGTGCTGCTCCGCGACATCGTCGCGACGGTCGCCTTCGTGGCCACCTTTTTCTCGTACCGTCCCCGCGCAATTCCCGCCAGGGCGGGTGGCAAGGCGGTTACGGTGGCGCAGGTGCTGACGCTCATAGCCTTTCTCGCCGATTCTCCCCACCTGAGAGAGCTCGCCTGGGCCACCACGGCCATCGCCATCTACGCGATCTGGGATTACTACCACGTGGCGCATCGCGCGGGGCGCCCGGTGGGAGGCGACAGCGCGTGAGCGCTGAGACGAAGCGCGTGGCCCTGACGTGGTCGGAGGGGTTCGTCTTCAAAGGCGGTGAGCCGGGCGGGCCGGAGACGGTGATCGACGGCCACAACGGCGTCGCGCCGGGGCCAATGCTGACGCTCCTGCTGGCCGCCGCGTCGTGCACCGGCGCGGACGTCGTCAGCATTCTCGAGAAGATGCGGGTGAGGGTAGACCGCCTCACCATCGAGGCATCGGGCGAGCGCCGGGACACGGAGCCGCGTCGATATACCGCGATTCATTTTGACTATCACATTCGCGGCGAGGGGCTCGACGAGGCAAAGGCGACGCGGGCGATCGACCTGTCCATCCGGAAGTACTGCTCGGTGCTCCACTCTCTCGCCCCGGACATCACGATCACGCATGGTCTTTCGCTGGGGTAGCCTCGCGGCGGCGGTGCTGCTCGCGCCGCCACCGGTGGCCGCCCAGCGAATCGCGGAGCTCGGGGTCCAGGCGACGGCGCTCATCGCCGAGCCCGGGTCGGTGGTGCTCGGGGGCTATGGCGCGCTCCGCACGTCGCTCCGGACCCGCGTTTCGCTCGCCGGCGGCGCCGGAGTATCCAGCGGCGAGGCGACGGTGCGGGGAGAGGCGCTCGCCCACTTTCTGCTCAATCCCACGAGAACCCACGGAGTGGGGCCGTATGTCGCGGGGGGCCTGGCGTTGGTGGAGGGACCGGTGGACGAGGGTTACGTAGTGCTGGCTCTGGGGCTTGAGGGCCGCCCCGGGGCCACGTCGGGGTGGTTCATCGAGGCGGGGGTAGGTGGCGGTGTCCGGCTTGCGGGAGGCTTCCGGCACCGCTGGCTGCCGGCGGGATGGCCGTTCTAGGCGCTTCCGACCGTTTCAGTCTTACGTTGCACGGGCTGGCAGAACCGCTCGCCGAGCACCCGGAGTTGCGCCAATTCCTCGTCGCTGAGCGTATCGTAGCGGTCGGCGAGGTACAACATGGTATCGTCGAACCAGTCCTTCTGGTGCTCGGGAAGGGCGTCGATGACCCCACACCGCAACACGTGACTGAACAACTCATCTCTGGCCTGCGCAAATGCGACTTCGTCGGTTTCCGGCTGGCCCTTGTTCTTGCTCATGCACCTTCCTTTTTGTGACAAGAGGGTCGTCGTTTACAGCGAAAATATAGGCGGTTGCACCAATTGGTGCAAACCCTCGTTTTTTCCGGCTCCGAGGTGCATTGATTATGTTTATCGGCAGCAAACACATGAACTTGACCGAGGGTGGGCCGCCGCCCTCGAGGTTGCCATGGCGGAGCACGACGAAGTATATGACGATGCGCGGGCCGATCGCCTGGCGGCGATGCTGCGCAACCTGGCGGAGCGCATCCGGAAACTCGACGAAGCGGGCCGGCTCTTGAGCGGTGCGCCTGAGTTTCTGCGCCTGCTCGGCGACATTCGCACCGAGCTGTTTCATTACGAAGTCCGATCCACCTACGATACTCCCGACGTGGCCGAGAGCCGGCGAATCGTCGACGAGGCGCAGCGGCCGGATACCCTCTTTCCCGACGAACCGGAGGAAGACGAGCCATGGCGACGTCGCCCGGCGGACTGAAGCCATTCTACGCAGTGCTCGCCGTGGTGGCAGTCATCGGTTTGGGTGTGCTGGGGTACCTTCTGGCCAAGCCCGCTACGGTGAGCATTCCGGTAAACGTCACAATCCAGCCTTCTGATACGGCGGGGTTCCACGGGTACGTGAAGGGTTCGGAGAGCGCGCCGGTGGAGATTACCGAGTTCGCCGACTATCAGTGCCCGTTCTGCCAGACGTTCGCCACTCTCCAGATGCCGACCATCGAGGAACGACTGATCAAGACCGGCCGGCTGCGCTGGCGTTATCGGGACTTTCCCCTTCAGCAGCACCCGTTCTCCAGAGTCGCGGCGCACGCCGCGGCCTGCGCCGACGAGCAGGGCAAGTTCTGGGACATGCACAGCAGGATCTATGAAGGGCAGGCCGAGTGGTCGGAGGCTCGTGACGCGGCGCCGATTCTTCTCGGCTACGCCAAGGCGGCCGGCCTTGACCTCGGACGGTATGAGGCCTGCATGTCGAGCGGCAAGTATGCCGGGCGGATTCAGGCCAGCCAGGAGGAAGGAAGCCGGCTGGGGGTTTCCTCCACACCCACGCTGCTGGTGGGCGGACGGTTGTATCAGGGCAGATTCGACTCCGACGCCATCGTTCACCTCGTCGATTCCATCGCGCCCCTATCTCACAGATGAACCTTCGCATGGGCGCGGCGCTCCTCAGTCTCCTGGGGCTCTTCGTCTCCGTCTATCTCTACCTCTACAAGATCGGTCTCATCGGAACCTTGGCTTGTGGCACGGGCGGGTGTGAGACCGTCCAGGCCAGCTCATGGAGCCGGTTCCTCGGGGTAGAAGTGGCGCTGATCGGCGTGATCGGCTACGCCGCGCTACTGGTCGTGAGTCTCGCCTCCCTCCAGCCCCAGCTGGCCGGGCAGCGCTGGGCGGCCGCGCTGCTGGCGGCGCTCGCCGGGGGCGGCGTCGTCTTCACGGGGTACCTCACCTATCTGGAGCTCTTCGTCATTCACGCCGTGTGCCGCTGGTGCGTAGGCTCCGCCTCGATCATCCTCGCGACCTTCGTCGTCGCGCTGCTCGAGCTTCGGCGCACGTCGGCCCGGCGCGCTGCCTAGCGTGGCTGTTCCTCCCAGGCGACCGCCAACCGGCCGGGCGCTCGCGACGCTCGCGCTCGGTGCCGTCGGCGTCGTGTACGGCGACATCGGCACCAGCCCCCTCTACGCGCTCAAGGAGTGTTTTACCGGGCCGCACGGCTTTCCCGTGAGTCGGGAAAACGTTCTCGGGATCCTTTCGCTCATCTTCTGGTCGCTGAATTTCGTCGTCACCTTCAAGTACCTCTCGATGGTCATGCGCGCCGACAACCGGGGCGAGGGTGGGATTCTCGCGCTCCTGGCGCTGGCCAGGCCGGGCGGGAGCGCGACGGCGGGGGGGTCGCTGCTCGCGACAGTCGGAATTTTCGGGTCGGCGCTTCTCTACGGCGACGGAATCATCACACCAGCCATTTCCATTCTCGGCGCCGTCGAAGGCCTGAGTATCGCCACGCCGGCGCTGGAACACCTGGTCGTTCCGGTGGCCTTCGTCGTCATCCTCGGACTCTTCGCCTTGCAGCGGCGCGGTACGGCCGGCGTGGGGGCGCTCTTCGGACCCATCACGTGCATCTGGTTCATCGCGATCGCGATGCTGGGCATTCACGGCATCGTGCGGGAGCCGGACGTGCTCCACGCACTCAACCCATGGCACGCGACCGATTTCTTCGTGCGGGAGCGCGTCACGGGTCTGACGGTGCTCGGCGCGATCATCCTGGTCGTAACTGGAGGCGAGGCGCTGTACGCCGATATGGGGCATTTCGGCCGCAGGCCGATCCGCCTGGCGTGGTTCGGACTGGTACTGCCGGCGCTGATGCTCAACTATTTGGGCCAGGGAGCGTACCTTCTGCACGATCCCGAGGCGGCCAGGAATCCATTTTACGCCCTGGTGCCCGAGTGGGGCCTCTACCCCATGGTCGTGCTGGCCACCGCCGCCGCGGTGGTGGCGTCGCAGGCGCTCATCTCAGGGGCCTTCTCGCTCACCCGCCAGGCGGTGCAATTGGGTTACAGTCCGAGAGTGAACATCATTCACACGTCGAGCACCGAAATCGGCCAGATTTACGTTCCGCAGGTGAATACCTTGCTGATGGTGTGCTGCCTGGGGCTGGTCGTCACCTTCCGCTCTTCCGGCAGGCTCGCCGCGACGTACGGGGTGGCGCTCTCGATGACGATGACCATCACCAGCATCCTGTTTGCCGTGGTCGCGCGAAAGCGCTGGGGCTGGAGCCCCTGGCGCGTAGGGATCCTCACAGCGGTGTTCCTGGTGGTCGATCTGGCCTTCGTCGGCGCCAACCTGCTCAAGGTGCCGGACGGCGGCTGGTTCCCGCTCGTCGTTGCCGGCGTGGTATACGCGATGATGTCCACCTGGAAGACCGGGAGGGCCCGGCTCTCGGCCATCATCCGGGAGAACACCCTTCCGATGGAGCTCTTCCTCGAAGACATCGCACGGCGAAAGCCGCACCGGGTTCCCGGCACTGCGGTGTTCCTGACGTCGGACACGTCGGGCGCCCCGCCGGTGCTGCTGCACCACCTCAAGCACAACCAGGTGCTGCACGAGAAGGTCATGCTGCTCTCCATCGTGACGGAGGAGATCCCGCAGGTCGACGCCGACGAGCGGGTTCGCTGCCGCGAGCTCGGGCACGGCTTCTACCAGGTGAGGGCACAGTACGGCTTCATGGAGACGCCCGACGTGCCTGCCATTCTGCGCTCGCTCGGGCAGCGCAACGACTCGGGAAAGCCGGTGGCCACCAAGCCAGGCAGCACCACATTCTATCTCGGGCGCGAGACGCTCATCGCCGGCGCTGCCCGGCGGGGCGCGGTGGCGCACGATGGGGTGGGACGCATGGCCCGGTGGCGCAAGAAGCTCTTCATCTTCATGACCCGGAACGCTCAGTCGGCCACCTCGTTCTTCGGCCTCCCGCCGAATCGCGTCGTCGAGCTCGGCGCCCAGATTCAGTTCTGATTCGATGAGCGACCAGCCTCGACCCGTAGAGGACGACCATCCTCGCACCGCCAAGGCGCGGGGACCCGAGCTGGTGGCCCTCTGCATCGCCACCCTGGGCGTGGTTTACGGCGACATCGGCACCAGCCCACTGTACGCGCTCAAGGAGTGCTTCGACCCCATGTACGGGCTCGCGCCCACCGCCGACAACGTCCTCGGCATCCTCTCCCTGATCCTCTGGTCGCTCAATTTCGTCGTCACGTTCAAGTACCTCACGTTCATCATGCGGGCCGACAACCGCGGCGAGGGTGGCATCATGGCGCTGCTCGCGCTGCTGCAACTCCGCCGGGCGGACGCGAAGACGCGCCGGATCCTTATCACGTTGGGGCTCTTCGGATCCGCGCTGCTATACGGCGACGGCGTCATCACTCCGGCCATCTCCGTGCTGGGCGCGGTGGAGGGCCTTCGCATCGCCGCACCACGATTGCCCGACTGGGGAGTCCCGGCGATCTCCGCACTCATCCTGGTGGCGCTGTTTGTCTTTCAGCGGCGGGGCCCGGCCAGGGTGGGCGCGGTGTTCGGCAGGGTGATGGTGGTCTGGTTCGTCTCGATCTCGCTGTTAGGCATCGGCGGCATCATGCGGCATCCGGGTGTGCTCCGGGCGCTGAATCCCTGGTGGGCATTCGAGTTCTTCGTGCACGACGGACTCCGAGGTTTTCTGGTTCTCGGCGCTGTGGTTCTGGTCGTGACCGGTGGCGAGGCGCTGTATGCCGACATGGGG
>JBBRGF010000125.1:0-9926 GCA_038240975.1 Gemmatimonadales bacterium
TCAGTGCGCGTTCCAGGACGTTCCGCATCTCGCGCACGTTGCCGGGCCAGGGATAGACCATGAGCCGGTCGAGGGCTTCCGTCGACAGCTCGGGTGGGCTGTCGGGCAGCTCCTTCCGCAGGCCGGTCAGGATCCGGGTAAGGAGCGCGAGGCGATCGTCGCGGGATCGGTCGCGGACCGCGGGCAGATGGAGCGGCATGACGCTGAGCCGGTAATAGAGATCTTCGCGAAAGCCTCCGCGCTCGACCGCCGCCTGCAGCTCCTTGTTGGTGGCGGCCACGAGCCGCACGTCTACCGCGATCTCGCGCGTGCCCCCGAGGCGGCGGAAGGTCTTGGTCTCGAGCACCTTGAGCAGCTTGGGCTGCAGCTCGGGGGCGAGGTCGCCGATCTCGTCGAGGAAGATCGTTCCCTGGTCGGCGATTTCGAACAGGCCCTGCTTGCGATCTTTGGCGTCGGAGAAGGCGCCCTTCTCATGGCCGAACAACTCGGAGTCGAGGAATGTCGCTTTGAGTCCCGCGCAATTCACCTCGACGAACGGCGCCTTCGCACGAGGACTCAAATCGTGCATCATCCGCGCGATCCACCCCTTGCCGGTACCGCTCTCGCCGGTGAGCAGGACGGTGGTCCGCTCGCTCTGCGCGAGCAGCGATACCTGGTGGGCGAATTCCTGCATCGCCGACGAGCTGCCGAGCGAGTCGAGGCCGTGATCGGGCGAGCTCTGCGTGAGCAGCACCTCGTTGACGCGGCGGAGGCGCGCCTTGTCGGCCACCCGCGCGGTTGCGGCGGCCAGGTGCTCCATGTCCACGGGCTTGGTGAGGAAGTTCTCGGCGCCGAGCTGCATGGCGCGGACCGCGGTGGAAACGTCGCCCTCGCCGGTAAGGAGAATGACGGTGGCGTTCCGCTGCTTCAGGTGGTCGAGGACCTCCAGGCCGTCCATGCCGGGAAGCCTCAGGTCGAGGATGACCACTTCCGGCCGCAGCCGGTCGAAGGTGGCCAGGCCCGCCTCGCCGGTCAGCTCCCGGGTAACCTCGTATCCCATCCGCTCGAAGTAGTTCCCGATGCTGCGCAAAACATCGACATCGTCATCAATGAGCAGAACCGATGCGGGCATGCGGTTACCTGGAACGGGTCGTCGGAGAATTGGCATCGCTCCCCAGGGGGCGGGGGGGCGCGAGTCAAAAATTAGTCACTCCCGGCACGGGCGCCATGCCTCAGCCGCCGGAGGGCACCATGATGCGGATGGCCGCGGGAACCACGGTGGCGGTGAATGGGGTCTGGCCACCCGGCTCTCCGTCGAGTTGAACCGGCTGCCTGGGAGTGGTCTCGACCCTGATCTCGCGGCCCCGCGCGTACCCGACGAAAGCATCCTCGCTCCCGCCGCTCTGCGCCACCCGCAGCAGGTCCCACACCGCCCGCACGCTCTGGCCGAAGCTGTTGGCCCGCACGACCACAACGTCGAGCAGGCCATCGTCGGGACGGATGCCGGCGCCCAGGCGTACGAAGGGCGGGATGACTTCGCCACAGTTTGCCACCAGCACCATCGCGGCGTTGGCATCCCATTCGACGCCGTCGATCGTGATCACGTGCGCGCTGCTCCGCACCTCGCCGATCAGGCGCAGCGTCGTCGCCACGTACGCCGCCATCCCCCAACGCTGCTTGTGCTCGGACAGGGTCTCGGACATCACCCGCGCATCGTAGCCGGCGCCACACGCCACCGCGAAGTACTGCGTCCCCGATGCCCGGTCCATGCGGCCGAGGTCGAACGGCCTGGGCCGGGCGCTCACGAGGGCCTTGGCTGCCCTGGCCGGCAGCGACGGGATGCGCAGGTTGCCGGCGAGGAGGTTGCCGGTGCCGCCGGGAATGACGCCGAGCGCCACGTCGGTTCCCACCAGCGCCGCGGCGGCCTGCATCATGGTGCCGTCGCCGCCGAACACCGCGACCACGTCCACCCGTTCGGCAACCCCGTATTCTGCAAGCCTCCGGGCATCGCCGGGGCCACCGGTGGCCAGTACCTCCCCGGACCACCCCGCTGTACGCAGGGTCTGCATGATCGTGGCCACCGCGTCGTGGTGGGTCCGTGCGGCGGCCGGATTGGCGATCAGCAGTACGCGAGGCACTAGAACTCACGCTCCCAGAGGATGTCGAGACCGATCTGGTAGGGGTTGCTGCTGGTGAAGCGGGTCGCGTTGGCGCTGACGCTTCCGCAGCTCTGCAGCGTCGGCTCCACCGAGCTCTGGAGCTTCCACTCCCGGCTGAACCGGAATTCCAGGCCAGCGCCGAGGGTCCTGCCGCGCAACTGACTGAAATCGGGACAGAAGCCGGCGCTGAACGTGAGGAAGGTCTTTTTCCCGATCTGCCACCCGGCGGCGAGCTGGGTGAGCGTCCCGGCGGTGCTGGTGCTCGATGCGACGCCGGGGCGAATCTCGATGAGGTCGATGGGAACGCCGAAGTCCTGAATGAGAGCGCGCTCCAGCTCACTCGAGAGGGCGCTCGAGAAATACGAGAGCCCGGTCTGCAGGGCGCCTCCCTGCCCCACCTGCGCCGCCTCGCTGGCCGGATAGCCGGTGATGAGGTAGGAGACGAGGTCGGTCTCGGAGATAGTCGGCCGGAAGGTGCTCTCGAGCGACACCTTGGGCTGGTACAGCGTGCCGGTGATGTTGGCGATCACCGGAATCTCGTCGCCGGTGCGCACGGTGCGCACGGAGTGGCGAGCCTGGATGTCGAGGCCGGCGTTGAGGTCGCCGATGTAGCGGACCTCGCCGCGCGAGACCGTGAAGTCGCGGGTCACCGGGCCGATCTTGAGCGTGTAGCTGCCCCGCGCGGCCGTCAGGGTGCCGGTCGGGGTGTAGTCCTGCCCCGCCTTGCTCACCCGGACGCTGCCCTCCAGCTGAATATTGGCCTCGGCGGAGCGGAGCCAGACGTCCGAGCCCATCGAGAGCCGCAGGTCGGCAATGTGCAGCGAATCGAGAAAGCGGTTCTGGAACTTGGCGCCGAGATTCTCGCGACGGATGAGTGTGGTGTCGACCAGGTCAGCGTACGCAGGGTCTTCCAGATCGATGATCCGCTTGTTGACGAGGTCGGCGAAGTAGAGCACGCCACTGTTGGCGACGAGGTTGCCGGAAAGGGTCGAGCCGAACACGGGGCCCGTGAGCTTGAGGTTGCCGGTGCCGACGAGCGTGAGGAAGTTCCGCACGTCCACCGCGCGGAACTGTTCGGCATGTAGGTCGAGACCCAGCACCGGCCGCGAGAGGTCCTCGAGCCGCATGCCGCCCGTCGCCTCGAGACGTCCGCCGCCGCTCGTGAGGATCACGTCCCGGAGCACCACCGAATCGCCCTGCAGCACCGCCCCACCCTTGACGGTGCCGAAGCGGACGCCGAGGCCGGGCACCGACATGCTTCCGCCGGTGACCTCCACCTTTCCGGCCAGCCGCGGCGCCGCCCACGAGCCTTCGATCTGCACGTCGGCGGCGAGGGTGCCGTGCACCTGGGTGACGGCGGGAGTGAGCGCCTCGAGCAGGCCCAGGTCGACGCTGTCGGTGTGGGCGCGCACGGAGAGGGGCCCGTCCAGGCGGCGCTTCCGGACACCGCGGAAGGCGAGATCGAGCGGGAAGTGCGCCTCGACCTGAAGGATGTTCTCGCCGGTACGCCAGAGATCGAGATTGGCGTCGAGCCGCCCGTCCTCATAGTTCACCACACCTTGAACGAACGGCGCATGGAAATCGCCGAAGCGCGCATCGGCCAGGCGAGCGAGTCCGCGCAATGTCGGCGCGGCGGCCGTGCCACCGACCTGGAGCGAGAGTCCCACGTCGCCCGCCACGCCGGTAGTGTCCCGTTGTAGCAGGGCGTAGAAGTCGTGGAGGTCGAGCCCCTGCACGTCTATCGTGAGTGCGCCGCGCGCCGTGCCCGGCACCTTGCCCTCGGTCCGGACCACCGCCGAGCCGTCCGTGGCAACGAGCGTAAGCGGCCCGATAGTCGGGGCTGAATCGGCCAGCGCGATCATCACCGAGTCGGTGAGCCGGTACCGGTGCGCCGCCAGCCTCGCCTGGAGGGTGTCGACCCGGACGATCTGCTTGCTGTCCTTGAGGTACCACCAGCCGGTGCCGTCGAACCGGGATATTTCGCCCAGCGTCGTGCCTCCGCTCCATGCGAGCGAGTCGGCGTACCCCCTGGCCTCCGCGGCCACCTTGCGAAAGGCGAAGGCGCCTACCTGAACCGAGTCGGTGGCCGCCGCGGCGGTGATCTGCGGCCGGTGGCCGCCGAGCCAGCCAAACTTGCCGCTCATCTTCGGCGACCGGATCCGTTGCCACTCGAAGCCAGCGACGTCCAGATTGCCCGCCGCCTGGAGAGAGTCGAGGCTGCCGCTGAGCCTCACCCGGCCGGCTGCGCTCCCGCCGAGCGGGCGGGCGTCCTTCGACGTGTCGCGGGCCTGGCCGGTGGTGGCGAGCAGCAGCGAGTCGAATCCGATGAGGCTGTCGGCGGCCAGCGTGAAGGTCATCTCTCCGGTATGCGGAGCGCGATACCCGAGGGTCCCCCCGCCCATCGCCCTGGCGCCCTTCCACAAGGCGAAGGCGGTGTCGACGTGCACGACGCTGTCGTGTATCGCTCCGCGGGCGTAGACGCTGTCGATCTCCCACTCGCGCACGCGGCTGGGCCCGAGCGCAAGCTCGATGTCAGCCTCGGGAGCCCGGAGCGTATCCACGCTCCCCGTCACCATGAGCCGCCCGGCGAGCCGGCTCGGCTGCCCCCGTCGGCTGAGGGCCGCGAGATTGACCCGGGAAAATCGCAGCAGGAGGCTGTCGGCCCCCCAGTGCGGAGGAAGGAGCGTGACCGTCCCGCGCGCGTCCACGGCGCCGATGTCGCCCGCGAGGGCCGCCTCGACCTGAAGCCTCGAGAGCGTGCCCTGGCTCCGGAACGTGCCGCGCAGGTCGCCGCGGGCGGCCAGCGAAGGAAATGCGCGACGGATCCCCTCGAACGAGAGCGGCTCGAACGTGACGTCGGTGGCAAGCCCGAGGGTGTCGAACCGGGTATCGAGGTGAACCGTGCCGGTGAGGCTGCTGGCCGGGCGCTCGCCGTCCTGATGACGCGCGGTGCCGTGGAACACGATGTTCTTGAGCGGCCCATCGAGCGTTCCCGAGGCAACGAGCCGGCCGTCGAGAATCACCGCCGGCGCCACCAGCCGGGCGGTGCGCAGGTCCACGTTCGACCGGCGGAGGTTGAACGCGGAAAAGGTGAGTCCGCTGTCGCGCGACGCGCCCACCACGCCGTCGCCGGCAACCACGCTGACCGGGTTGCCGGCCACCCGCGCGTCGGCGAACGCCCAGTCGAGCGAGACGTCCATCGCGTCGAGATAGCCGGAGCCGGACACCGAGCCGGTGATGCGGCCGTAGAAGGGAAGGCTGTCGATGTACGGCCGCACCGCATCGAGATCGAGGTCGCGAAGGTTGAGTCGCATATCGCGGAAGCCGAGACCGCGCTTCTTGTCGGTGAGCGCGACGAGGTCGCCGTCGATGAGCTGACTCTCGTTCCGCAGGTGAAGCTCCCGAATATCGTAGGCGGTGAGGGCGCCGGTCTCCGAGCGTGCGACGAGCACGCCGCTGCCGGTCATCGGGGGGAAATCGGGATTCACCCAGTGGAGATCGTCGAGAGTCACGTGCGGTGAGTTGACCTGGAAGTCGAAGAGCACCGTGTCGTGCGGCCAGGTCACCGCTCCGCCCCCGGAAAAGCGCGTGCCGGGCAATGCGCCGCTCGAGAGGCTGACGACCGCGCTGTCACCCCGGAGGTAGACCCGCCCTACGGCGTCGCGCAACGTCACCGCCGGGTCGCTCACGCGCATGGCGAGCGAATCGAGGTCGATGGTGAACGGCTTGTGGTCGGGGGTCGCGATTCGGAGCCGCGACATCCGGGTGGTCAGGTCCGAAAGAAGGATCACTTTCCGGAATCCTTCGGGCGTCTCCTCGATGAGGCGTCCCGGCTTGCGCCGCTCCGCCGCGAGGGCGGAGTCGCGCTGCGCCTGGGTCGTGAGCGATTTGGAGGGGTTCCACGGCAGCGCGATGCGGAGCGCGCCGCCGTTCACCTTCACATCGTGAAACTCGATGAGCGGCGACGTGCCGCCGGGCTTGCCCTTACCGAGTCCCAACACCTCCTCGAGATTCAACCGCCCGCTGCGGTGCTTGATGAGCTGAATGGTGGGGTGGTCGAGCTCCACTCCGCTCAGCACCACCTGCCGGGCCAGGAAATTGGGCACGCGGTAGCTGACGCGCACCCGTGGGAGATCGGCCAGGAGGGCCCCGCTCGTGTCGTGCACCACCAGGTCCTCGAGTGTCAGGTCGTAGAGGAACGAGCCCGAGATCGCCCCGACCTTGACTTGTCCGATGATGATCTCGTCGAGCATTCGCGAGACGGTACGGGCGAGCAGCGCCCGGCCCGGCGGCGTCAGCGTCATGGAGGTCAGCACGCCGGCTACCATCGCGAGCGTCCCGAGGGCAAAGACGAACAGGAAGCGGGTGACCAGCCGGCGCATCAGAAGGCCTGGCCGACGGCGATGTGATACGTGACGTGGCTCTTCCGGTCGAGCACGAATGATTCCTGCCCGGGTACCGGCGTAAGCGTGCCCTGGTCGTCGAACTGGAAGAGGACGCCGGACTGGAGACGGTAGGGATTGTACGCCACGTCGAGGCGGGCCGGCCCGAGCGGAGTGCTGATGCGCAGGCCCACGCCGGGCGTCACCTTGATCGACGCCGAGGAGTTCGCGGCGCCACGCTGCCACACGCTGCCCGCGTCCACGAATGCGGCGAGCCGGAGCCGCGAGCTGAATACCGGCGAGGGCACACGCAGCTCCAGGTTGCCGACGGCGAGGGTATTGCCGCCGGTGGCCGCGACGGTCACCGAGTCGGGATTGAGCGGCTTGTTGATCGCCGCGGTCGAGTCGAGGTGCTGCTGCGACACGACGTACACCACGGGGCCAAGCTCGTTCCGCTGAAAGCCCCGCACGTCATTCGGCCCGCCGCCGTAGAAGCGCTGCTCGGGGGGAATGAAGTTGCCGCTGTTGGTGGCGACATCCACCGTCGGTGCGAAGATGGCGCCCCCGCGCAGCCGCCAACTCAGGATCACGTCGCGCGCCAGTGGATGGTACCAGGAGTAGTCCGCGACGGTGCGGAAGAACTGCTGAAAGGAAGATGAGCCGATGAATCTCGAGCTCAACGTCATCTCGAGCGATGCCAGCGACCCGCGGCTCGGGTCGAGCGGATTGTTGACCCGGGGGAGCGTGCCGATGGCGGTAAGCGTGCCGAGCACGCGATTCTGCTGCAGCAGTGTCACCAGGTCGGGGGTGCAGGCGTTGAACGAGGCGCAGAAGCTCACCGCCGTGGCCTCGGTGCGGCCGTACGAGAGGGTGTAGGCCAGCGAGATCGGAATGCGCTGCTTAGGCGTCTCCCGCCGGAGCAGCACCGTGGTGCCCGTCTCCTGCCTCAGATATACCTTGAACTCCGACCTGCGCTCCGCGAACACCGAGACGGAGATCGTATTGTAGGGCGAGAGGAAGGCGGGGCGCCGGATGGCCGCGCCGAGGTAGAAGTTGACCTTGGCCGAGCCGACGGTGTCTTCCCTCGACGGGCTGCAGATGTTCTTTGCGAATCCCCAGTCGAACGGACTGCCGACGCCTACCTTCGACACGCGGCTGGTCAGGTCCAGAATCCGGCCGTTGCTGCCGAGGAAGTTGCGGGTGGTCCACACGGCGGAGCCGCGAAAGCAGTCGTTGGTGCCGTAGCCGATCCCGCTCCTGATCCGGTGCGGCTTGGCCTCGTTCACCTGGGCCAGGATCGGCACCGAATCGGCGGTCGGGACGAACGCTGCGGAATCGATGCTGACGGTGGCGAACCGGAAGAGGTCGGAGGAATAGAGGTTGCGCTGGCTCTGAAACAGCTCGTCCTGCGAATAGAGCCGGCCCGGCCTGCTCACGAGCAGCTTGCGGACGAGGTTGGCCTCCACTCTCTTGGTCCCTTCGACTTTCACCTGGCCCACGACGGCGCGGTGGCCCGGCTCGACTTCCATGGCCACCTTGGCAACGTTGGCGTCCTTGTTGGTCTCGAAGCTGGAGAAGACGCGTGCCGCGGGATATCCCCGGTCGCGGAGCCGGCGCGTAACGCTGTCGGCGGTGATCTGCATGACGTAGCGGTTGAACGGGTCGCCCTGGCGGAGCGGCAGGTCCACCAGGGTCTCCGCGCGCACCTTCTCCGCGAGAGTGTCGAGGCCGGCAAAGGTCAGGCTGGTGACGATGGTCGGCTCACCCTCCTTGATCTTGAAGGCGATGGAGACGTTCTCCGCCGTACGGGTCACGGCGGTGTCGATCTGGACGTGCGGATAGCCGCTACGGCGATAGAACACGTCGAGACGGACGACATCGCGGCGAAATTCCTGCTCGTCGAAGTACCGCTTCTCGCCGAGCCCGATCCACCGGAACAGGAAGTAACGGGCGAACCAGCTCGAGTTGGTGGTGGCGATGGCGGTGGCCAGCGCCTCGTCCGCGATCGCCTTGTTGCCTACAAATTCGAGCTTGCGGATGACTCGCTGCGGCTCCTGCGCTCTCGCCGCGGGAGAAATGCCGGCCGCGAGCGCCAAGGCGAGCGCCACCGCGGCCGCTGCCCTCACGGGAGCTCCGAGGCTGCACGGCGAGGCGTGGAAGGCGGCAGACGGGCGATTGACGACATGCTGTAAGCCATGTAGTTTGACCACCTTACGCCTTCAAGTCAACGACGGCTGGCCATTCGCGAGTTCTCCATCGCCACCAACATGACGTGGGGCCGCTCGAGGCCTCTCCTCACCCAGGCGACCCGACACGGGTGGAAACTACGCCGTCCCAGCCGTACGTGCCCGCTAAACCTGTTGACGGACGTGCTCTATGCGAAGGTGGATCCGCGGGTGCCGGATGATTGCTCGCATCGTCGTGGCGATGCTCCTTCTCGGAGCGTCGGTGGCCCAGGCCCAGTCGCTCGCGAAGCGGCTCGACGCGCGCCTCGACAAGCCTCCCTTCAACCATCAGCTCTGGGGCGTCGCCGTCGTGGACGACCGCGGACGCCTGCTGTACGGCCGCAACCAGGACCGTCTCTTCATGCCGGCGAGCAACACGAAGATCGTGGTGAGCGCCGTGGCCTCCGCGTTGTTGCCGCCCGACTGGACGGTCCGGACGAGCGTGTATCCAGGCGGGCCAGTGGTCAACGGCATCGTGCAGGGCGACCTCGTGCTCTACGGCCGCGGCGACCCGACCATGGGGCACCGCTGCTACGCGACGGATACGCTCGTCGCCGGCGTGTGCGACACCGACTCTTTCGCGCGCCTCCGCGAGCTGGCCGACACGCTCGCCGCCCACGGCATCCATGAAGTGCGCGGCGATCTGGTGGGAGACGGGAGCTACTTCGAGCCGCTCACGGTCAACCCGAATTGGGAGGGGTTCGACCTCAACTGGTGGTACGCGGCGGCGGTGACGGGCCTCGGCTTCAACGACAACAGCGTGGATTTTGCCTGGGGCCCGGGGCTGGCCCCCGGTGCGCCCGGAGTGATCACGATGTCGCCCGACCTCGGCGACGTCGCCTTCGAGAACCGGACGGTAACGGTGGCGCCCGGCGGAGAGTCGGACGTCGGCGACCGGTTCTACCGAACCCCCGGCACCATGCAGGTGTGGGCCGAGGGAACCGTCACCCGCGATCACCCCATACAGACCGAGTCGTTCGCCATCCCCGATCCCAACCTGTATGCCGCGCGGGCGCTCCGGCAGGTACTCGGTGAGATGGGCATCTCGGTAACCGGCACGACGCGGTCCACCACCGACTCGCTCCTCTATCTCGCCGCCCGCAAGGGAACGCCGCTGGCGGAGGTGCGGTCCCGTCCCCTCAGGGACTGGGTCTTCCCGATCCTCAACACCAGCCAGAACT
>JBBRGF010000126.1:0-9871 GCA_038240975.1 Gemmatimonadales bacterium
GGGCAAGGCGCAGCTCGATCTGGTCACGGACGACATGGCGGGCCTTCGCAGGGTCGCGGCCCGGAACGGCTGGCGACTCAGCGCGGCAAAGCGTGCGTTCCTGATCCAGGGAAGCGACCAGTCTGGCGCGGTGTACCGGCAGGTGAACAAGCTCGCGGAGGCGCGCATCAGGATTACCGCCGCAACCGGCATCGCGGCAGGCGCCGGCCGCTACGGCATGATCGTCTGGGTACGGCAGAGCGACTACGCCCGGGCAGCGCGGGCGCTCGGCGCACGGTGACGGCGCTCTAGCTCGGCCCGGCGGCGATTACCCAGGCACCCCATAGCACCATCATCCCTCCTGCGGCCCGGCCGAGCGATCGCCCGCCGGGCCCGATCTTTTCGGCCAGCACGAAGATGGCGATGGCCGCCACCCACAGCAGGTTCATCACTCCGGCCACGAAGAGCAGCGCCATGATGAGCGCACAACAGCCCACGCAGAAGCTGCCGTGCCGGATCCCCATGACGAGCGCGCCACGAGTCCCCTCCCGCCACTCCGACGACAGAAACCCGAGCGGCGAGCGGCAGTGCGAGAGGCACGCGTCTTTGACCGGCAGCCACTGGTAGACACCGGCGGCGACGAGGAGTCCGCCGCCGAGCCAGCGGCTCGCGCTCACCATGACGGGCGACAGGAGCGCCAGCTCGTGCAGCTTCCACTGCACAGCCGCGGCCAAGCTCGCGTATAAGGTCCACACGAGCATGTAGCCCAGCGTGAACACTGCGGCAGACGCGGTTGGCGTTCCCCGCGCCTTGCGGCGGCGGGCGACGCTCGCGAAGAGAAGAATGGTTGGCGCTGCGGAGGGCAGCATCATCGCGACCATCATCACGACCCACATCGGCGCCAGCCACACGAGCGCCGGAACGTCCGAGGCACCCGACATCGGCATGGCCATCGCCGCATGGGGCGACATCGTTCGCGCCATGTGCACGATGTAGCCCCATGCGATGGCGGTAACCAGCGCCAGGCCGGCCGCAATCGCGATCCGGTCGCGCCGGAGCGTCCCCTCGAGCAATCCCGACTCTGCCCCCGTGGAGGTCATAGGCTGCGCAAGTTAGAGCTTGTTGCTCCAGGTGGGAGTCGAGTAGCTGGCGAAGCCTCCGCCATGCTTGAACTTGACCGGCCCGAAGTCTGCCTCGAGCACGTTGGTGGTGGTGATGTCGCCGGTGTTCCAGAAGAACCCGCCCTTGGGATAGACGATCTGAACTTCCCTTTCCTGGCCCGAGACGGAGTCGAGAATGGGCGTCTGCTGCATCTGGAGCACACCGGGGATCCGAAAGCCCGATCGGGTACCCTTCACCGTCATCTCGATCGGCTTCCGCACCGGCCCTTCGAGCACGGAGATCGTTCCGGCCAGCGCCTCCCACGGCATGCCGCCGGCTCTTCCCGAGAGGATCTCGGTGATCGCCTCATACTGCTCCGGAGTGACCTTCTCGTCGACGAACAGCGCGAGCTTTCCGTTGCCCTCGTGGATGGCCTTGGGGTACATGAAAGCGACCACGTAACGGACGCCGGCGAGGTCGACGTTACCGTACTTCCCCTCCCGCACTTCACCGCCGATGACCGCCTCGCACCCGCCCTTGTCGGGTAAGCCGCCGAACTGGCAATTACACCCTTTGGTGCAGTTGCAGGCTTCGATGTTGTGGACCGTGATACTGTAGGGAACCTGGGCCATTTGCGCCTCCTGTGTAGGCCCAATATGGGGACCGCAACCGCGGGCCGGAAGACCGGGTTAGGATTGTTCTGCATGACCGACCGGCTCTACTACACCGATGCCTACCTCCGCGACTTCGACGCCGCCGTGCTGGCCGCGGCCGACGGCGGGCGCCGCATCTATCTCGACCGCACGGCTTTCTATCCCACTTCGGGCGGCCAGCCGCACGACCTCGGGCGCCTCGACGATTCGCCGGTGATAGACGTGGTAGACGAGGGCGACCGCATCGCCCATCTCCTTGCCGTTCCCATCGGCGCCGATCGCGTGGCCGGACACGTCGACTGGAGCCGCCGCTTCGACCACATGCAGCAGCACACCGGCCAGCACCTGCTCTCCGCCGTCATCGCCGACCTCTTCGGATACGCTACCGTGAGCGTGCACTTCGGCGCCGACAGCTCGACGCTCGACCTGGAAGCCGCGGCCATCACGCCTGGTCAGGTGGCCGATGCGGAGCGTCACGCCAACCAGACGATCGTCGAGAACCGGCGGGTCGAGGTGACCTTCGAAGATGCCGCGACCGCATCGGGGCTTCGCAAGAGGCCTGAGCGCGGAGGGACGCTGCGCATCGTCACGATCCATGAACTCGACCGGAGCGCCTGCGGCGGCACCCATGTCCATGCGACCGGTGAGATCGGTTCGGTGCTGATCCGGAAGGTCGAGCGGGTGAAGCAGATGGTGCGGCTGGAATTTCTCTGCGGCAGGCGGGCGGTGAAGCGGGCGCGGACCGACGCCGATCTCCTCGCCAGGCTTTCCGCCCCCTTCTCGGCCACCGCGGAAGAGCTCCCCGCGCTCGTGGAGACCCAGCGCGCCGACCTCAAACAGTCGCGGGCGGAAAACCACGAGCTCGACGAGCGGCTGTCAGCATACCGGGCCGCGGAGCTCTATGCGGCTGCTGAGACAGCCGAAGGCGGCCGGCGGCTGATCGTGCTCCGGGAGGGGAGCGGACCCATCGACAGGCTCCGCGGGCTCGGCCAAGCCGTTGCGCGGCTGTCAGGGGCGGTATTCGTCGCCACCGTGAGCGAACCTCCGTCCGTGCTGCTTGCGACCGCCGTCGATTCGGGAATGGATGCCGGGAAGATGCTCAAGATGGCCCTGGAGGGAGCGGGCGGACGGGGCGGGGGCAACGCCCGTCTGGCTCAGGGAACCGTACCGGGGCAGGCCGAGCTGGACGCGGTGCTGCGGATGATCACGAGCTGAAATTCCGCTCCGGCGTCTGCCTCGCTTCTGCATCGGGTGCCGCCTGCGGTAGCGGGTGACGCTCACTCCAGGCGCTGCAGGCCGCCGTCGGCATCGGTGCCGAGAGCAATGAACGCTCGGCCTGACGCGCCCTGCGCGAGTGCCACCCGCCACCTACTCCGCCACCCGACGAGGAGCGGAGACGAGGGAATGCATCCGGAGGGGAACGTCAGGCCAGGCGATGTCCGCAGAGCACTCGGTACCTGACAGCGGCCCGCAGTTCCCCAGAGGATGTGTTCCCTCGGCGACGCTCCTCCAAGCACTGGAGCACCCGGAGCACCGCAGCACCCCCTACTCGTCGCTCGTGCTGCCCCCCATGTGAGTCTCGAGCGCGCCACCGAGATCGACGCCTTCCGCGCCGAGCAGCCGGAAGAGCTCCCACTCCGCGGCGCGCGCCACATGAATCCGCCGGCCGTTGTACATGAGCGAGACCACCAGCACACCGTCGGGCCGCCCGAGGTAGCCGGCCAGGGCCGCCACGTGATCGAGTGTGCCGGTCTTCGCGTGCACTACCCCGCGGCCCATCGCGCCGCGCAGCCGCCGCAGCGTTCCGGTGCCGTTGGCTGGAAGGAGCAGAGGAAATCGTCCGTTGCCGGGCATTTGCGGATACCGGGCCAGGTACAGCATCTGGGTGAGAGGACTGATCCGGTTGAGGTCGCTCAGCCCGCTCCCATCCACGAACTGGACGCGTGCCCGCGGGCCTACGACTTCGCGAACGTGTAGCGTCACGAGCCCCGGGCCCGTGGTCTGACTTCCGGCCGCCCATTGCAGCATCAGCTCGGCGCCGATGTTGAGGCTCCGGCGGTTTACTTCCGTCGCCATGCTGTCGAACGGCGCCGACTCCACCTGCGCGAGGACCGACGTGGCCCGTGGCGCCTGACGGACGGGACCTCCGGGATTGAGCCAGCGGATTCCGGCGTGCTCGAGCGCCGCCGCCCATGCGGCCGCGAGGAGCCTGGACGGATCGTGGGCCACCGCCGAAATGCCGGCGCTTCGCCGTCCGATTCCGACCCGGCCCACCAGTGTCCAACCGCCGTCGACGTCCGGCACCAGCGAAAGGCGGCTCGCGCTTCCGGGCACGGTGGTAGCCGCCACGCGAACGAGGCGCTCCACGCCTTCGGGAAACGCGGATGCCAGCGTCGGCTGGGCCCCGATTTCGCGACCCGGCTTGAAGGTGAGGGAGACAGTGTTCTCGTGGATCGCCACGGGCCCGACGGGCGGAGCGTAGAGCTGCCCTTCGAATGCGGTGGACCATGCGGCGGGGTAGCGCGAGGTCGCCGGGCCGGTGCGGCTGGTGAGCGCGAGCGGACCTTGAAGCATGCGCACGCCGCGCGCGCGGAGTCGCCGGGCCAGCTCGCGGAGTCTGGGCCCGTTCCGGCCCGCCCGCTCGAGCGTCGGATCGCCGCCGAGGTCCAATGCCCACGTACCGAGCCAGCGCCCGGAATTCCGGTCCAGCACCCCGTCGCCCACGACGCTCGTCGCGATGCGCGAGCCGGCGCCCATGCGGGAGCGCGAGTAGCCCGTCGTGAACAACTTGGTGGTCGAGGCCGGTATCATCTCTCGTTCGGCGCTCACGCTCCAGAGAACCCGGCCGTTCATCGAGCCCACGGCAATGCCCCAGTCGCCGGCCCCGGTTTTCTCCGTTACCCGGCGATACCAGTCGTTGAGCCCCGCCAGCTCCGCCGTGGAGAGTCCCTGGGCGTGAAGAGCCCGGCCCGAGGCCATGAGGTACAGCACGGCTGCCACCAGCGTCCGGGACAGACGTCGGGTCATCAGGGGCTCGCTGGGTGGAGCGGGAAACCGGCTGACAGAATTGGCGTGCTAATTGGCAAGCGCTGAGCCAGTGCTCAACCCACGTAACGTCAACTATTTACGCTATCGCTGCACGGGGTCGCACGGGGCGTTTCGCGAGGTTCCGGGCGGGGAGTCGACTGCCTCGATCCTTGACGCCCCCTGGACGGGGCGGTACGCTAACCTGCCCCCCGTTCACAATTAGCGCATCTTTCTGGCACTCCCTCATTGTCCGGAGGTGTTGCATGGATCTCCTGCTCGCGCTGGCCATTAGTATCGGCGTACTGATCGCCGGCTGGACCTACGTCGCGCTCGGACCCGCTGCACTTCCCGTCTGGGCCGGTATCATAGCGTGGGGTTGCTTCTTCGCCGCCGGCGGCAAAACCACCGGATTGGTGAAGACGATCGCGTCGAATCTATCGGGTGTGCTCTGGGCGTTTCTCGCCCTGCAGGTGGCCACTAGACTCGGAGGGGGGACTCCCATTCTCTCGGTCGCGGTCGGTGTGGCGGCGCTCATCATGGTCCTTCAGTCCAGAATCTCCGCCCTCAGCTTCATTCCCGGCGCCTTCCTCGGCGCGGCGACCGCCGTCAGCGTCGTGGTCGGGGCCAATGGCACCTGGGCCAAGACGATCATCGCACTCGTGGCCGGGGCCCTGCTCGGCTACATCTCCGAGATGCTTGCCGGGATGATGTCGAGCCCCGGGAAGACCGCTGTCTGACGCCACGTCCCCGTCGGCTCACCTCGAGCCCGGCGGGGAGGTCGGCGCGCCTGTTCATCCGGGAACCTTCTCCAGCGCACGAAGTAACTCGGTCGCGGTGGCCCACCGCTCCGACGGGTGGCGCGCCAGCGCCCGCAGGATGATCCTCGACAGCTCCGGCGGCACGTCGGGATTCAGGCTCGATGGATCGGGCGGCGTCCCCTCCATGTGGCGCGACACGAGGGCCACGACGCTCGGCGCCTCGAACACCGGCCGGCCCACCACGCACTCGAACAGGACGGCCCCCGCCGCATAGAGATCGGTCCGGCCGTCAACCGCCTCGCCGAAAATCTGCTCCGGGGCCATGTACTGCGGCGTCCCCACGATCACGCCGACCGTCGTGAGGCCCTTGCCGCCGCCCCCGCCCTTCTCCGCCAGACGCGCGATGCCGAAGTCCATGACCTTGAGAAAGCCCGAGGGTTCGACCAGCAGGTTCTGAGGCTTGATGTCGCGGTGGACGATGCCCTCCTCGTGCGCCACTTCCAGCGCCCGGCAGAGTTGCTTCCCGATCGTGAGGGCCGCCGGCACGTCGAGCTTGCCGGACTCCCTGATGAGCGTCGAGAGGGCGGTCCCCCGCACGAACTCCATCGTGATGAAGTAGACTCCGCTCACCTCGCCGAGGTCGTAGGTTCGCACCACGTTGCGATGGGTGATCCGGCGCGCCAGGCGCAGCTCCTGCTTGAAGCGCTCGAGCAGCGTCGAGTCGAGATTGCCGAGCTCCGGCCTGAGCGCCTTGAGCGCGACTGTCTCGCCTATTTCCTGGTCGTAGGCGCGGTACACGATGCCCATTCCGCCTTCGCCCAGCACGCCCTCGATGTCGTAGCGGCCGGCGAATCGCGCGCCGATCGAGAGCGGCCCTTCACCGCGGGCGGTGGGTAGCGCCACGGACGGGGGGCCGGTGGGGCGGGCCTGGAGGTACTCGACCAAGCGGTCCTTTTCCTTCAGCTCGTCGAGCATGTGGCGGAAAGCCTCCGCCAGCTCTCCGATCTCATCCTGACTCTCGACCGCGATCTTGCCTGTGTATCGTCCCTCCTTCACCTCACCGGTGACCTCGACCAAGTGGTGCACCGGCCTGGTGATCTGGCGCGCGATCAGCACGGAGGTGACGATGGCCAGGAGGAGCCCCGCGGCGAACGCCCATCCGACGCGCCGGCCGAGAAGGCGATACGCCTCCAGATCGGCGTCACGTGAATGCAGGCCGGCGTAGCCGGCAAGCGGACGCCCGTCCGCGGTGCGGAGCATGCCGGTACTCCCCTCGTATCGCGTCCCTCCCGCCTCCAGCTGGAAGCTGAGGGGGAGGGTGTCGGCGACCGATACTCGCTGCCGGAGGGTCTCGTCCACGGCTCGGCGCGAGCCGGCCGGAAGCGTCGAGGCGGCGAGCCGGACGAGCCCCATCGTGTCGCGTGAGAAGAAGAGGATGTCGGAGCCGGTGTGGCGCTTGAGCGCACGGACGAGCGCGCTGTCGACGGCCAGGGCAGCCACCACCACCCCGAAGGGGCGTTCACTTCCGGGGTCGGTGACGGGAACGCCGACGGCCTGATAGAGCATGTCGCCCGATGGCCCCGGCTCGAGCCAGAGTCCTTCCGTGGCTTTGCCCTCCAGCGACCGGCCGATCAGCGCGCCCGGGGAAAAGTCCTCGCCGAATGCGTTCCGGTCGGCGGTCCACGCCTTGAGCACGCCGGCGGGGTCGGTGATGAGTACCCAGTCGGCGCCCGTCTGCGCGCGCAACTCATCGGCCTGGTCGAGAAGGTTGGCGCGGTCGTCGGTGCGGACCGCCTCGCCGATCCTGCTCACGTACGCCGGCACCTGGACCAGGGCCGCGGTGAGGCGGCTGAGCGTGCGGCTCCTGCCCTCCAGCGCGTCGCTGATGGCCGACTGGGTCGCGCGAAGGGCTCGGGCCGCCGCCGCATCGGCCGCCCGATCGACCCGACTCTTGGTCACGAGCAGCGCCGTACCGAGCGCGACGACCACGACGAGGGCATTGCCGAGGAAGATCTTCCGCGCCAGACGGGAGCTGAGAAAGCCGGTAGCGGGATAGCTCAATACCGGCGGCCCTGTTGGGGGTACGGCTTCCGTTCCTTGTTGAGATGCGGCATGAAGCGATAGCCTCGCGCGTCGAGCTCGACAGTAAGGCCCGCGATTCCGGCCGCCGGAACGTCCAGAACGCGAGTCACCTCCGGGGCGCGCTCGTGCCAGACGTGGAGGACGTACTTGCCCGGAGGCACCGGCGCGATCGTGAACGACCCGTCGCTCCCGGGCTGCGTGAACCAGGGGTTGTCGCGCACCAGTACGATGGCGCTCATCTGTGCGTGGACGTTGCAGTACACCCGCACGACACCCCGCCGGAGAAAGCGGGCCGACCGCGCTTCGCCCCGGCTGTAGAGTCCGAGATCGAACGGAGCTTCTTCCGAGAGCGAGAAGACGTTGTGGTTGAAGGGATCGTGATTGGGAAAGGAGACCGTCGAGCCTACGGGAATGACAAGCACGTGCGGAGAAAACTCCTTCTTCTCCGTTCCCATCTGCGCCTCGACCGGGGCGATCGCGGCGGGCGCCGCCGCCGAAAGCCAGGCAACCGATTGTCCAACGTCGTCGCCCGGCTTGTCGCCCTTATCGAGCACGGTGATGCGACCCTCCACCGACGGGAGAGCGCCCCGCGCCGCCGGCACCATCGCGACCGTAGCGGCGGCCAACACGAGCTGTAACTTATGCCGCATGCCCAAAGGTTACCGTTCGCTCCCGGCCGCCGCAATCGCGCTCGCCGCGCCGTTCATCGTGGGCGGCAATCTCTTGGCCCAGTCGAGCGGTATCGAGGCGCATCTCCGCGGACTGGTGCTGGTGAACGCCTTCTACGACAGCGGCAAGTTCAACAACAGCGACGTTCCGCAGTTTACCCTTCCGCCCGATCCGCCCGGCGGCCCTCCATCGAGCGCCGTGGGCGCGACGATGCGCCAGTCGAGAGTCACCGTCGAGGCGACCGTGCCGGAGCTGGCCGGCGGCGCTCTCGCCGGCGAGTTGGACGTCGACTTCTACGGCGGGCAGCAGGCCTCTACCGGCGGGCGCACCTTTCCGCTCCTCCGCCTTCGCAGGGCCTTCGCCGAGCTCACCTGGAGTCACGCGGCCATCTTCGTCGGGCAGGAGTCACCGCCTATCGCGGGGGTCAATCCCTCGACGCTGGCCAGCATCGGCTTTCCGGAGTTTGCAGGAGCCGGCAACCTCTGGCTCTGGATTCCCCAGGTCAGACTCAGGGGAATGCTGGACGGCCCCGGACGGATGCGTCTGGGAATGGAGGTCGCGGTCCTGGCGCCCACGTCGGGCGACGCCCAGACGGCCTTCCTCACCCAACCCGACATCGCCGAGCGAAGCGGGAGGCCGTATCTCGAAGGCCGGATCAACGCCCGGTGGGGCGAGGGCGCCGATGCGGGGGAGGCCAGCATCGGCGCGCACTACGGTTGGCTCGCGACGGGGCCGACCCGGCGTGCGCGCTCGAAGGCCGTGGCGGCCAGCGTCTGGACGCCGCTAGGCCGCCGCGTCGAGTTCCGTGCCGAGGCGTTTGCCGGAGAAGCGTTGGCCGGTCTGGGAGGAGGGGGAATCGGACAAAGCTTCGGGCGCGACAGCGTCACCGTTGGAACCATCGGCGGCTGGGCGCAGTTGAACGTTCGCCCTACCGCGGCGTGGGAGATCGGAGCCGGAGCCGGCATCGATGACCCCGACGACGGGGATCTCGATCCCACCGTCGCGCGCCTCCGCAACGTGGCGCTCGAGGGGCACGCCGCGTGGCGCCTTGCCCCGCTGGTGGTCGGTGTTGAGGTCCGCCGCCTCCGCACCCGCTACGGGCCGGCCCTGGGCGATCGTTCTGCCACCCAGGTCAACCTGGCGCTGGGATTCGAATTCTAGAAGAGGATTTAAGAACCTTCAGAAGCCGCCACGGGAAAGGCGGAAGACGCAGCCGAGGTGGCCGGCTCGAGAACAGGTGGCGGCGGCTCGTCGTACTGAGCGGTCAGCTCCTCACCCGCCACTCTCGCTTGCACCCGCTGCGAAACCATTTGCGACACGCCCGAGGGAAGGCTGAACTCTCTCAGATAGTATTCGCCGGCCTGTCCCACCGGCATGACTCCCTTGAGCAGTCTCGTAAGCCCTATGGCATTCTCGACATGGGTGGCCACCACCGCCTCCGCGGCCCGCGCGCCGACCATGCGCGCCAGCTCCAGAGTCTTATCCTGATAGCGGCGGAGGTACCGCTGTTGCTCGAGCAGGAGGTCGAATCGCAGCCGATGCCATCCGGTCAGGATCGGCATCGGCGTGAGCGGCGGGAGGGACTCGAGCTCAAGCGAGGTG
>JBBRGF010000127.1:0-9809 GCA_038240975.1 Gemmatimonadales bacterium
CAAGCGGGTACAGGATCGCGCCGCAGCCCTCGCAGCCGTCCAGGATCGCGCCGCTTCGGATCTGGCTTCGGCGATTCATGGGAATCGAGGTGTGGCAGGCACCGCATGTACCACCCAGGAGGGGAACCACGACATCCGCGGCACGGGACCGGCGAAGCCGATCGTAGCGGGTGCGGAGCTGGCGGTCGATGCGTGAGGCGCTCCCCTCGCGCTCCCGGTTGGCGCCTTCGAGCTCGGCCTCCAGCACCGCGCGCCTTTGCTCCAGCACCGACCGCTCGGGCTCCTGCGTCTGCGCCAGCGCCTCGACCTTCTTTTCCTCTTCCACCACCTTGAGCTCGAGCGAGGCGACCGATTCCGCGCTCCGAACCCACTCGTTTTCTTCCTTTGCCATCACGGCCCGCGTCATGTCGAACTCCGCCATCAGGCCCGCGGCCTCCTTGGGATTTCGTACGTGCTCCAGTCGCAGCTGCCGCCGCTCCTGCAGCACGCGGAAGCTGTCCACCCTGGCCTCCAGCTCGTTGCGGTGGCGGATTTCGTCGGATGCCGCACGCCGGGCGCTCTCCACCACGTCGCGCGCCTGCTGAAGGATCTTGTCGAGACCGGCGAATTCGCCGTTGAGGGCCTCCATCCGTTGTTGAACTTCTTCCACCCTGGTGTCCTTGGCCTGCAGGTCGAGCAGTTTGACGAGATCAGCGTGCATTCAAGCCTCTTTCCGTCTGCGAAGTCGTTTCCATTCGTACCAGCGATCGGCTTCGGGGTACTGCTGCCGGAGCAGGGCGCGCCGCCTCTGCTTTTCGCCGGGATCGGTCAGGGTGTGGATCTTCCGATACTCGGGCCTCGCCACAAGAATCTGAACGGACGAGGCGAAGATGTCATCTGCCTTGGAACCGATGGCATCCGGCGCCGACTCCTTGAGAATGGTCCACGCGCGCTGGCCGTCTTCCGAGAGGCTGGAAGGGAGCTGCACGGCCGCGTCGGGGTCGCGGGCGAGCGCCGCGAATATCTCCCGGAACACCGGGCGCTCGAACAGCTCGGGTGAGAGCAGCTGCCCGGCCTGAACGGAGAGCTCGGGCTTCGACAGAAGGGTCTGGAGCAACTTCCCCTCGGCGCCGAGCACGCGGGGCCCGGAGCGGGCTCGAGTCTCCCGAACGGGCTGAGGCGCGGGGCCCACGGGCTCGGCCGGCGACCTTCCCGCGGTTGCCAGCTCTCGCTCCAGCGCTTCGAGCCTGATCCCCGACCGTTCCGCGACGCGCGACAGGTAGAGCTCGCGGGTCAGCGAATCCGTCGCGGCGCGAATCGTCGGCAGCAGACGGTCGAGGGCCTCGCGCTGGTGATCCACACCCTCGAACCACCCCTTGAGCTCCAGGAGCTGGATCTTTCGATCGATGAGGTCCATCGCGTCATGGAGGAGCGGCTCGAGAGCCTGAGCGCCTCCGGCTCTGACTAGCGTGTCGGGATCATCGCCGGGTGGCATCGTGGCCACTCGTACCCTGATCCCGTGCCGGAGCAGCTCGTCGCCGGCCCGGAAGGTGGCGCGCAGACCGGCCCGATCGCTGTCGTAGAGAAGCGTGGCGGCCGGTGCGAATCGCTTGAGGAGCGCCGCCTGGTCGGAAGTGAGCGACGTGCCAAGCGGCGCCACGACGTGCTCCACCCCGGCCAGGACCAGACGCAGCACGTCGAAGTAGCCCTCGACGAGAATGACCGACTCCGCTTTCCGGATCGCACCTTTGGCCTGGTGCAGGTTGTAGAGCTGGCGGCCCTTGTGGAAGATCGGATTCTCCGGCGAGTTGAGGTACTTGGGCTCGCCGGGTGCCAGGAGCCGGCCGCCGAAGCCAGCCGCACGGCCGCGAAGATCGTGAATCGGAAAAAGAAGCCGGCCGCGAAACCGCGGCATGACCGAGCCGTCGTCCCGGGTCGCCGCGAGTCCCGCCTCGAGTAGGACGCGCCGTTCGATCCCGAGCTCGGTCATCGCCGTCAGAAAGAGCTTACCCTGCGGCGCGTAGCCGAGCCCGTACAGCGCCGCCGTTTCGAGCGGCAGCTCGCGCCCCTCGAGATAGTCCCTGGCCGGCTTCGCCTCCGCCGATTCCAGGAGCTGCCGGGTAAACCAGTCCTGCGCGACGGCCACCGCGCCGAACAACGGCTCGAGCGGATCGGGCCCCGCCCGCCCCGCGCGCTCGGGAATGACGATCCCCGCCTTGCGCGCGACCTCGCGCACCGCGGTGGGGTAGTCCATGCCGAGCCGCTTCATGAGCCAGGTGAACACGTCGCCCGATTCATGGCAGACGAAGCAGTAGTAGCGACCCTTCTTCGGGATTACGGCGAAGTTACGGTGGGTCCCCCCGTGGAAAGGGCACGGCCCCCGATAGTCGGAGCCGGTTCGCTTGAGCTCGACCGCCTCGCCGATGATCGAGATGAGGTCGGCGCTGTCGCGCACCTGCTCCACGATCTCCTCCGGGATCATGCTCATCCCGAGAACTCGACGATGGTGACGCCCGTGCCACCCTGGTTGCGAGGCGCAAATCCGTAACGGGCAACTCGCCGGTCCTTCGACACGACGCCCCGCACCCGCTCCCGCACGACTCCAGTGCCCATGCCGTGAATGATGCGGAGGAAAGGCTGCTCGGCCAACACCGCGGCGTCGACCGCGGCCACGGCGGCCATCTCCGCCTCATCACCGGTCATCCCTCGGAGGTCGATCTCCAGCGAGGCCGCCGGCGGCGGCGACTCTGCGGTGCGCACCGGGGCGCGCTCGCCCGCGCGGCTCGAATTGAGCCGCGTCACTGTCTGGGGATCGACAACCATCCGCATCGCCCCCACCGTGACAGCCAGCCGTCCGTCGGCGCGGAGCTCGAGCACCCGGGCGTTCTGGCCGGTTTCCAGCCGCACCTGGTCTCCCTCGCCCACCTCGCCCTCCGCGGGCCGGTCCGTGGCCGACGCGCTTTCGGCACGGTCCATCTCCGCGAGCCGCTCGCCCTGTTCGCGGATGCCCTCCTCCACCAGGCGACGCGCTTCGCGCGCGGCAGCATCGTCGGCCGCCCCGCGTGCGGCACCGAGCGCCTGCTCGACGAGCCGGCGCGCCTCCATCAGATGGCTCTTGGCGGTCTGGCGGCCGAATCGCTCGGCCTCCTTTTCCCGTCGCTTGAGCTCGGCCTCGCGTGCGCCCTGCACCTCCGCCTGGGCGGCGAGCCTGGCGCCCACAGAGTCCAGCTCGACCGCCTGCGAGGCCACCTGTTCACGGGCAATGCGCAGCTCCCGCTGGCGCTCCTCCACCGCCGCGAGGAGAACGTCGAGACTCCGCTCGGCGTCGGGCACCCGCGCCTCGGCATCCGCGAGTATGGCCGGGCTCACGCCCAGGCGCCTGGCAATCGCGAGGCCGTAGGAGCGACCGGGCACTCCCTTGAGAAATCGGTAGGTGGGCGTGAGCGTCGCCGCATCGAACTGGAGCGAGGCGTTGACGACGCCGGGAGACTGGCTCGCCAGGTTCTTGAGCGTGCCCAGGTGCGTCGTGGCGAGGGTGAGGCTTCCGCGCGCCGTGAGCGAAACCAGCGACGCCGCAGCGAGCGCGGAGCCTTCGGCGGGATCGGTGCCGCTGCCCACTTCGTCGAGGAGCACGAGCGTCGCGTCGTCGGCGTGGTCGAGGATGCGGCGCAGCATGCGCACGTGCGCGCTGAAGGTCGAGAGACTCGCGGCGATCGACTGACGGTCGCCGATGTCGGCGTAGAAGCGGCGAAACAGCGGGAGCCGGCTACCCCGTCCCACCGGCGGTACGATGCCGCTCTGCGCGAGCGCGGCGGCGAGCCCCACCGCCTTGAGCAGCACCGTCTTCCCGCCGGTGTTGGGGCCGCTGATGAGCAGCGTCCGCTCCTCGGGAGCAAGATCGAGGTCGAAGGGCACGACCGGCTCGCCGCCGGCCAGGAGAAGGGGATGGCGTCCGTTCACGATCGACAGGAGGGCCGGTGCAAGGTCGACCGCGGGCGCCTCGCCTTCCACCGCCACCGCGTAACGCGCGCGGGCGACCAGGTCGTCCACGGCGACGATCATCTCGACCAGCTCGCGCAGGGCGGCCAGCTCGGGGCGAAGGAGATCGGTGAGCTCGCGAAGCACCCGGAGCACTTCCCGCTCTTCCCCGGCCTCGGCCTCCCGGAGCGCGTTGCCCAGCTCGATCGCCGCGGACGGCTCGATGAACAGGGTTCCGGCGCTGCCCGACTCGTCGTGGATGATGCCGGGAGGACGGGAGCGCGAGTCGCGGCGCACCGGAATGACGTAGCGTCCGCCGCGGACCGTCACGCCCGCGTCGGACTGCGCGCCAGCATCGAGACCGCGCAGCAACGACTCGAGCTTTGCGAGAAGGCGATTGCGCGCCGCGTGCACCTCGCGCCTCGCCGCGGCCAATCGGGGACTCGCGCTGTCGAGGAGCGTCCCTTCGGCATCGACCGACTGCTCGAGGCGGCGTTCGATGCGCTGGTCGAGCGCCGGACGGTCGAGGGCCGCGGCGAGCGGGGCCTCGTCGGCCACGCGGCGGAGATCGGCGTGCACCTGCCGTGCAGCGATGAGGACGCGGTGCAGCGCGGCAAGCTCGTGGCCCTCCAGCACGCTCCCGTCGATCCGGAGGCGCCCGACCGTGCGGGTCACATCGGGTATCGATTCGGCGAGGAGCCCGTCGCCCCGGCGGAACAACGCTGCCACCTCGCCGACGCGCGCCAGCTCGGCGCCGATCCAGGCGAGATCGCCGCTGGGACGCCGCGAGAGGACTCGATTGCGCCCGAGCGGTCCGACCGTGTGGGCCGCGACCAACTCGACGACCGGCGCGAACTCGATGGTCTCGAGCGCGTCGGCACACGCCTCGTCGGGCAAAGGAGACGGGGTGCCGCCCTGTGCATGGGCCGGCACCCCGTGGGTCGAGATCGATTCCGCCGGAACCATCAGCTCGCCTGCAGCTCCTCGCGCACGATCTGGTTGATCTCCTTGCCGTCTGCCCTGCCCTTGAATTTCGGGAGCACCTGGCCCATCACCTTGCCGACATCCCTGGCTCCCGCGGCAATGGCCGAGCGCACGGCGGCCCGTATTTCTTCGGGGTCGACCGCGGCAGGGAGGAACTCTTCAAGTACCCCGATCTGGTCCTGCTCCGCATCGGCCAGTTCTCGCCGGCCACCGGCAACGTACTGCTCGATGGCTTCGCGGCGAATCTTGACTCCTTTGCGCAGAACTTCGATCGCTTCCTCATCGGTGGCGGGCCGGCGCAGATCGATCTCACGGTTCTTGAGATTGGCGAGGATCGTGCCGAGGACGAGCGTACGATCCTTCTGCTGGCCCTTGCGAGCCGCGTTGAGCGCGGCGCGCAAGGACTCGCTGAGGCTAGACCCTGGGGACACGGGGGCCACGGCGGTTCTTGCGGACCGCGGCGTTCATTTTCCGCTTCCGCTTTTCGCTGGGCTTTTCGAAGTGGCGGTGCTTGCGGAGATCCGAGAGGATTCCCGCCTTTTCGCACTTCTTCTTGAACCGCTTGAGCGCCCGCTCGAAGCTTTCGTCATCGTGAATGATGACTTCAGGCATTCGTTGTCTCACCCCTCTCTGGCCCGGATGGGCGTAACTGGTATAGACATGGGAATTTAGCGGGCATCGGAGCGTGAGGCAAGCCAGCGGGGAACGGAGAACGGAGAAGCTGTCCTCCCTTCTCCGTTCTCCGTCCCCTACCCTGGCGGCCACCCCATCTTCCGCCCGCCAAGAAGGTGGAGGTGCAGGTGATCGACGCTCTGGCCCGCGTCTGGTCCGGTGTTCGTGACGATCCGGTATCCTCCGGTGTCCAGTCCCAGCTCCGTCGCAAGCTCCGCGGTGAACGCCAGGAGCCGGCCCAGCACCCGCTCTCCCTCGGCCCCCTCGGCGTTCCGCACCGCCGCGTAGTGCCGCGTGGGGATGACCAGCAGGTGCGTCGGCGCCTGCGGATTGATGTCCCGGAAAGCCAGGGCGTCCGCCGAGCGCTTGACCGGTGTCACCGGCACGTCGCCCCCCACGATCTTGCAGAAGAGGCAGTCAGCCATCGGTCCTCCGGTGTCGTGTGGCGTGTACCGCGGCTGCCGCCGCGAGGGCCGCAGTCTCGAATCTGAGCGTGTGCGGCCCCAGTCTCACGGGACGATACCCCGCCAGGACGATTGCCCCGCGCTCCGCCCCGGTGAATCCACCCTCAGGGCCGACCATCACTGTCACTCGCTGATCTTGCGGCGTTGCCGGAGGAGCATCACCGCTGGCATCTGCAAGCCACCGGGCCCCCGGTACCCGATCGGCCAGAAACCGATCCAGCGAAACCGGGTCTTCGATGGCCGTCACCCACGCGGCTCCGCTCTGCTTGAGCGCTTCGAGTGCTTGCCGGCGCAGCTTGTCCACGTGTCGCTTCTGAAGTCTCGTCGCGACGCTGGCCGTGCGCGACGCTTCGATCGGAACGACCGTGGTCACGCCCAGCTCCGCCGCCTTCTCCACGAGCCACGCAAATCGGTCGCGGTCGCCGGCCCCGACGGCCACAACCAGCTCCGGAAGAGCCGGGGCCGCCTCCGCGCGCTCGATCTCCACCGTCCACGCGTCACCGTCGAGCGCCACCGTGCCCCGTCCCAGCAAGCCCGCGCCGTCGCGAATCGTCACGGCGTCGCCAGGCGAGACTCTGCGCACTCGAAGATGGTGCGCTTCGTCGTCGTCCAACCGGCATCGCGTTCCCACCGTCGCGGCGCCGGCGGGAACGAGCACGGTGGTCACCGGCGCCCGGCGGCCACCGCCCACCAACCCGTATCCACCGCCTCGTCCCGCACCGCCAGCCCCGCCGACGAGAGCGCAGTCCGGAACTCGTCAGCCTCGCCCTCCTCCATTCCCGAGAAGATCGCAAGGCCGCCGGGCGCCAGCGCGGTCACGATCGCGGGCAGCAGCTCGATATTGACGGTGCGGAGGATGTTCGAGAGCAGCAGATCGGCGGGGCCCAGAAGGCGGACGAGGTCGGCGGCGTCGCCATCGACGAAAGTCACGCTGCCGGTCACGCCGTTTCGTTCCGCGTTCCGGCGAGCGATCGGATTCGCGTCGAGGTCGTTCTCGATGCCGATGGCTCGCTTGGCGCCGAGCTTTACCGCGGCCAGGGAGAGAATACCGCTGCCGCTGCCGAGATCGAGCACGCGATGGCCGGGACGAAGATGCCGCTCCAGGAGGCCGAGAGCGGCACGCGTCGAGCCATGCTCCCCGCTGCCGAATGCGCTCTCGGGGTCGAGCACCACTGTAGTGGCACCGACGGCATCTGCGCCGACGGCCCAGGACGGCACCACGGTGAGCCGGCCGAACTGCCGCGGCCCGAGCCCGTCCCGCCAGCGGAGCGACCAGTCGACGGCATCGAGGCGGCGGAGCGTCGTCTCCGGAGGACTCGGCTCGGTGCGCACCAGGTCGGCAACCAGAGCGCCCGCGGCCGCCTCGTCCGGAGCGAAAGTGACGAGCGTGCCATCATCGCGCTCCTCGACCGAATGCCCCGTCTTGGCCACGAGCCAGGCGCCCACCTGCTCACGGCGGTCGGGCGCCGTTCGCACGTCGATGGCCCACCAGGTCATGCCCCGAGAGCTTCCTTGAGCTTGGACCAGAAACCGGGCGAGCGGCGCGGAGGCTCGCCCTCGAGCTTGGCCAGCTCGCGAAAGAGCCGCTCCTGCTCCTCGGTCACCCGCTCGGGCGTCCACACGTGCACGCGCACGAGGAGGTCGCCTTTGCCGCTCTGGCCGAGAATCGGAAGGCCACGACTCTTGAGCCGAAGAACCGTCTCGGGCTGCGTCCCACCGGGCACGCTGACCTGCTCGACCCCGTACGGGGTGGGCACGTCGAAGTCGGAACCCAGCGCCGCCTGCGAGAACGATACCGGCAGGTCGAAGATGAGATCGTCGCCCTGACGCTCGAAGCGGTCGTCCTCTTTGATGTCGAGCATGACGAGGAGATCGCCGGTGGGACCGTTGCGCGGGCCCGCCGCCCCGTTTCCGCGCAGCGTCAGATAGTTGTTGGTCGAGACGCCGGCCGGAATATCGACCGACACGCTGCGCTCGGCGCGCACCCGTCCTTCGCCGCGGCACACTTCGCATTGCTGGAGGATCACGGAGCCTTCGCCGTTGCACGTCGGGCAGGGCGAAACCGACACGAACTGTCCGAATACACTCCGGGCCGCGCGGCGCACCTCGCCGCTGCCGTTGCAGGTGGAGCAAGGCGTCGGGCGCGTGCCCGCCTTGGCGCCGGTCCCCGCGCACGTGGAGCACCGTTCCAGCGCCTTGAACTTGACGGACTTCTTCACTCCGGTGGCCACCTCGGTGAGGCTCAACCGGACGGTGACCCGTACGTCCGGACCGCGGCGATTGTCGGTCCGGCTGCCGCCGCCGAAAATGGACTCGAACCCGCCGAGCCCTCCGAAGTCGCGCATGAAGATGTTGAGGGCCTCGCTCAGGTCCACGTGATGGTATCCGAAGCCACCGCCTGCGCCGCCGACACCGGCCTTGCCGTAGCGGTCGTATGCCGAGCGCTTCTGGGGATCCCTCAGCACTTCGTACGCCTCGGTGATCTCCTTGAATTTCGCCTCGGCCTCCGGCGCGGGGTTGCGGTCGGGATGGTATTCCATCGCGAGCTTGCGATAGGCCTTCTTGATGTCGTCGTCGCTGGCACCGCGCTGAACGCCGAGCATCACGTAGAAATCACTCACTCCAGCAGTCCCTCCACGAGTCGGCTCGTGTGCTCCACCAGCCCGATGATCTTGTCGTACGGCATTCGCGTCGGGCCCATCACGCCGATGACGCCCTTGAGCGTCCCCACCTGATACGACGCGGTCACCAGCGTGAAGTCGCTGAGACGGGTGTCGGGATTCTCACCGCCGATGGTTACCGAAAGACCCGTCTGCCGGCGCGAGGCCAGCGCCTCCCGCAGCAGATCGCGTCCCTCGGTGAGCCTGAGCAGGTCGCGCATCCGGTGATTGGACGCGAATTCGGGTTGCTCCGCCAGCATCTGGGCGCTGCCCAATACGACCGCGTTCTGCTCGTCGGAGAGATCGAAAATATCCTCGCGCTCGGCAATAAAGATATTCAGCAGCTCCGACCCGCCGGCCGGCCCCCCGGAATCACGGAGGCGCTCCGGCAGCGTGGTGCGGATCTGAGGCAGCGTGAGTCCCGACAATCGCTCGTTCAGGACCCGAGCCACCTCGAGCACCGAATCGGGCGCGAGACGCGTCGGGACTTCCACGAAAATAGTCCTGACGACGCCGCTTCTCAGGTTGAAGATCAGCAGCAGCCGCTCCGACGTGACCTGCACCAGCTCCAGCCGCTCCATGACCATCTCGTCCAGCGCGGGCGCCACCGCGACGCCCAGCTCCTGCGTCAGGACGCCGAGGACCTGCGCCGCCCGCCGCAGAATCTCGTCGACGATGTTTCGCGAGGCCTTGAGCTCATTATCGAGGGTGTTCCGGGCCTCGTGCGAGAGCGGTGACAGACGCATGATCTCGTTCACGTAGACCCGATACGCCCTGTCCGTGGGAATCCGGCCTGCCGAAGTGTGCGGGTGGAACAGGTAGCCCTTGTCTTCCAGCTCGCTCATCGTATTCCGGATGGTGGCCGGCGATACGCCAAGGCCATAGCGGCGGGCAATGGTTTGACTTCCGGCGGGCTCAGCGGTCTCGATGTAGGTCCGAACGACCGCTTCGAGCACCCGCAGCTCTCGCTCGCTCAACTGATCGGGCGCTGGCATGATAAGGAAAGATATTGACTTACGAGACCGATTGAAAGCTCGGCGTGAGCGGGCGCACACTCCAGAGGCGAAGGGCG
>JBBRGF010000128.1:0-9808 GCA_038240975.1 Gemmatimonadales bacterium
CCAGCGGCACCCGCGGCGGATGCACCAGGAGCTCGCGCGTGATGAAGTTGTACTCCTTCTCCTCGAGTACCGACACCGGCGCGTTCGGTTTGGTGTACAGCTTCTCGTAGAGGATGGCGTGGCCGTAGTCGAAGGCGTTGAACAGCCGGTCGGCGCCGGGATAGCTGTGCCGGAACGCCCAGTTGTGCGAGGCGGGGAGATAGAACTGCTCGGCCATCTGGGTCCACTGGGCCGCGGCCGGGACGGTGCTGACGGCGGTGGTGAGCGCCACCAGCGCGAGAACGCGTCGTCCGGCCCGCCCCGCTGCGAATTCGATCGTCATGACACTGTTCCTCTGCTTCGTGTGCGCGTTCGAGTGGGTGCCGGGACTACTGGCGCGGGACCGGAATCAGTCCCCGGATGCCGAACGCCAGCGCGGTGCCGAAGGTCACGAACCATCCCTGGTCGTTCCCGGTCAGGCGCCGGCCCAGCCCCGCGTCGACGGCGAAGCGCGGACTCAGCTGGTACCGGATGCCGGCTCCGGCGTTGAGCTCGACATCCTCGCTGGTGGGGAGCGGCCGTCTCGCAAAGAGTTCGGCCGTCACCAGCATCGAGCGCAGGGGGTAGGTCTTGTCCACCGCGAGGCCCGCCATCCAGCGCGAGAGTGACGGGACCGAGCCGGCGGTGCCGCTCTCCGGCTGGCGGCCGAAGGTGTACTGCCCGTTCACGTGGAACCGCGCCCAACCATAGGTCCGCGTAGCAATTCCCTTGACCGAGAAGTACGTCTGGTCCGGTGCCAGCCCGCCGACGGGGAGCTGGAGCTCGCCGAGCAGGCCGAACGCCGGGAGCGAGGTGCTCTCCACGTTGAGGTTGTGCAGCACCGAGATGTCGAGCCCGGCCACGCCTGACCGGCGGCCGGCGGGCCCTCCATCGATGAACGCCAGCGGCACACCGATCTCGACATGGGTGCGCGGGAGCAATCCATAGGTGAGCTCCGGCTCCAGACCCCAGTTGTACACCCCGCCGTCGGCCCGCTCCAGCCGCACCGGCGCGAGCTGAGCCTCGAACGCATAGCGCTCGGTCGGGTAGGCGTCTTCGATCTCGATTGGGCGGCCCTTGTCGGTGTTGTAGAAATCGGTCTGGGCGGCCGCCGGTCGCGCCGTTCCGGAGATCAGCACGCACACAACCGCGAGCGAGCATGGCCGCAGGATCGAGGATCGTGGAGGCGGCGGACTGAACTCGGTCATACTCAAGGCTCCTAGGCGGCGGCCGCTACCACCTCGATGGAGGAGCGGGCTTCGAAGGTCATGCGCTTTACCCACCGTAAAATAGGCGGATGTGACTCAGGAGGCTAGGTTGGCGTAACGCCAAGCGCCTCGCTCGGCTCTACCCGCTATGACTCGGGCACAACGTCGGAACGCGCCTTGCGGTTTCTAGGGGGAGGCAAGAAGAGGGGAACCGATGGAGAAGTCTTGCGATGAGACGAGGGCCCAGGATATGGCGGCCGACCTGTCAACGGTTCAGGCGTGGAGGTACAGCGGGACACGGCTGGCGCCGTGCGGGCACTCGCGGGCGAGCCGGGTGAATGGCTCTCCCAAGCAGAAGAGATGGCGCACGGCCGACTCACCGTGATGCTCGCAATGTGCCTTATGGTGCGACGCGAGTGTGGAGGGAAGCGGGTGCGCCATGAGGAGTCCGGAAGTCCACACCAGGGAGAGAGCCGCGAAGGCTGCGACCACGGATCGGCGCGTCAGATGACTGTGGGCTGGAACCGACTGCCCCGCCAGGCGCCGGACCCGGCGGTCGAGCAGATGCGCATGGCAGAACCCGGCCGAAAGCGCCGGACCATCGCCAGGGCCAAGCGAGGAATGGCGCCGCGCCAGGGTGAGGAGGGCGGTGGCAAGCACGAGGGGGCGACCCCGTGCCGCGTGGTCATCGGCCAGGATCTCCGCCTCATCCGCCATGTCGTCGGCGAGGCGCCGGAGGGCGGGGACCCAGAAGAGCGTACACCCCAGAAATCGCAGCAGCGACAGCCGGAGGGGATCACGGCGGGTGAGATGCGCACCTTCGTGGGCCAGTACCGCGATCAGCTCGTCGCGCGTCAACTCGACCGCCAACTCCCGGGCGACGTAGATCAGCGGACGGATGATCCCGGCGGTGAGTGCCGGACTGGGCAATCCCGCCACCAGGCGAAGCCGGCGAGGGTCGACGCCGGCCTCACGAGCCGCGTGCCAGAAGGCGGCGTCCTCCGGAACCGGAACGACCGCGTCGAGGAGGCCGAGAGTTCGCCTGCCCAGGCGCCACGCGTGCCAGCGGTCCCAGACCCCATACATCAGACCGACGGCGAAGAGGACGTGGAAGGCATAGTGGACCGGCGCCAGCATCAGGTGGAGGGCCGTGAGGCAGATGGCGCCGAGGTGATCCGCGCCTCCGACGAGCGAGAGCGTCCCCAGTGCCAGATGGTGCGCGAACACGGGGCTGGTGCTCAGGGTCAGCAGTCCGGCGATCGCGCACAGCACCACCCGGCGGTGGGACTGCTCCTGGAGGGTGAGGGCGGCCGTCAGGTCGCCCAGGCTGCTGCGATTCACGTCTTCTCCTGATCCTTGAGCCGTTCCTGCACCAGCCGTCCCAATTCAGCCAGCTGCTCAGGGCTCGCCTCCGCCAGCACGTCCACCAGCGAGGCGGCGACGGCCTGGGAGTCGAGCGAGAGAATCCCTTCGACTACGCGCCGGGACGCATGCGCCATGAAGGCGTCCTCGGTCATGCGCGCCTCATAGTGCAGCAGGTCATCGCGCTTCTCACGCACCAGGAGGCCTTTGGCGACGAGCTTGTTGAGCACCGTCACCACGGTGAGGAGGGCGACGCGGTGCTTCTTGGCGACCAGGTCATGCACCGCGCGGGCTGGCGCCGGTTCTGCCAGGCGCCAAACGGCCTGCATCACCCGCGCCTCGAGATCGCCCAGGACCTTGGCCAGTCCCTCCGCGGAAAGCCGCACGGTGTCCTGCAGACGCGGAAGGCTTTTCCCTCCAAGGCTTCGTTTCGGCCGGCGTTTCAATCCCGCTCCTCGGGTGGGGGGAAGCGACTACTCAAAGGTACCAGCGCCTTTAGTCGCCGTAAAGCAGTCAGGCAGGGATCGCGGCATGACCAGCAGAGCCGGCTTCTCGCCGTGCACACGATAACGCGTCAGAAACCACCCGACCGTTGCCCAGCATGCCTCCGATGGTTAGAACCACCATCAGCACGCACGCTGGTGGTGATCGGCGGCCTGATCAGCTCGACGGCGCTGACCCTGGTCGTGCTGCCGGTCGTGTACCAGTGGCTGGAGGAACAGTGGCCCGAGTGGGCCCAAGCGTATCATCACCGCAGGCATCGGCGCCGTCAGCGCCGGGAATCAGAGCGCAGTGTGACAGGCGTGCCAGCCGATGAATGACATGGGCGAGCAGGAGGGCACCCGGGAGCATGGCCACGGCGGCCATGGACACTCGCATGGCATGGTCGATCCCTCGATCACGACGAGCGAGCGAGGTCTTTGGGCAATCAAGTGGAGCTTCGTACTGCTTGCCATCACCGCCGCGTTCGGCTTTGGACGCGTCGAGGACCTGGCTGGCCTGGCGGTGGTGCTCACGATCCTGGCGAGCGCCGTCGCCGCCGGGTATGAGGCGATCGATCGCTTGATCCATCCCGCCCCAGTCACCCATCTCTGGTCGATCGTGGCCGCGTCGGTCATCGGCTTCGCGGGAAACGAGTTGGTCGCCGTCTTCAGGATCCGGGTAGGCAAAGAGATCGGGAGCGCGGCGCTGATCGCCGATGGGTATCACGCCCGCACCGATGGCTGGACAAGCCTGGCGGTGCTCGTCGGCGCGATCGGGGTCTCAATGGGCTTTCCCATCGCCGATCCGATCGTCGGACTCCTCATCACCGCCGCGATTCTCGTCATCGTCTGGCAGTCGGTCAAGACCGTCCTCACCCGCGCCCTGGACGGCGTGGAGCCGGAGGTAACCGACGAGGTCCGCCATGCGGCGAGGCATGTGCCGGGCGTCGACGGGGTGACCGATGTCAGGGCGCGGTGGATCGGACATCGGATGCGCGCGGAGGTGAACGTGGCCGTGTCGCCGGATCTCACGGTAGTGCAAGGTCACGACATCGCAAAGCGAGTCGAGGAACAGCTGTTTCAACACCTTCCCTTCCTTTCCGGCGCGATCGTGCACGTCGACCCTGCCGGAGAGTCCGGTGAGCAGCATCATCGGGTTGCCCGGCAACCACATGGGGAGCCGCATGCTCATACGCAGTAGCGGGGCCGGAGCAATGTTACTGCAGCCAACTCCGGGGTCGGGGGTAGGCTACGGCCCGGGTACGAGAAGTGGGCGTCGAGCCATACACGCGAGCCGAGGCCGAACGGCCGGGCATTCACGGGGAGCGAGACCATCACGCGGGTACTGTCGGTGACGCGGTCATACAGCGTGATGACCTGGGATGACGCCACCCTCAGCTGGTGGGCGCGAAAGTCCTGCGCCACAGCCGATGGCGTTGAGGGTGCGGCGAGCTCGGCGAGCGCCGCAAAGGCGCTCGCTAGAATTGCGATGTGTGCGGACATGGTGCATCTCCGCTTGAACGTGACATTCCCCGAAGCAGGCCACCGTATCCGCGTACCGGACATACCAGGCCGATACGCGGACTCTGATCGGCTACCGCCGTGCGGTCACGTTCCGGGAGGCCGTCGCGCGAGCCCTCGCGGAAGACCGTGCCGGCCCTCTTGCCTCTCGCTGGACCGGCGCCGCCGGACACCACCGCCCTCCCGCTCTTCGATCACCGGAGACGGTTCTGTGGGACGAACGGGTGGTGGCCGCGAACGCGTCGCCGGCCGCCGTCTTTGCAGCCGTGAAGGGAATCGGTGGGAGCACCGGCTGGTACTACGCGGATTGGCTCTGGGGCCTTCGCGGGTGGCTGGACCGATTGGTGGTCGGGGTTGGCTTGCGTCGAGGACGCCGCGATCCCGTCGCTATCGCCCTGCTCTAGTTTCTCGAGCACCGAAGCCAGCTTGCACCCGGCGTAGCACTTGAGGTAGACGGCCCCGTCCGCCCCCTGCTTGATCCCAAGACTGGCTTTGTGATCATCATGACTCGGACATAGCGCCATCCATCCCTTCCCGCTTCGCTTCACTTTCTCCAGCTTTGCGAGCACAACGTCGAGACGACTCTGCCCTGATGCGGATGAAGGAGGCGCTCGCCAGATTACACTCTAATACGGCAATCGATTTTCGGTAAGGTTAAGTACCCTAGAGTACACTCGAGAAATGGTAGCCTCGATCAATTCGACGCTCGGTGCCGAATTCAGCTATCGGATTTGTATCGAAACTCGCGGAAAGTAAGTGCAACTTGAGATGACTATGTCCGGAACAGTATGCTATAACCTCACAAGTGAGGGCAAGTTTGACTAATTTTGATTTGCAAGCGCAACGTCGACTGTCCGCTCTTTTAATCCCTAGGTCGTGGGTTCGAGTCCCACCGCCCTCACTGAACGTAGGTCGAAACGCCCCACTCCGTCGTACCCCAAATTATATCCGTGGCCAGTTCGAGATGTTCGCTCCCCGACTGGTCGATGCGCGGCGGAACACGCTCCTCACCTCATCTCGTAAGGGGTTGAAATGGGCATTCACGACTCGTCACGTACCCGGGTCGCTCCGGTCTTTGGACGGCTACAGTGCTTCGATCCGTCCGGTCGATTGTGGCTTCAGGGGCTTCTAGAACTGGCGAACACTCGAAAACTGCCGACGCCGCAAGCCGGCACTTCTCGCCTCCGCGTAGCGAAGTGGTGGCCCAGAGAGGCGAGCCTGGCTGCGCCTCCGGGTCTTCTGAGATGGCTTCTCGAGAATGCAGAGCCGCCTCGTAGCCCCGATGCGTGGGGACGCAGGACTGAAGCCAAGGTCAATCGGCGTAGAATCGTCGACCGGGACGCGGCTACCCAGGCTGAAGCACTCATGAGACTTCAAGCACGGCCAACCTCGAGCCGCGCATGGTACGTCCTTGAAGACCCGAGCCAACCGGACGTCTATCTGGACACCGCTGACTGTGTGACGGTAATCGAGGCGAAGCGTAGCGAACTCGGCCCCACTACTTCCACGGCCTGGATGGCAGTGAGGCATGAGATGCTCCGACACTTGGACGCGGCTTGGGAGCACCGGCGGGGTCGGCGAGTCTACGGCCTCTTCATCGTCGAGGCGGAGGAAGGCACCGCTTCGGTCGAGCCTTCGCCCGCTTGGCGGCAGGCCATCGATACGACGATTTCGGAGGAGGTGCTC
This sequence comes from Gemmatimonadales bacterium, assembly GCA_038240975.1. Classification (GTDB taxonomy): domain Bacteria; phylum Gemmatimonadota; class Gemmatimonadetes; order Gemmatimonadales; family GWC2-71-9; genus CAVVWJ01. The sequence continues at coordinate 6,278 of JBBRGF010000128.1, forward strand.
CAAGGGAGTCTCCCCCACCGATCGGTCGAGGAGCGATCGCAGATCGCCAGCGGGCTCCTCGGGATTACCACATGGCAGGCTGTGTGTGATGAGTTCCAGATTCCGCGCGACGTGCTCATTCCCGAGGTCCTCGACGACCGGCCCGAGCCACGCGTCACACGCAGAAAATCGGGAGGCGTTCCGCAGCCACCGACAGTCCCCATGGAATAAAGACAGCCGGTTGTCGCCGGCTCGAACCTGAATGGCTCGGTGTCGACTGGGCCGGAGTCGGACCTATCCAGGAGCCTCTGTTCCGTTCGTCCAACGATCTGGTGTGGTTCGGCTGCACGCCCCTGACATTTTCCGCTCACGGCCCCAGGTCCAGTGATGTCAGGTATTGCGACATAATGACAAAATCCCTCCTCTCGTAACTTGATAATGCGAGCGCAGCTGCGATGCTGCAAGTTGTGCTCTGTCGCGTTTCTGGTCAAAAGAAGTCACCAGTGGCCCCCGACTTGCTCCTTAGGGAATACAAGCAACCAGCCGATCTCCACCCGGCGCTATCACCCTCAGGAGGCTGCTGTATGTTCCGCGCTCGACCGCTATTCGTGTTCGCCGCAGTTGTCGCCGCGATGGGCTTGGGAGCCTGCGCCAACGATGCAACCGCCCCAACCACAGGCGCCTCCGATGCGGGAGGCTCCACGGAAGCCGGCGCGGGCGCATCGAATCCGGCAGGCGCCGGTGATACGACGACAGCAGGTGTCGCTGATACGACGGCGAGTCCCGGGGATACGACGAGCAGCGGCCGCCCAGCGCCGGCCTTTCTCGTCTGCACGGCGCAGCCCTATGCGGCGAATAGCGCGTGGATTGGTCCGAAGGGTGGCGAGATCAAGGTTGGCAAGAATGAATTCAAGGTGCCGAAAGGCGCCCTCAATCAGCTGACCCTGATCACCATGGAAGTGCCGTCGGACACCGTGAAGTCTGTCCGCTTCAGCCCCGAGGGGCTGACCTTCAATCCCGGCAAGTGGCCCGAGCTCAAGTTGGACTACAATAATTGCCCGAAGCAGCCCAAGAACAAGGGGAAGGGGAAGGGCGAAGACAAGGTGAGGGTCGGCTACGTCACCGAGGACCTCGAGGTGATCCAGCAGCTGCCTTCGGCGGACGATGAGTTCAACGAGGCCGTGCAGACGCACCTGAAGCATTTCTCCAGGTACGCGATCACCTACTAGCGACGGCAGCCCGGGACGCTTGACGAATTCGATCCTGAGCTCTTCCGACAGGCCAGCGACGCTCGGCGTCGTTGGCCTGTTCCCTTGAGCCCTACCGCACCATTGGGCCGACGGCTTCTACAGGCTACTCCGCCGCCCGCAGCACCTCGACCACCTCCGCCTGATGCTGCTCCGCCGCCATCATCGCGGCGGTCTTGCCCCGGTTGTCCTTTGCCTTGACGTCGGCGCCGCGCGCCAGGAGTAGCTTGACCGTACTCGCCTCGCCTTCGCCCGCGGCCCACATGAGCGCGGTCTCGTCGTTCCAGAAGCGGGAGTTGACGTCCACTCCCGCGTCGAGCAATGCTTGAACGCATTCCGAATGCCCGCTACCCGCCGCATATACCATCGCCGTCTTGTGCACCCGGTCGGTGAATGCTACATCGGCCTCGTGATCCAGCAGCAGCCGCACGATCTCGGTGTGACCGTTGAACGATGCGCTCATCAGGGGAGTGACCTTGGCCAGATTGGCGAGGTTGACGTCGGCGCCGTGCTTGACCAGGAGCCGGGCCAGGCCGACCTGGCCCTGGCGTGCGGCCAGGTTGAGCGGCGTGTCGCCAAGGCGGTCGCGGGAATTGGGGCTCGCTCCGCGGTCGAGCAGAGAGCGAACCGCAGGCTCACTCCCCGACTTGGCGGCGGCGAGCAGGTCGAAGTTGATGTTGCGCTGTTGTGCCACCAATGACGGCACCGACAGGCAGAGGGCAAGAACCGGCAGCAGCCGGCGCAATCCGAGCATGATGTAGTTCCGAGGGTGTCGGGGGGACTCCAGCGCGCCTTGCGCTTCAGAGGGCTGAAGATACAATAGAGGGTCGCCCTCGAGATAGATAACGCCCGTACCCCGCAGCGTGGTCGAGTTTCCCGCACCCAGGCTCATGCGAGCCAGGAGGATATGTATGCACATGAGGGCATTCGCCTGTTCGATCTGCACCGCAGTGGGAGCGGCCTTACTGCCCGTAGCTGTCGCGAGCGCCCAGGAGGTCCCGCAAGGCGCCGCGGCCCCCAGCCTGCCGAAGGCGGTAAGCGTGTCTCAGGCGCAGCTCTCGGATGCCGGTAACCAGGGCACCAATTGGCTCCACACTCAAGGCAGTTACGATCAGACGCGTTTCTACCCCGGCAGCCAGATCAACACCAAGACCGTCAAGAATCTCCGGCCGGCCTTCGTGTTCCAGACCGAAGTGATCGAGTCGATGGAGACCGCGCCGATTGTGGTCGACGGGGTCATGTTTTTGACGACATCGTACAACCACGTCTATGCGCTCGACGCGGCGACCGGGAAGCAGTTCTGGCACTACAAGCACAAGATGGGTCCGGTCACGACGTTCTGCTGCGGCCCAAACAACCGCGGCGTGGCCATCGCGGGCGACCGGCTCTACATGGGCACCCTCGACGCCAAGCTGGTGGCGCTCGACACCAAGACCGGCAATGTCATATGGGAAAAGCAGATTGCCGATCCGGAGAAGGGCTATAGCGAGACCATGGCGCCCACCGTGATCGACGGCAAGGTGCTCATCGGCACCAACGGTGGCGAATATGGTGTTCGCGGCTTTCTCAAGGCCTTCGACGCCAAGACCGGCGATTCCCTCTGGACCTTCTACACCATTCCGGAGAAGGGCCACGAAGGGGTGTGGGCCAAGAACGATGCGACCGGCCGCGACATGCATCGCGACCTCGAGGCCGAGAAGGCCGCGCTCGCGAAGGATGCCTCGTTCTACCAGACCCTGGGCGGGGGCGTGTGGATGAACCCGTCGGTAGACCTCAAGACCCGCACCCTCTACTTCGTGGCGGGCAACCCCTCACCCGATCTGTATGGCGCCATCCGTCCGGGCGATAACCTGTACACCAATTCCCTGATCGCGATCGATCTGGACAAGGGCACGCACAAGTGCCACTTCCAGTACGTCCCGCACGACGTGTGGGACCTCGACGCCGTGAGCCCGCCGATCCTGGTGGACGTCAAGGACAAGAGCGGGAAGATGATTCCGGGCATTATCCACGGCGGGAAGACCGGTAACATGTACGTCCACGACCGCTCCAACTGCAGCCTCATCCGCTTCTCTGAAGCGATGATCCCGCAGGAGAACATGTGGACGCTCCCGACGGCGACCGGCGCACGCATGCTCCCGGGCGCGAACGGCGGCGTCGAGTGGTCACCGATGGCGTTCAGCCCGAAGACTCGGCTGTCGTACGCGCTCAATCTCCACCAGCCGATGACCTATCACGTCGAGAAGGCGGATTATCCCGGCGGCTCCAAGCTCTGGCTGGGCGGCGCCTTCAAGACGATTCCGTC
>JBBRGF010000129.1:0-9686 GCA_038240975.1 Gemmatimonadales bacterium
GTGGCCCCGCCACCGTCGTGGGCGAGCTCGCCACCGAGGGCCCTGGGAAGGTCGGCGTCGGACTCGGCGGCGAATGCGAGCCACGCCGCCCAGAGCGTGAGCAGGGCGGCGAGGAGCGGGGCGATGAAGAGCTGGAGCATCGCCACTATGCGAGGGCCTCGACGTACCGCTCCTGGCGCCGCCACATCGCCGACCTGGTGCGCCCGTCGCCGTCGGGGTGGTCGCGCCCGAGCACGTGCAGCGTCCCGTGGATCACGAGGCGAATGAGCTCCTGATTCACCGGGATGCGCCGCGCCCGAGCCTCGTGTCCCGCGACGTAGGCACAGACGTACACGTCGCCCACGACCCGGCCGGTCGGCTCCTTCAGCCCGAAGGCGAGCACGTCGGTCGGGTAGTCGTGCCCTTTGTGGCGCGCGTTGAGACGCCGCATCGCATCACGGCCGAGGAAGGTCACCGAGATGGTTGCCCGGCGGCGTTCGCCGCGCAGCACGGCCTCCACCACCCGGCGTACCCGGGCGGCGGATAGAGGCAGGCGGCGGCCTGAGACCACCACGTCACTGCCGGTCGGCCGTCTGGAATTCCGGAGTGATTCCACCGCTGGGACGCGGGTAGCCGATGCGCTTGTGGTAGGTGCCGGACATGACGCGGGCGAACTCACGCTTGACCCGCTCGAGATCGCTCAGCGTGAGCGGAGCATCTTCGAGCTGGCCGGACGCGATCTTCTGCTGCACGAGATGCTCGATGGCGTCGCGCACCTTGTCCGGCGAACGGTCGTTGAGTACGCGCACCGCGGCTTCGGCCGAATCGGCAAGCATGGCGACCGCCGTCTCCGACGATTGGGGTCGGGGCCCGGGATAGCGGTAGTCGGCCGCGTTGACCTTGCCTTCGGGCTCGGTGAGCCGCGCCCGCATGAGAAAATAGGTTATCTCAGTGGTCCCATGATGCTCGGGAATAAAGGCTTTGACTGTCTTAGGCAGGCCGGCCACTTCGGCCAGCGCGATGCCATCGAGAACGTGCCGCCGAATGATGTTCGCCGACTCCACCGGCGGCAATGTGTCATGCGGATTGGGCCCCCCGCCCTGGTTCTCGGCAAAAAATCCGGGGGTGGTCAGCTGTCCGATATCGTGATAGTAGCAACCTACCCTAGCCAGGAGGCCATTGGCGCCGATGATGTTGCACGCCGACTCGCAGAGATTGGCCATTGCAAGGCTGTGTGCCCAGGTTCCCGGGGCCTCGAGCGCGAGCCGCCTGAGAAGCGGCCGACCGAGATCGGAAAGCTCGAGCAGGGTGAGATCGGTGGTGATCCGCGTGCCCGATTCGGCGAGCGGCATGACGATCATGGCGAGCGAGGCGCTTGCGGGCGCCACGAGAAGGCAGAGCACCGCGCTGGCCATGATCGTGACGGTGGACCATCCCTGCATGAGGCCCACCGTGATCGACGCCAGCACTCCCGCGGCGGCGACGACGACGATCGTGAGGTAGAGATGGCGGCGGCGCCGCACCACGCGGATGCCGATGGCCCCCGCCACTCCGCCCGTCAGCCCGAAGAACAGAATGAAGGTGTCGCGAAGCGCCCATTGGCCGTCGAGCAGCACTGCCAGCGTCAGGGCGGCGAAGACGCCGATTCGGCCGTCGTACAGCAGCGTGACGAGGATGGCGGCGAACGAAACGGGGATCAGCTCGGGGCGCCCGGGCACCAGTTCCGAGATGCCGGCCGACATCAGCAGGACGAGCGAAAAGAGGGCGCCGAAGAACGCCATCTGGCGGAATTCCGAGTAGGTCTCCCGTTTGTAGAAGACGATCAGCAGCCAGAATACGCTCAGTACGATCGTGTTGTAGAGAAGTCCGCCGAACGCCCCAGGCAGCCAGAGATCCTCCGTGCCTCTGCGCCGCAGCTCATCGTGCAGGGCCACGAGCTTGGCGCGGGCATCGTCGGTGACCGGCTCGCCGACGCGCACGATGCGCTCGCCGGTGCGGACGGTGGACTTGACCGGATCGACGCTTGCCCTGAGCTGCTCCCGCCGAGCCGCGGTGAGGGAGATGTCGGGAACTACCGTCGGACGGTAGAACGCGCCGACCAGCCGGCGCAGCGTCCGTTGTGCCTCCGGATGGGTGAGCACGATTCCCGCCACCTCGGCCTGCTCCATGAGATCGGCAAAGGTGAGGATGGAATCGCGCGGAAGGATTCGTTCCTCGTCCCCTCGGCGCAGTGTGACCTGGCGGCTCGCCTCGCCGCGGATCACTCCCGCGTCGGCCACACCACCCGAGAGCGCCTGCCCGAGGAAATGGGTGACGACCTCCTGCATCTCCCTCCGCTTGACCGAATCGGTAAGGTACCGGGTCTCGTCGGGCCCGAGGTGGACGCGCGTGGCCGCCACGGCGCGGAGCAACTCGGGGCTCTGTGCGTCGGCCCGCTCGAGCTCGGCGAAGAACTCACGCGTGGCGCCGAGTGCGGAATCGTAGGCGGTCGGACTGAATCGGTAGACGGGCTGGGCGGTGAGCGCGCGGGACTCACCTTCGCGCGCGACCTCCTCGGTTGACTTGCGCACCACGAACGGAAACGGAGCCAGGATGGTGCGACTCGCGGGCTGCCCGACCTCCGGCACGCGGGTGAGCACGCCGGCCGGCGGCGGAAAGAGGACGTAAGTGAGTAGCGCGGTCGCGAGGAGAGGAGCCCAGCGGAGCGCGTGGAAGCGAGCGCGGTCGGCCACCGTCCCCGCGTTCCATCCGCTGGGGAAGCGGGGCACGTTACGGCGTGCCATCAGCCGTTCTGATCCTCCGCGTAGGCCCGGATAATTTCGCGCACGAGCCGATGCCGTACGACGTCGGTCTCGTGCAGGTAACAGAAGGCGATACCTTCGATGCCCGGGAGAATCCGCTCGACCTGCACGAGGCCGGAATCCTCCCGGCGCGGCAAGTCGATCTGCGTCTTGTCGCCGGTGACCACCGTCTTGCTGTTCACGCCGAGGCGGGTGAGGAACATCTTCATCTGGGCGCCGGTGGCGTTCTGCGCCTCATCGAGAATGATGAAGGCATCGGCCAGCGTGCGCCCGCGCATGTAGGCGAGGGGCGCGATCTCGATCGTCCGCGTCTCGAGCGCCCGCTGCACTCGGTCGTGCGGCATCATGTCCTCGAGCGCGTCGTAGAGCGGACGAAGGTAGGGATCGACCTTCGCCTGAATGTCGCCCGGCAGAAATCCCAGCGACTCTCCGGCCTCGACGGCCGGCCGGGCCAGGATGATCCGCTTGACCCGCTTGCGGGCCAGCGCCTCGATCGCCTTGGCCACGGCCAGGTAGGTCTTGCCCGTTCCCGCCGGCCCGATACTCACGACGATGTCGTGCGCGCCGATGGCCTGCAAGTAGTCGCGCTGCCCCTGGGTCTTGGGAGCGATGGCTCGGCGGAGGCCGGGCAGAACGATCTTGCCGTCGGCGGCCGGCGCCGGCAGCTCCACACCGGGGCCCTCCGAGGCGAGACGATAGACCTCGTCGGTCGTGACCGGCTCGCCCATGCGCGCCAGATCGATCAGCCCCTGCACCACCGAGGTCGCCCGATCGATCTGATCGGCCGGCCCGGAAACGGTGACGGCATCGCCCCTGAACGACACGCGCACCCCGAGCGTCCGCTGCAGCTCCAGAAGGTTGGCGTCATTCACGCCGGTAAACAGGAGCGGGTCGGCGCCCTCCGCCGAGAGGCGGTGCTGAACTTCGTCAGCCATGTAGCTCCACTGCCAGCTCCTATGTGGTGGTCTCGATGTGAAGCGCCCGCAGGTCGTCGGCGCTCACCGGGGTCGGCGCTCCTTCGAACAGCGCCCGTGCCGCGGTGGTCTTGGGAAAGGCAATGACGTCTCTGAGCGACGAGGCATCGGAGAGAAGCATCGCGATCCGATCGAAGCCCAGGGCAAACCCGCCGTGCGGCGGAGCGCCCGCGGCCAGGCCGTCAAGCAGAAAGCCGAAGCGCCTCCGCACGTCGGCCTCGGGAATGCCCAGCAGGGAAAAAATCAGCCGCTGCGCCACAGGGTCGGTGATCCTGATCGATCCGCTGCCCAGTTCGACGCCGTTATAGACGGCGTCGTAATGCAGCGCGCGGCAGCTTCCGGGATCGCTCTCGAGCTTGTCCCGATCGTCGGGGTGCGGCGCCGTGAACGGGTGGTGCGCCGGGACGTGGTGGCCGGTTTCGGCGTCGGCCTCGAACAAGGGGAAATCGACCACCCAGCAGAAGGCGTGCTCGGTGAGCCGCAACGCCCCCTCGCGCCGGGTGAGGGCGACCCGTACGGCATGCAGCGCGGGCGACGTGACCGCGTCGGCGCCGGCAACGGCCAGCAACAGGTCGCCCTCGCCACCGCCGAGATCCTCCAGCAGCTTCTGCCCCACCGCCTTGACCCCCTGCCCCTCCCACCCGGAGCCCGTCCGCCTCGCCCAGATGAGTCCACCCGCCTTCGCCTCCCTGGCCGCGGTGGTAAGGGCGTCGAGCTCTTTCCGGCTGAAGGCGGCGCCGCCGGCGACCAGCATACCCCGGAGCCGCCCGCCTCGTGCGCGCGCCTCGGTGAGAAAGGGGGCCGCGTCATCTCCTGCGAGCGCCGTGAGATCGCGGATTTCGTAGCCGAATCGAAGATCGGGCTTGTCCGCACCGTAGCGCTCTATCGCGTCCCAGTAGGAAATGCGTGGAAAGGGTCGCGACACGCTCACTCCCCCCTCGGCCCAAAGCTCGACCAGCACCGATTCCACCACGTGCTGGATGTCTTCGGCGGAGACGAACGACGCTTCCAGGTCGATCTGGGTGAACTCTGGCTGCCGGTCGGCGCGAAGGTCTTCATCGCGAAAGCAGCGGGCGATTTGGAAGTAGCGGTCGTAACCCGCCACCATGAGCAACTGCTTGTAGATCTGCGGGCTCTGCGGCAGGGCGTAGAACTCTCCCGCGTGCACGCGGCTCGGCACGAGATAATCGCGCGCGCCCTCGGGCGTGGGCTTGGTGAGGATCGGAGTCTCGATCTCCAGAAAATCGAGCGCGGTCAGCACTTGGCGCGAGCGCTGCAGCAGCCGGTGGCGCAGTATAAGGTTGCGCTGCAGCTCGGGCCGGCGGAGGTCGAGCACTCTGTGCTTGAGACGCAGCTCCTCGGCAGGCAGCTCCTCCTTTTCCTTCCGGGCTACGGGTATGGCCGGCGTCTGTGCCGGCCCCACCACCTCGAGACTCGTGACGTGTACCTCCACCTCGCGCGACGCCATGCCCGTATCGCGCGCGGGCTCGGGCCGTAGCTCGACGGTTCCGGCCACGAGCACCACCGACTCGGTTCCCGCCTCCGCCGCGCGCGCCATCATCTCGGGCGGCGTCCACTCGGGGTTGCACGAGAGCTGAACCAGTCCCGCGCGATCCCGCAGATCGATGAAGACGAGCCCGCCCAGGTCCCGGCGCCGGTGAACCCATCCGCCCAGACGCACTTCCTGACCGAGCAGCGCGCGGGTGAGCTCGCCGCAACGATGCGAGCGAAGCGCGGTGGCGCTCATGCCGTGGCGGGCCGGATCGTGATACGGGCCATGGGTCGGAGGGCCTGGAGGAAAGGGGCGGAGCGGGTCAGCGCGCTTCCGCGTCAAGGAGAACGGTGTGGAACTCATCGGGCGTGCGCGCCTCGGTCAGCTCACGGCGAACGTCTTCGGACCGCACCAGTCGGGCGATCCGACTCAGAGCCTTCACGTGCAGGCCGGCCGATTGCTCGGGACCCACGATCATGAAGAAGAGCCGAACGGGCTCGCCGTCGAGGCCGTCGTAGGCTACCGGCGCACGGCTCACGCCTCCGATAACGGACAGCTCCCGAACGCCGGCGTACCGCGCGTGCGGAATGGCGACTCCGAATCCGATTCCGGTGCTGAGGACCGCCTCGCGCTCCAGCACCGCGGCAAGCACGTCGTGGGCGTTGCCGCCCGACCGATCGACCATCTTGCTCGCGAGCTCCGCGAGAACGCCGGGCTTGTCGGTTGCGGCCAATGGAACCACGATCCGGTCCGGTGTAAGCAACTCGGTCAGAAGCACGGTTCGCCAGGCCGGGGCATGCGACAAACGTAACCGTCGGCTAGGGGGGTAGCAATGCGAGAATTGGAAGGCATTTAGGGCCTCACCAGAGCGCGTTATCTTTCATCCGATGCCAGCCGCGCACGTGAAATCGCCGCCCCTTCCGGGGTCCATCCTCGACCTCACGCCTGGGGCTGCCCGAGAGCGACTGGTGGAGTGGGTCGGCGGGCGGCAATTGCCCGGTTACCGGGTGGCGCAGATCGAGCGGCGGCTCTGGCAGTCGCCGGTCGGGCGGTGGGCCGAGGCCACGGAGCTTCCGCTCGCTCTCCGGGCCGACCTCGACGAGAGCCTTCCCCTGCCCCGGCTGGAGGCGGAGGTGGTTCAGCAATCGGTGGATGGGACGCGAAAGTACCTCTGGCGCCTGGCCGACGGCGACGCGATCGAATCGGTGCTCATCCCCTCCGCCTCGCGCCGCACGCTGTGTATCTCGTCGCAGGCGGGCTGCGCCCTGCGGTGCTCCTTCTGCGCCACGGGGCGCATGGGATTCCGCCGGAATTTGTCGCCGTTCGAAATCGCGGGGCAGGTCCGCGAGATCGTGCTCCGCAATCCGGCGGAGGCGCCGACCAACGTCGTCTTCATGGGCATGGGCGAGCCGCTGCTCAACTGGCCATCGGTCGACACCGCCCTCACCGTACTCAACCACCCGAACGGGTTCGGCATCGGCGCGAGACACATCACCGTGTCGACAGTCGGTATCCTCCCCGGCATGGAGGCGTTTGGACGGCGGCCCGAGCAGTTCCGCCTGGCCATCTCGCTACACGCCCCGACGTCGGCGCAACGCCTCGCCATCATGCCGGTGGAGAAAAAATATGATCTGGAGGCGGTGATCGGGGCCGCTCAGGCGTTTCGAAAGCGAGTCACCTTCGAGTATGTGATGATCGGCGGGGTCAACGATGCCAACGCCGATGCCGACCGGCTCGTCAAGCTGGCCCGGCGCCTCGGGGCCCTGATCAATATCCTGCCGCTCCACCCGGGAGGCGCTCCCGACCTTGAGCCCACGCCGGCCGCCCGAATTCGTGACTTTGCCGCCCGACTCCGGAACCAGGGAATCGAGGCCACCGTGCGACGGAGCCGTGGACTCGACATCAGCGCGGCATGTGGGCAGCTGAGAACAGCGGTGAACGGTGAAGTTCTCCGTTCTCCGTTCTCGGCTAGCCTGTCGCCCCGAACCCCGCCGCAATGCAGTTGATCGATAGGAGTAGCGCCGACAGTTGCTCCTCCTGGGTGCGGTCTCCGCCGGACTCGCGGAACCGCCGCAGCAGCTCGATCTGCTGGCGCGAGATCTGATTCATGGTCCCGAGCCGCCGCGCCAGCCGACGGCGGAAGCGCGGAAACCGCTCGTTGAGCTCCCGGTCTCCGCTGATCCGCAGCACCGCCTCGACGCTCTTCCGGTACTCCTCCTCCACCATCCCCAAAATCTCCTGCCTCACCCGCGCGTCGGGCACGAGGTCGGCGTATTCGCGGGCGAGGGTGAGATCCACGTACGAGAGAGTCTTCTCCAGCTCGTCGACGATCAGGCGAAAGAGCCGTGAATCCTTGAACATGCGCTGGATGAGCGCCGCGCCGCGGTCGCCGCGAACCTGGAGGAACGTCAGCACGCCGCTCCCGAATCCGAACCAGCCGGGCACGAAGTGGCGATTCTGCGACCAGGCGAACACCCACGGAATGGCGCGAAGATCGCTGAGCGACCGGGCGCCGAACCGGCGCGCCGGGCGCGAGCCCATGTTCAGGAGCGCGATCTCCTCCAGCGGACTCGCCGACTGGAAATACGCCAGGAGATCGGGGTGGTCGATGAGCGTGCGGTACGCCGCCTGCGCCGCGCCGGCGAGCGCCTCCATCGCCTCGTCGAACTCCGCGGTAGGCGTCAAGGCCTCCTCGCGCTCGGACTTGAGCGTGTGCTCGACGATGCTGGACGCGAGCAGCTCGATCTGATACTGGGCGGTGCCGCGGTTGGCGTACTTGTATGAGACGACCTCGCCCTGCTCGGTGATGCGCATCCTGCCGCGTATCGAGCCCGCCGGCTGCGCGGCAATCGCGCGGCCCGTGGGCGCGCCGCCGCGGCTGACCGACCCTCCGCGGCCGTGGAAGAAGGCGATCGGCACACCCGTCTCCTGCCCCAGCCGGGTGAGCTTGATCTGCGCCTTGTACAGCTCCCAGTTCGAGGTGAGAAACCCGCCGTCCTTGTTCGAGTCGGAGTAGCCGATCATCACCTCCTGGACGCCGCCTTGTGCCCGAACGCTTCGGCGGACCAGCGGAACGTTGAGCAGCTCGCGCATGATCACCGGTGCCCGCTGGAGATCGTCGATGGTCTCGAACAGGGGAACGATCGGGAGTGTGCAGCTCTCGATGCCGGGCGCGTCGGCGAACAGGCCGGCGGTCTTGGCCAGCACGTAAGCGCCGAGCACGTCGCTCACGCTTCGCGTCATGCTGAGCACGAACGTGCCGAAGGCCTCGCGGTCGATCTCCTCGCGCAACTGGCGAACCAGCCGGAACATGCCCAGCGTCTCCGCCGAATCGTCGGGCAGCCCCGGCGGCTCGGCCCCTTCGGGCAGGGGGCGGGCCAGCTCGCCGGCCACCCAGGCCCGCCATTGGTCGGAATCGGCGGCGGGAGCCTCTCCGGCGCTCTCGCCCGCGGTGGCGCGCCAGAGATCGGCGAGCGCGGCGTTGAGCTTGGTGGTGTTCTCACGTACGTCGAGCCGGACCGTGCTGAACCGGAACGTCTCCACCTCGCGGCGCACCGGGCGGACGATGTACGACGCGAGCTCGGGCCTCGGTGCCTCGATCAGCTCGGTCTCGAGCACCTTGAGATCGCCCACCAGCGCATCGGCCGATGCATAGCCCTCGGGATCCGAGCGGGTGTCGCCACGCTCGGTGCCCTGGATCATCACGTCCAGCCGGCGCAGCATGCACGAGAGGTACTGGCGGAATACCTCGCCCGGGTTCCGGTTGCTGATGGACTCGGCCTCGCCGGTGGCGGCCAGCGCCTTGTCGAGCGCCTGGCGAAAGCGGTCGGTAATGGGGAGCGCCTTCTCGGTGATGCTGAGCGTGCGCATGAGATCGTCGAGCCGGCGGCGATAGCGGCGAAGCACGGTCAGCCGGTTCTCGAGCAGCGTGCTCCGCGTGACGGCGTTGGTGACGAACGGATTGCCGTCGCGGTCGCCGCCCACCCACGAGCCGAACTGAAAGAACGGCGGCACCACCCAGGGTTCCAGCGGGTAGTGCTGGGCGAGCACCCGCTCCACCTTCTCGATCAGGTCGGGTACCGCCTCGAACAGCGTCTCGTTGAAGAAGTGCAGTCCCCAGAAGACTTCCTGCGGCACGGTGGGCTTCATGAGGCGCAGCTCACCGGTCATCCAGAGCAGCTCGATCTCGTTGCGAAGGCCGTCGATGAGCGCCTGGCGCTCGCGAGGCGTCCACCGGGGCGACTCGAGATCGACCAGCCGGCGATAAATGCGCCGGTGCTTCTCGAGCACCGTCACACGCTTCGCTTCGGTGGGGTGCGCGGTGATGACCGGACGGACCCGGAGCGTCTCCAGCATCGCCTTGATTTCGGATGCAGGCACCTTCGCGGCGGCGGCGCTGGAAATCACCTGCGCGAATGTCCCGCGGAGCTGGTCGTAGCC
>JBBRGF010000130.1:0-9647 GCA_038240975.1 Gemmatimonadales bacterium
GGCGTCTCGGTTCTCTCGCAGCCCACGCTCTTTCAGCGGTTGCCTGAGGAACGGCGGAGGCATCTGAGTGCGGCGGGGGGTCTGCCGCTGGCGCTGCTCGAGGAGGCCCGCCACTCGAGCCGGCGGTTCCGGAAGATCCGGGGTCTCGATGCCTTGAAGGCGGTGGCTCGCGCGGTATCGGTCGACCGGCTCGAGCTCGGCTTCGTCGACATCCTGTCCAACGAGGGGGCGCTCGATCACCCTCTTTCAGGACCGCAGGATCAGCTCTACTGGCGACGCGAGCTGTTGCGCAGCGTCGAGGCGCCGCGGAGCCGCAATTCGGTGCTCGACAGCGCGGTGGTGGCCAGCATCGGCGCCACGTTCGCGATCAAGCAGCGGCGGGTACAGCCGGATCCCGACGTTGTGGCAGGGATCCTCGATGCCATTGGCAAGGGGCCCAACGGACGTTTCTGGGACTGCCGCGCTTGTGGCTTCGACACCTGTCAGCGCTTTGCCGAAGCTGCGTCGCTTGGCCGGGCGTCGATGCGCCAGTGCGGCCCGTATCAGGAGCGTCGGGCCGAAGAGGCGCAGCGAGCGGCGGCCATCGACAACATGACGGGCCTTTCGACCTACCGGGTCCTGCGCGACCGGCTTGCATTCGAGGTCGAGCGGAGCAAGCGAAGCAGCGAGGGGTTCGCGGTGCTCTTCCTCGACCTCGATCGCTTCAAGGAGGTCAACGACCAGTACGGCCATGAGGCCGGGAATGACATTCTCCGCGCTGTGGCGGGCGAGATTACCAATGCGGTGCGTGCGTCGGATGTCGCGGCACGATACGGCGGCGACGAGTTTGTCGTCATCCTCACCCGGACCGATCTCCAGGGTGGCGGCCGTGTCGCGGAGGCGCTGCGAGCCGGCATCGAGGGCGTGGGCCGGCGACTCGGCTACCCTCCGTCGCTTGTCACCGTGAGCATCGGGTTGGCGGAGTTCGACCCGCAGCAGGGCAGTGAGGGAGATCTGCTCGTCGCGGCCGACCGGGCGCTCTATCGCGCCAAGGCGGCCGGCAGGAATACTGTCGCTTGAGCACACTCAATTGTGGTCGTGAAGGAATCGCAACGTGACCGGATACGGCTCCAGACAGCCTACCAACACTCCGTCCGATCAGGCCGGCCGCCCCACGCCACCCGACGGGATTCCCGATCCCTGGGGCGTGCGCCGTGCCGAGAATCTGCTTACCAGCCTCGAAGGCATCCTCTCGGCGCGTGTCGTCACCACGCCGCTCGGTGAGGTGTGCGAAGTCCACATCCTGGCGCAGGCCGGGCTTGCGCCCAAACAGCTCGTCCGGAACATCGAGAGCGCCCTACTGGCGCAGCTCGGTCTTAAGGTCGATCATAGGAAGATCAGCATTGCCCAGACGGCCGAAGTGAGGCCGATCGAGGCCCTCGAGCGCGACGTCGTTCGCGATCGGATGCTTCAACGGGCGCTCCTCTTCGAGAACCTTTCGGTGTCGCCCGGCCAGCGGCCGCACCGCATCATGATCACTGTCACGCTGGGCTACCGGGGCCAAACCGAGTCGGCGGAGGAGGAGGCTTCGGACACTCCTCGAAGCCGCGTCGAGGGTGCAGCCAGGGCGTCCATCACGGTCCTCGACCGGTTGCTCACCGAGTCGTCGGTGGCTCTCGAGGGCGCCAAGATCGTGGAGGCGTTCGATCGGGAGTTCGCCTTCGTGGCCGTCCAGGGCCTGGGCGGGCGCGAGACGATTCTGATGACCGGAACCTCAGAGATCAAGGAAAGTGCGGAGCGGGCGGCCGTATTCGCGGTGCTCGATGCCACCAACCGGTGGACGGAGGCGCGCAGGCCGGGCTGAACGTGCGCGTGTGATGTACCGAGATTGGTTCATGGCGTGCCTGCGGGTGCGCCGACAGTCAGAGGTGATGCACAGGGCGGGTTGGAGCGGTCCGAACCCACTCAACGAAAGGACACAAGGTAAGGGGATCCCGGTCTCTGTACGGTAGTACCAGCGGAGACAAGCGGACGACTGATTGAGCGGAGCGTCTGGTGGGCCATAGCGAGGCTTGCCACTTCCCGAGGTAGTCAGGAACTCAAAGGGGGTGACGCTCATGTTGAAGATCAGCTTGATCCATCAAATTGCCTATGCGATTGCCGGGCTGTTTGGGCGGTCGGAAGGCCAGACCTGGCAGTAACGGGTCAAATTGATCGGGATTCCTCACCTTACTTCTACCGTCATGACACGCGAATCGCGTACACGTTTATTCGTGGGGTCTGTTACCGCTACGGCCGTCGTCCTTGCGGCTCTCGCGTATATCGTTTCATTCCCATTTCCTGGATTGTGGGCCCTGGGGAGTTTCATTCTCGTTGCATTCGTCCTGGAAACTCTAAACACCCAGCTCCGAATCCAAGCCAGAGGGTCAACATCATTCATAATGCATATTGCCGCGGGCCTTCTCTTCGGGGGGTTTTGGAGCGGCATAATCGCCGGCGTTTCCACTCTTCTCGGTGAGCTCGCGCGAGGCAATGTCCCGATCAAGATGTTGTTTAACGTTTCGCAGCGCATCGTTGCGATAGTTACTGCGGCTTTACTCTATACATCGCTTGGCGGTCAACTTCCGCCTAGCTATCTAGCACCTGGAGTTACACTCTCTTCGGACGCTGTCCAACGTGACTTGGGTCTGTTTTTCCTCTTTGCTGCCACATACTTCCTTTTAAACTCTGTCCTTGTAAGCCTCGTTGTCAGCATTACGTCAGAGAGGTCTTTTCGTGAGGTGTGGAGCCTAAATACCCGCGGCGTTCTTGGCTATGATATCGGTGCAAGCCTTATTTCCCTCTTGGTTGCGTGGCTCTACACGACCACACAAAGATGGATCGGATTTGGTCCGATCGGCTTGATCGGGGTGGTCATTCCGGTCGTCGCCGTAAGACATGTATATGGACTGTATCATCAACTTCAAGAAAGCGGCGAGGAGCTCCTTCAGTTGATGGTCAAGGCTATCGAAGCCCGTGATCCTTACACATCGGGGCACTCGCTTCGCGTCCGCCAGCTATCACGCGCCATCGCGGCTGAGCTCGGGCTGTCAGCCAAGGAAATTGAACAGGTAGAGACTGCTGCACTGCTGCATGATGTAGGAAAGATTCACGAGGAGTTCGCACCACTGCTCCGGAAGGAGAGCAGACTGACTCCAGAGGAAACAATCCTGATGCAGACCCATTCCACCAAGAGCGCCGAGTTGGTGGGAGTGATCTCCAAGTTTAGGGGGTTCATCGAAGACTGCGTTCTCCACCACCACGAGAGGTGGGACGGTCAAGGCTATCCATTCGGCCTTGCTGGCAAGCACATCCCGTTGGGTGCCCGAATAATCCTGATTTCGGACACTGTTGATGCCATGACCACAGATCGACCGTATCGTAAGAGACTGGGTTTGGAAGTTGTGATTGCCGAGTTGCAGAAGTATAGGGGCCAGCAGTTCGACCCTGAGATAGTAGACGTTGTTGTGTCGTCCGTTGCAGTGCGGAGGATCATTGTAGGGCCGCAGGCTGGAACCGAGATGCCAATAATGGCGCCGAACTCCAAGAGAGTGACATGGCCGACTGTAGGGCTGTGGAAGGCCCGTCGCGCCTAGTCCTGCGAGATTCCGCCAAAGCACGCAAGATACGCCCGGGCAGCCTGGGGCAAAGCCAGAAGTCGCTCTGCCAGTTGCTTCTCTATCTCATTGTTTGCGGGGTCATTTTCTGATTGAAGCATCCTTGCAGCCGCAAGGATTTCAGCTTGATCGATTGCATCATACTGTTCAATGTTAGTCAACAACCCACGTAGTAAGGCGTAAGCTCCGCTTGGGTCACTCTCTCCTTGGTGTGTTAGCGCAACCCACCTCGCAAAAGGACCGGCAAACGCAGTAGACAGAAGATGGTCAAGTGTTTTCTTGAGTTCCTGGCCAGCAGTTCTGAGAGCCTCAGCCCGCCGGCCCATAAGCCAGAGTACATCAGCCTTGTAGAAGCTCCAAATCTGTCCCAACCATCCTGGTATCACACCAACTAGTCGACTCTCGAGGTAGGTCATTACTTCATCGGCTTTGTCATGGCGATTCTTATGTATGTGGTTAAGGGCGGTGAGATAGACAATCTGCACCTCAACGAAGCCAGCAAACTCCGCCTTCGAGGGAGGAATCTGGCTGAGCCAGGTCTCTTGACTATCGTGTCTGCCTAATCTGCTACAATCAAGGGCTAGATTCCCAGCCACGCTGGTAATCAGGGTGTCATTGCCGAGGCTCACCGCCATCTTAAATGCCTTTTCGTGATATGAGAGAGCGGCTTCGTAGTATCCTTTCCTTGCGCTAATGGTTCCGAGTCCGCTTTGCAATTGCACCATTACTAGGTTGGCCACACCCAGACTTCGAAGCTTGTTGAGCGCTCCTTCAACGACTGCGAGACTCTCGGCTGTTCGTCCAGATTCGTAAAGAAGAAGCGCGCGGGCGAGTGCCAGGTGGCCAAGGCTGTCGGGATCTAGACTGGCCTCAGGAATGCGATCTACTACCTCAATGATTTCTCTACACAGTTTTTGATCGCGGATGCTTGCAAGCATGTACGCTACGACTCTTGCCGCTCTTGCTCTCGTGCGGATCTCCTCGCTCTCCTTCACGATCTCAGTCAACTCTGGAAGATGCTCGAGCATCTCCTGAGCTGTTGAGACACCCAGCTGAGTCTTCGCGAGCCCACTAAACACCAGCTTCTCGTGCTGTCGGTCGCCAGAATTATTCAGGTCAATGCTCCCCAGCATATCCAACGACTCCATCCACTGCCCCTGCTCCTGCAGCACCTCTACCAGGAGAAACCGTGCTTCCGTCGCCTCCGGGTCGCTGAGGCCCGGTAACGCGCTCGACAACGCATGCTCGGCGACGTCGGGTGCGCCCCTGCGAATGGCATCCCGGGCGCCGTCTAACAGATACGGAGTCGCCTCGCGCTCTCGCCCCGCTCGAATGCAGTGCCATGCAATCTCCAGCCCTGACGCCGCATCACGCTGGCGTGGATCGTTGAGCAGGCGATCGGCGACACTGGAATGCAGCGCACGCCGGAGCGATGAGGGGACGCTGGCATACGCCGAGGCCCTGACCAGCTCGTTCACGAACTCGAGTCCATGGCTGCTGTCTCTCAGTACGCGGAGCTCGGACAGTTCGCTGAGGCCGGCCATGGTCTGACCGAGCGAGAGGTCGATGAGGCCATACATCGGCAGATCGTTCAGCCGGTGACCCAGGACCGCGGCAAGGCTGAGGACGTTGTGCGTCTGAGGAATGAGTGTGCGAAGGATGCGCGCGATGATGTGACGGTATGTGGCGGTGGGGCCGGTGCCGCCCTCGAGCTCGGCTGTCATGGCATCGACCGCGAGCGCGAGCGATTGATCGCCGTTGATCTGCCAGTCCTGCGTGAGGAGCTCGAGCACCATCGGGAAGCCACCGGCGGCTCGCAGCAGCGCGCGCCGGATCGAGGCGCTCGGCTGCGGCTCGTCCGACGGCACGAGCGCGGTCAGAAGGTCTCCGCTCTCCTCCGCGCTGAGCGGAGTGAGCTCGACCTCGCAAATGCCGAGCGAGTCTCCACTCTCCCGCAGGCGCGCCGCCTGAGGTGAATGGGTCAGCTCTCCAGGCCGCGCCACGAGCATGACCATGATCGTCTGACCTCGCGCCCGCCGCATGACCAGATGCAGCACGGCCAGACTGGCCTCGTCGGCGAGATGCAGGTCGTCCACGACCAGGATGACGGGATGCTCCTCGACGATCGATTCGAGCATCTGATGGAATGCTTCGGTGAGGCGAATCCTGGCCGTTTCGCCCTGGCTGTCGAACGAGTCGGGAAGGCCGGGGAATCGGCGGCGCACTTCCGGTACTGTGCGCGCGATCTCGGCGAGTGCTTCCGGTGGTGTTGCGGCGACGCCAGGCCGGTCAAGGAGCCCATGAATCAGTCCGCCCAGTGTGGAATACGGGATGTCGCGCTCGAGGTCGTAACACTGGACGCGGCTGATGGCCGCGCCCTCGAGCGCGGCCGCCGTGGTGAGGCGTTGAACCAGGGTCGTCTTGCCGATTCCCGAGTCGCCGAGGACAAACGCGTGAGCGGGCTTGCCTCTTTGCAGATCCTCCCATGCCTCGTAGAGCACCCGATGCTCCGCGGTGCGCCCGATGAACGGCCGCCCCTTCCACTGGTCGGTGGGTATCGACGGTATGTCGGCCAGCGGGGCCCGCTCCCACCCCCGGCGGCGAAGGCGCATGGCCATGCCCTCGATCAGATCGGACGGGACCGCACCCAGCTCCTGCGCCAGCTTTTCCCTCCACGCCTCAAAGATCTTGAGCGCGCCGACGCGGTCGCCGGCAAAGGCGCGAGCCTCCATCTTGGCACGGATGGCCTCCTCGCTGAGCTCGTCGAGTCCGAGCATTCGGTCGGCCAGCTGCTCGATCTGCCGCGAGTCGCCGGTGCGCCGGCAGCGGTCGATCAGCAGCACCAGCGCATCCTTGATGGCCGGAACAAGCCGGGCCCGCTGGCGGTCTTTCCACATGGCGAACTCGGCCGCATCCGGGATCTCGAAGCCGTCGAGGAAGTTGGCGACCTCCAAGGGGCTGGTGACGCCCGACCCCAGAACATCGCCGCCGAGCAAGCGGTCGAGGTCGAGGCGCAGCCGCCCCGGAATGAGAGAGACCTGGTCGCGAGTGGCCTGTAGCGCCTCGCCTCCGAGCCTCGGACGAAGCACGCTCAGCGCCGTGGCAAGGGAGTGCCTGGCCTCCGCGGTCCCTACGCCGGGCCAGAGCAGCTCGGCGAGATGCTCACGCGGGTGGGATCGGCGGTTCTCAACTCCGAGATAGACGAGGAGCGCCAGGTGCTTCTTGGTCCTGAACCGGACCGGCTCGCCGGAGGGCGAGAAGAGGGCGGGTAACCCCAGACAGCGGAGATAACGCGGCGTTTCCATTCGGGCTCACAGCTAGAATGCCATTCAGAGTATGACCCCGCGCACAACCCAGCGTCAACGCATTCCCGCGCCAAGTCCGGGAGCAGTTGATGGGCTGTCGGTCGATGGTCTACATGACCGAGATGGGAACAGCAGATCCGGACGCTGGGGCGCTGGCGGTTGACCCGTCAGCTCAGTCGCTCAGTCATCCGTTCCGACAAAGACGGCCGCGGCGGTAAATACGCCAAGGCAGAACGGGATAGCGAAGCGAGCGACGGAGCATCGACGAGCAGGGCGCCAGCCACGAAGAGGGTCGGCCGAATGTGTGGCAATTAGTCCTCCTCCGGTCGTCCGAACATGAGCTGGATGATTCCTCTATCCTCGGGTTGGGCTACCAGGTACACATGGTCGCCCGGTTGGAGCACGGTGCTTCCTTTTGCGGGAACCAGGAGGTTGCCCCGTACGATCAGCGCCACCGATGCGCCGTCGGGAAACTCCAGGTCCTGCAGTGCTATTCCCGCCACGAGCAGGGCCTCGTCGACGTAATAGGAGAGCAGCTCTCCACGAAGCGGCAGGCGCGACTCGATGGCCAGCACCGCCTGAGGCGCCGGAGACTCCTTCGCCTGCAATCCCAGCCTTCGCGTCACCCACGCCACCGTCGTTCCCGGCACCAACGCATTCACCACCACGATGAAAAACACCAGGTGGAACAGCCGCTCCGCGCCCGGTGCCGCGAGCAGCACGGGGAAGGTCGCCAGCACCACCGGCACCGCGCCCCGCAGGCCGACCCATCCTATGTAGAGCACCTCACGCCACGGATAGCTGAACGGCGTCAGACACAGCACGGCCACAATCGGCCGGACGACCACGGCCAGCAGCAGCGCGAGTCCCAGTCCGGGCGCCGCGACGGCCGCCAGACCCGACGGGAAGACGAGAAGCCCCAGCACCAGGAACATCCCGATCTGGGCCAACCATGCGAGCGCGTCGTGTACCCGGAGGAGTCCGGCCCGGTAGGGAAGCTGCCCGTTGCCCAGAATGAGTCCGGCCAGATACACGGCGAGGAACCCGCTGCCTTCGATCAACGTCGCCACCCCGAACGCCAGCAGCGCCAGCGAGAGCGTGAAGGCCGGATAGAGGCCGCCGCTCACCAGCCGGAGACGCCCCAGAAGATGGCGGCCCGTCATGCCGATCGCCCATCCCACCACCGCTCCGACGGAGAGCTGGAGTCCTACCTCGACCGCGACTCGCCAGACCTCGACCGCACCAGGGTGAAGGAGATTGTGCGACAGCGACGTGGTGAGAATCACCGCCACGGGGTCGTTGAGTCCCGACTCGACCTCCAGCGTCACGCCCACCCTGCGCTTGAGGCTGAGTCCGCTGCCGCGGAGCACCGCGAACACCGAGGCGGCGTCGGTGGACGAGACGACCGCACCGAGGAGCAGCGCCTCAGGCCAGGAGAGACCCCAGAAGTGCGCGAGCACGGCCATCAGCGCGCCGGTGAGCGCCACGCCGGCGGTGGCGAGGAGCCCGGCCGGGGCCCAGGCGCTCCGCACCTCGCGGAGCGGTGTGTTGAGCCCGCCGTCGAACAGGATCAGTGCCAGCGCGAGGGAGCCGAGCCGGAAGGCGAGGCCGTAATCCTCGAATGCGATCCTGCCGATGCCCTCGCTGCCTGCCAGAATGCCGATCAGCAGGAAGAGCAGCGCGATCGGAATCCCGGTTCGCTGCGACGCACGGCTGAAGAGCACGCTGGCCGCGAGCAGGACTCCGCAGGTGGCGAGCAGGAGGGCGGTGGCACCCGGTTCGGTGGAAAGCATGGCCAGCCCCAGGTTACCCGCCCGCTGGCGGAACGCGCCAGTACCGCGGCATACTTCGGCTGATGAATCTGGAATCGCTCACCGCCACGCTTGCCCTGGTCGGGATCGTCATTCTGGTCTCCTCGCTCCTGTCGGGCGCGGTGGAGCGGACCGGCCTGCCCCAGGTGGCGATCTTCCTGCTGGTCGGTGCCGCCCTCGGCCCGTCGGGTCTGGGACTGATCGCCCTGACGCTCGACTCTCCGTCGCTCCAGGTGATCGCGACCCTGGGACTGGTGCTCGTGCTGTTCAGCGACGCGATCGGCGTGGATGTCGGCGAGGTGCGCCTGCAGCGCCGCCTTGCGCTCGCCATTCTCGGGCCCGGCACACTCCTTCCCGCGGCGCTCATCACTTTCGCCGCATGGCGCCTCCTCGATCTCTCGCTTCCCGCAGCCGCCATCCTCGGTGCGGCTCTCGCCTCGACCGATCCGGTGCTGCTGCGGACACTGGTACGTCACCCCTCGATGCCGGCACAGGCGCGGGTCGCGCTCCGCCTCGAGAGCGGAATGAACGACGTGATACTGCTGCCGATCGTGGTGCTGAGCATGCTCGCGCTGCCCGGTGGCGCCCCGGACGGAGACGCGCACGCCGGCAGGCACGTCGTCGGACTCTTCCTGCTGGGCCCGGCGCTCGGCGTGGCGGCCGGATACATCGCCATCACCCTGCTCGATCAAGTTCGGAAGAAGGTGGGTGTGCGACGCGACTACGAGTCGCTCTACGCGCTCGGTATCGCCTTTACCGCCTACGCCGCGGCGGAAGCCGTGGGCGGAAGCGGATTCCTGGCAGCCTTCGCGGCAGGCCTTACCGTGGCCTCGCTCGACGTCGAGCTGTGCGACTGCTTTCTGGACTACGGTGAGGCGTCGGCGGAGATGTTTCTC
>JBBRGF010000131.1:0-9505 GCA_038240975.1 Gemmatimonadales bacterium
GCTCGGACGGGGGCGCCGTCGATGAGCTGCCACCCTCCACGTCGGAGAAGTCGGCTCGGGGTGTCTTGGGATCCGGCATCGGTTGCTCCAGTTGAAGTGGATCTTGCGTGACTACCGGCGGCCGAAAAATCCGCCGAGCATGCCAGTGACATCGTCGAGAAGGGAGCCATCCTTGTTCCTGTCGAGCATCCCGGTCACCGCGCCGAGCACGCCGGGAGTGCCCGTGCCCAGAGCGTCTTGCTCGCCTCCGAGGGCCTTGGCCAACCCACCCGCGTCGAGGCCCCCGCTCTTCTGAGCGCGACCGAGCGCGCCCATCACGAGCGGGGCGAGAGCAGCCAGCAGGGGACCGACCTTCGCCATGTCGAGACCCGACGCGCGGGAGATACCCTGCTCCGCCAGCGACTGGCGGTCGCCGAGGATATGCCCGACGATCGCATTTCCCTGCCCGCCCGCCGCGGCGGCCCCGAGCGCATCGGGGTTGTCCAGAACGCTGCCATCGTGATCCCGGGTAACGGCCTCGTGCAGCCGCTGCGCGCCGTCGGGGGTTGCGGCGTTGTGAGCGAGTCCGCCTAGGAGAAGCGGAACGGCCGCGGCGATGGCCTTGCTGGTAGCGCTCTGGTCGGCGCCGAGTCGGCCGCTGATTTGCGAAAGAGCGGCATCGCCGAGATGGGCGCTCAACGCGTCAAGTATTGAAGGCATAGGATGGCCCTGGTGAAGAGGTGAAAGGCCGGCCTCCCGAGAAAGTTCAGGTTGGCCGGTGTCAACTGTAACACTGTAACCCATCCGGGCGGCTTCCTAGCTGCCTGGCACGTCTCTGCGCTCGATTCCCGTGACTCCCTTTACCTTCCGGACCGCCTTCATCACCTTCCCCAGGTGCGGAAGGTTGTCCACTTCGACGAAGATGGTGCCGAATACCGTGCCGTCCTTGGTGTGCAGATCGGCGCCGCGAATGTTGGTGCCGGTCTGGCTGACCGCCTCCATGATGTCGGCGTAGAGGCCTCGCCGATCTTCGCCGGTGACCGCGAGCCGAACCGCGAAGGCCTCTCCCGCCGTTTCCTGCCAGTCGATGTCGACCCGCCGCTCGTCGTTGGCGAGGGTGAGAAGGTTCGGACAGTCGGCCCGATGAATCGAAATCCCCCGCCCCTGCGTCACGTAGCCCACGACTGGATCGCCAGGAACTGGCTGGCAGCATTGGGCGTAGCGTACCATCAACCCATCCACTCCCTGAATCTTGATTCCGCGCCCGAGGCGTATGCGGTCGATGACGCGGCCGAAGACCGTGGGCTTGGGCTCCTGAATGTCTTCGGTGGTGAGATCGGGATACAGCGCCCGCATGACCTGGCCGATGGGCACATCTCCCCGCCCGACGGCGATTTCGAGCCCGCGTCCGTCGGCGAGCGACAGCGTTTCGGCCGCCCTGCTCAGCCGGGCGTCGTCGGGCGAATCGAGCCTGCGCCTCTTGACCTCGCGGGCGAGGATGTCCTTGCCCAGCGCGAGACTGACGGTCTCTTCCTCGTGGTTGACCCACTGCTTGATCTTGTGCCGCGCCCGCGCCGTGCGGACGTGACTCAGCCAGTCACGACTCGGCTTGGCGCCGGAGCCGGTGAGAATCTCGACGGTGTCGCCGCTCTTCAGCTCGCGGTGCAGCGGTGCGATGCGGCCGTTGATCTTGGCGCCCTGGCACTTGAGACCGACTTCGGTGTGAACGTGAAAGGCGAAGTCGATGGCCGTCGACCCCTTCGGGAGCCGCTTCACATCGCCCTGAGGGGTGAAGATGAAAATCTCGTCCTGGTAGAGATCGACCTTCAGGAACTCGAGGAACTCCTCGGGGCTGTGGGTATCCTGCTGCAGCTCCAGGAGCTGGCGGAACCAACCGAGATGCTGGTCGAGCTCGTCGGGTTTGCCGTCGCGCTTGTACAGCCAGTGCGCCGCAATGCCGAACTCGGCGGTGCGATGCATTTCCTGGGTGCGGATCTGAACCTCGAAGAGCTGCCCGCCCGGCCCGAAGATGGTAGTGTGCAGCGACTGATACGCATTCGACTTGGGGCTCGCGATGTAGTCCTTGATCCGTTCCTGAATGGGCGTCCAGTTGTGGTGAATGATGCCAAGCACGTGATAGCACTCGGGCACCGTCCGCACGATCAGGCGGATGGCCATCAGATCGTAAATTTCGTCGAACCCCTTGTTGCGTTTCCGCATCTTCTGGAAAATCGACCAGAGATGCTTGGGACGTCCGGTGATCTCGAACCATTCGATGCCGGCCCGCCTGAGCTCATGGTCGAGCGGCGTGCGAAGCTTGAGAATGGTCTGCTCGCGCTCGGCACGCTTGGACGCCACCTGGGCCACCAGCTCGCGATAGTCGTCGGGCTCCAGAAATTTGAATGACAGGTCTTCCAGCTCGGCCTTGATGCCTGCCATGCCGAAGCGGTGGGCCAGCGGAGCGTAGATTTCCCGGGTTTCGAGGGCGATGCGGCTGCGCCGTTCGGGAGAGAGATGCTCGAGCGTGCGCATATTGTGGAGCCGATCGCCGAGCTTGATGATGATGACGCGCGCGTCCTTGGCGATCGACAGCAGCAGCTTACGATAGTTCTCGACCTGCTCTTCGGCGCTCGACCGGAAGGTAAGACTCGAGATCTTGGTGAGCCCATCGACAATGCCGGCGATTTCGGCGCCGAACTCCTTGGCGATGTCTTCGGTGCGAACGGCGGAGTCTTCGACCACGTCGTGCAGGAGCGCCGCGGCAATGGTGGTGCTATCGAGCAGCTGCTCTGCGAGAATGAGCGCCACCGCAATGGTATGCGAGACGAAGTCCTCGCCGGACATGCGCTTCTGGCCACGGTGCGCAGACGCGCTGAAGCGGAGCGCCCGCTCGATCAGATCGAGGTCGAGGCGATCGGCGTGCCGCTCGAGAACGGCGCGCAGGTCGGGCGCAAGTTCGGGCAGGGTGCCCGTCACGGAGCTCCGGCGGCTCGAGAAGTCCAACAGTGAGGCGGACCACCACTCGGAAATCGGGACGCCTCTCCCATGACGATGGTGGGAAAGGGGCCCGCCGTCAACGCTCCGGGGGGTTATGCCCCGTTCTGTGGGGCTACAGCAACCCCGCGTTGGCAAAGCTCAAGAAGCGATCTCCGGCGATGATGACGTGGTCGTACAACGGCAGGTCGAGCAGCCGGCCGGCGGCCACCAGTTGCCGCGTTACCGCCTTGTCCTCGGCCGAAGGGGAAGGATCGCCGCTCGGGTGGTTGTGGACGATGATGATGCCGGCGGCGGCCTCGGCGATGGCCCCGCGAAAGACCTCCCTGGGATGCACCAGCGAGCTGTTGAGCAACCCCCTGGTAACGAGTATGGCCCGAAGCACCTGGCTTTGGCTGTCGAGCGCGAGGACGTGAAATTCCTCGACCTGAAGGTCGCGCAGCTTGTTGCGGAACAAGCGCGCGACATCTTCCGGTTCCTTGATTCGGACTACCGCCGGCCGAGCCTCGTGGGCGACTCGGGTGCCCAGCTCGAAGGCGGCGAGCAGGCGGGCGGCCTTGGCGGGACCGACTCCGGATACATGGAGAAGCTCCGCCGCCGGGCGCTGCGCCAGGCGCCGGAGCGAGCCCTTTGCGACTCCCAGCAACTCCCCCGCAATCTCGAAAACGTCCCGCCCGCCCCTGCCAGTGCCGATGACGATCGCAAGAAGTTCGGCAGTCGTCAGCGCCGACGCGCCAAGCGACCAGAGACGCTCGCGTGGACGTTCGGATTCGGCGAGAGAGGACACCTGGATCTGCACAGCCGGAAGATGGTCAGGGACACGGGCCGCACCGGTGTCCTTATCCTGCGACAGCAAGCAACGTCACGCCCCTCGAGGAGCGGCCTCGTCAGCCGGGAGCGAGCGCTGCCGCGAAATCGGCCGCGGAGGCAAACCTATCTTCAGGCGCCTTGGCGAGGGCGCGCGCGATGGCACTCTCCAGGGCCAGAGAGACGTCGGAGCAGACCGTTCGGAGCGGAGGGACCGGATCGCTGGCGTGCCGGGCAAGAAGAGCCTGCGTGGTGCGGCCTGTGAACGGCGGCTCTCCCGCAAGCATCTCGTAGAGCACGCATCCGAGGCTGTATATGTCGCTCCGCCCATCGACCGATCTCTTTCCCGACGCCTGCTCGGGGCTCATGTACGAGGGAGTGCCCAGTACGATTCCCGACTGGGAGAGCTTCTCGCCCCCTGCGGACTCGAGCGCGCGCGCGATACCGAAGTCCGCGAGCAGAACGCGTCCCTCCTCGAGCATGATGTTCTCGGGCTTGACATCGCGGTGTATGATCCCTCGGGCGTGGGCGTGCGTCAGGGCGCTCGCGACCTCCATGGCGATGCGCACGGCATCCGTCGGCGATAGTTGAAGATCCCTGTCGATTCTCTCGCGCAGCGATTCGCCGTTCACGTAGGGCATGACGTAGTAGAGATCCGACCCCGGCCCGGCCCCCGAGGCGACCCCGGAGTCGTAGAGCTGAAGGATATGGGGATGATATAGCGAGGCGACGATCGAAATTTCCCGCAGAAACCGCTCGCTCACCAGTGAGCCTCTGAACTCGGGGCGAAGCACCTTGATCGCCACCTGCCGATTGTGCTTGGTGTCTCGAGCGAGGTACACCCTGGCGACCGAGCCCCGCCGGAGCTCCCGCTCGATCCGATACCGCTCGCCCAGATCTCGCGATCCGCTGGACAACGGCTCCGTCTCAGCCGGCGCGGCCAGCATCCGCTGGACGAACGCGGCATGCTCCGGCGTTGGCGATACCCCGAGCTCTTCGCGAACGCGTTCGGCGTAGGCGCGCGCCTGGCGGAGGGCGCTCGGGGCATCGCCCGCCTCCGCCAGCGCACGCGCAAGACCTAGGGCCGATCTTTCGCTCAGCGGATCGATTCCGGCCAGCTTGCTCCACAGGGCAATCGCCTCCGTGTGATGGCGCTCCGTGCCGGCCGCGCGAGCGAGTTGATGCAACGCCGCCGTATGCTCGCCCTCGAGCTGACTGCGCTCCTGGTCGGCCCATTCCTCGAAACTCTGGTCGCCCAGGAAGAAGCCGTCGAGAAATGCTCCGCGGTACAGGGTCACCGCCTCTCCCAACGCTCCACGTGCCAGAGCGCTCCGGAATCCCTGCACATCGCTTTCGATGATCGTGGAATCGAGACGCAACGGATCGACCCCGGCGAGGGGGCCGGCCGGTGGGAACTGACGGCGGACGGAGTAGACGAGTTGCTCGAGCGCGTGTCGGGCGTTCTCGGCTGGGCTCTCGGACCAGAGCCGCGCGATGAGCTTGTCCCGGCTCAGTCCCTGCGCGCCCGCGGACGCGAGGATCGCCAGCAACGCCAGCCGGCGGCGCTGCATCGGCACCGGCAGGCCCGCCGAATCCGAGAGAACGAGCGCGCCAAGCGTCTGGAGGTAGAACATGAGCACCCGGTGAGGGGGGCGTGAGGGGGCGGTGAGCCTCGAGGCTTAGTGTAGGCCCCGTGTCTGGGAGTGGGCAAGTCGCCGGCACACCGCGCGGAGACGCCCGCTCCAGACTCTCACCCCGGAGGCTACGATGTCTATGCGCTCTTTGATCCCGGCCGCGGTCTTCACGGTCTTGGCGACCCTTACCGGGTGCGACACGTCACCCACTGGCGTGTTGGAAACCGGGAAGCTGGCGGTTCTGGTCGTCACTCCCGCTTCCGCGAGCCTCAAACACGGAGCCACTCTTCAGCTCAGGGTGACCGCCCAAGATCAGAATGGCCAACCAGTTATTCCCTCCGAAGTTGCCTGGACCACCTCGAACGCGGCGGTCGCGACCGTCAGTACCACCGGTATGGTGACGGGAAACGAGGGCGGGGCCTCCCAGATTTCGGCCTGGTGGAATGGGGTTCGTGGTGGCACCACCGTCACCGTACTCGGCGACAAGGCCACACCGTGCTCCGTTGATCGCGGCAATCGCGATCTCGCGCTGAAGCAGATCTGCGTCCCCCGATAAAGCGAACGCGGCCCTCCGGCGATATGCCGAGGGGCCGCGGCGCCCACCTGCCGGTCATCGCCCCTGACCGTGGCACTTCTTGTACTTCTTACCCGAGCCGCAGGGACAGGGATCGTTCCTGCCCACCTCGGGCACCGCGGCGGTGGCCCGCCCGACAGGGCCCAGTGAGCTGCTGACCGCCGGCTCGGGCGAGCGCCGCGGCGCCGCTCGCGGTGCCGGGCCGGTAAAGAGGTCGTCGGCGCCCGCCGAAGGGACCGGAGACGGCGGAGGCGGTGGAGGCGGGCGCCGTGCCTGGGGCTCCTGCTGAGGCTCCGCCGCAACCTGAATCTTGAGGAAGCGCTCGGTAAACGTGGACTGGATGTCGTGCATGAGATCTTCGAACATCTCGAAGGCCTCGCGCTTGTACTCGATCAACGGGTCCTTTTGCCCCCAGGCGCGATACTGAATGGCGTTGCGGAGCTGGTCGAGGTCGTACAGGTGATCCTTCCACCGCTCGTCCAGCACCGTCAGCATCACCTGTGAGAGCACCTGGCTCTCCACCTCGGGCACGCCGATCGACCGGCCGAACTCGGTGAGGTAATCGATTTTCCGGTGAAAGGCTCGCTCGCCCTCTTCCTTTACCAGCTCCACCATCCGCTCGATGGTGGGCGCCGCCTCGGTGTCGGTGAGGGCGTCGACCGTCAGGAGATACTGAAGGGTGAGTGATTCTCGGAGACCGCCCCGGTCGTACTCCTCGGGTCGCTCGGTGTCGGCGAGAAACTGCGTCACCGCGCGGTCGGCAGCGGCCTCGATCATCCGCCGCGCCTCGGCCTTGAGCTCCTCGCCACGCTCCAGGGCAAAGAGCCGCAGCGAGTAGATCACCTCGCGCTGCTGGTTCATCACGTCGTCGTACTCGAGCAGCCGCTTTCGCTGCTGGAAGTTCTGCAGCTCGACCCGCTTCTGCGCCTGCTCGATGGCCCGGGTGACGAGTCCGCCGGTGATGACCTCGCCCTCTTCCGCCCCGCTCTTGTCCATCCACCGCGCGATCCTGTCGGATCCGAAGAGCCGCATGAGATCGTCTTCGAGGGAAAGGAAGAAGATCGATTGGCCCGGGTCGCCCTGGCGCCCGGACCGCCCGCGAAGCTGCCGGTCGATGCGGCGCGACTCGTGACGCTCGGTACCGATGATCTGGAGCCCCGCTTCGGTCTGGGTGAGGTCGAGCTGTTTGTCGAGCTTGATGTCGGTACCCCGGCCGGCCATGTTCGTCGCGATCGTGATGGCGCGCTTCTGCCCTGCCCCGGCGACGATCTCCGCTTCCCGCTGGTGGTACTTCGCGTTCAGCACCTCGTGCTTGAGGCCGCGCCGCTTGAGCTGCCGCGACAGCGTCTCCGACACGTCCACATTGACCGTGCCGATGAGGACCGGCCAGCCCAACTCGTGCAGCCGGCTCACCTCCTCCATGATGGCGTCGTGCTTTTCCTTTCGCGTCTTGTAGATGCGATCGGCCTGATCGGTTCGCCGGACGGGACGGTGGGTGGGAATGACAGCCACCTCGAGGCCATAGATAGAGTAAAACTCCGTCTCCTCGGTTTCGGCCGTGCCGGTCATGCCCGACAGTTTGTCGTACATCCGGAAATAGTTCTGGATGGTGATGGTCGCGAAGGTCTGGGTCTCGCCCTTTACCTGCACCCGCTCCTTGGCCTCGACCGCCTGGTGGAGCCCGTCGGCCCAGCGGCGGCCGGTCATGATGCGGCCGGTGAACTCGTCGACGATCACCACCTGGCCGTCCTGCACCAGGTAGTCCACCTCTTTTTCGTAGAGAACGTGCGCCTGGAGAAGCTTGTGAATGATGTGAAGCTTCTCGCTCTTGAGCGCGTAATCCGACTCGACCACCCGGCGGGCTTCGATCCGGTCGTGGGGAGTCAGGTCGGGGTCCTTGTCGATCCGATGGATCTGCTCGGAGATATCGGGCACCAGGAAGAGCTCGGGGTCGTCGGGCGACATCGCCTCGGAGCCGCGATCGGTGAGATGTACCGAGTGGCCCCGCTCGTCGAGCACGAAGTAGAGCACGTCCTCCATGTCGCGCATGCGCTGCTGCTTCATCGGCAGCTTGCGGTCGCCGATGGCGTCGAGCTCCATCCGCTGCACCATCTGCTTGAGGCCCTGCTCGTTCATGAGCTTGAGCAGCCGCTTGTTCTTGGGCATGCCGAGCTGCGCCTGATACAGCTTGAGGGCGGCATCGTTCCTCGTCTTCGGGTCCTGGAGGAGCTTCTCGGACTCGGCGAGGAGGGTGTTGACCACGGCCGTCTGTCTTCGCACCAGCTCGGCGACCTGGAGGTCGAACTGCCCGTACTTGTCGTCGGCCTCGTTCCCCACCGGGCCCGAGATGATGAGCGGGGTTCGCGCCTCGTCGATGAGGATCGAGTCCACCTCGTCGATGATCGCGAACGCGTGCTCCCGCTGAACCCGCTGCTCCAGCGAGAAGACCATGTTGTCGCGGAGGTAGTCGAAGCCGAATTCGTTGTTCGTGCCGTAGGCGATGTCGGCCAGGTAGGCCTCACGACGGTCGGGCGACGACGGCTCGGTATCGTCGAGGCAGGCGACCGACAGCCCCAGGTACCTGAACACGTGCCCCATCCACTGCGAGTCGCGGCGGGCGAGGTAGTTATTGACCGTGACGAGGTGCGCGCCCCGGCCGGTCAGCGCGTTGAGATAGAGGGGGAGCGTGGCGACAAGCGTCTTGCCCTCGCCCGTGGCCATTTCGGCGATCCGGCCATGGTGAAGGACGACGCCGCCGATGAGCTGCACGTCGTATGGAACCATGTCCCACACGAGGTCGTGCCCGATCACCGAAACGGTGGTGCCCATGAGCCGGCGGCAGGCCTCCCGCACCGTGGCGAACGCCTCGGGAAGGATCTCGTCCAGCTCGGCCCCGAGCTCCTTCTTGTATTGCGTCTCCAGCTCGTGAAAACGCCGCTCGAGGACGTCTCGCTCGACGGGATCGGCACACCCGTGCTTGGCCTGGCGGACATCCTCGAGCTCCGCCTTGACGGCGCCCGTTCGGTCGGCGAGCCGCTGCCTGAAGAGTGCGGTCTGGCCCTTGAGCTGGTCCTCGCTCAAGTCCTTCAGCCTGTCCTCGTGTGCGTGCACGGCGTCCACGATGGGCTGGAGCCGCTTTCGATCGCGGTCGAACCGCGTCCCGAAGACCGCGGTCATGAGATTCTTGATCATTCTGGGTCCAAATATAAGCGGTGCGAGGCCACGTACCCGGCGACCGAGTCGGGTACCCAGCCTCGTATGGAAAGGCCTTCCCGGACCCTGCGCCGTACCTGTGTGGCCGATATGTCGATCGTCGGCACCCGCACCGTCGCCGCGATGGCCGGGAGGTCGGGCACTGCCGACCCGGGACGGGCAAATACCACCACCCGTGCCAGGCGGGGGATCTCCGCCGCCTCATGCCACGCCGGCAAGTCGGCCGCCGCGTCGGCGCCGAGAAGCAGGGTAAATTCGGCCCCCGGCTCCCGCGCCTTGAGCGCCCGGAGAGTGTCCACGGTGT
>JBBRGF010000132.1:0-9474 GCA_038240975.1 Gemmatimonadales bacterium
TGGCGCAGGGCGCCGCCTACTCCGACGCGCTCGGCGTCAGTTCGGACGCTTGAGGAGCTTGATCTCTCCCGACCCGGCCTCGATCGCGATCGTTCCCTTCCCGTCCCCGATCCGTCCCGTCATATGGTCGCGCCCGTGCCGGGTGACCTGCATCGCGAAATCGGTCTCGATGTCTCCGCTCGAGGTCTCGATCTCGACCTCGGCTCCGAGCGACGGTGGAGCGGTGATCGCGACGTCGCCCGATCCGGTCTCCACGTCGAGGCTCTTGAGATCGTCCCGCAGGTCGGCGATGACGCTGCCGCTTCCCGTCTCCAGCGAGATCTTGGGAGCATGGAGGGCGGTAAGCCGGATATTGCCCGAGCCGGTCTCGATCGAGACCTCATCGCCCTGAAGATCGGTGCCGGTCACGTCTCCGGAGCCGGTGTCGATCGAGAGCGTCCGTCCCTTCACCCGTGAGATCTCGACCGGCCCCGACCCGGTGTCGACCGAAAGGTCTCCCTCGAGCTGGCTCACCTGGACGCTGCCCGACCCTACGTCTACATCCAGCATCCCCTTGAAGCCCGTCGTGGTCACCGGAGAGCTGGCCGCGTCGATCCACAGATCGCCGCTCACGTTGGTGACGGTCACCTTCCCGACCGCGAGATAGAGGGATACCCGCCGGCCTGCGGGGATCTGCACCCGCAGGTCGGCATGGGCATCGAGCCCTCCCGATTCGCTGTCGATGGTCACCCTGCGACCTTCGCGCGATCTGTCCCAGTCGTGCTCGTGCCTATGGTCGCCGTCGTCCCCGAATGTGCCGTCGTCCCGCACCCGCATCTGGGTGGAGTGATCGCCGCGGCCGGGGGCGTAGTGGACGTGGTTGCCCGGGTAGATGACGCGAAGACTCGGCATCCCGCGCACTTCGTCCTGGACAACTTTGAGCCGCGAGGCATCCGCGCCGCCGCGCATCACCTGCACGGCGACGGCGCCCTGGCCGGCCTCGACCTGGAGCTGGCCGGCCAGGTTGTAGACCGCGATGTCGCCGCCATCGATGGTGTATCGCTCGGGCTGCTGCGCGGCAAGAGCTGCGGCCGGCAGGAACAGCGCCAATAGGCACTTCAGATTACGCATTTGAGGGGCTCCGAAGGAGTGGACGCCCCTTGGACAGATCGGCGGGAAGAAAGGTTGTGAAGCCGGACTGGAGGGTCAGATCCGGTCGGCGTAGTCGGGACGAACGATCAGCTCACCGTTCTGGATAATTTCGCGGTCCCACGGCAGGATGATGAAGTTTTCGGTCTCGAATGCGTAAAAATCGGGTGCGTACTCGCCGGTCTTGAACGACACGGCGGTCCTGACTTCCGAGGGACGGAGTGCGCGCACTTCGCTCAACGCGAGCTTCATGGTGCTGCCGGTATCGCAGGTCTCGTCGACTATCAGCACGCGGCGGCCGCGGATCGACTGCGGTGGACCGGAGACCAGCACCGGCGCCTCGTCGGCCTCGCGGCGTGTGACCGCCATCGAGCTGAACTCGCTCTGAAGGATCGACGCGACCACCACGCCGGGAATGACGCCGGCCTTGGCGATGCCGAGCACGATCTCGGGCTGATAGTCGCGAGCGACGTGCATCGCGAGCGCGCGGCAGATTTCGCCGAAAAACGGCCAGTCCACCTCCAGCACTCCACGCGGCCCTGACTGGGCGGAACGGCGCATCACTCACCTCGGCTCGAGACAATGTCAACCTACGCCTGCCGGCGCGTAGCAGCAACTACGTCTCGTTGCGGCCGATCCCGGCGCGAAGTATCTTTGCCTTAACCCAACACGTTGTGCCCCTTTGACTTTGCTCGGAGAGCCGTCCGACCTCATGAGTTTCTGGCGCCGCCTGCTCAGGACGAAACCGACGGAACCGTTGCGCCCACAGCGGCTGGACTACCTGAACGAGGGGTTGGCGCTGGAGCGGCAGGGGGATTACGAGGCGGCGCTCACCTCGTACCGTCTTGCATTCCGGGACAATCCCGCCGACTCGCGTATCCTCCTCAACATGGCCATCGCGTTCACCAAGACGAGCCAGCCCGAGGAGGCCATCCGCCACTACAAGCGAGCGCTCGAGCTCGACGACAGTCTCGTCGGCGCCCACTACGGCGTCGCCTTTCTCCTGCTCAAACGAGGTGACGCGCAGCCCGCGGCCGAGCATCTGCGCGCGTTTCTCGCCCGCCCCCCAAAGGGCCCGGATGCCGACCGGTGGATACGCCATGCAGAGACCGCATTGCGTGACATCGTCGGTGCCCCGGCGCCGGGACCGTCGTGAGACGCTCGATTCCGTTGCTCGCGTTGTTCGTCGGCGCCGGGTGCAGCGATCTCTCGCAGGTGGAAGGTGGAGTCGTCTCGCTTGAGGTCACGGCGCCGAACCCGGCCGTCCTCGAGGTCCACGAGTCCGCGCAGTTGTCGGCCCGCGCGCTCAACAGCGACGGCGTGGCCATCGCGGCTCCGATCGTGTGGAGCGTCGCCGACACCACGGTCGCCGTCGATCCCTCCACCGGAATCGTCACCGGCACGGCACCCGGACAGGGCCGGGTGTTCGCCAGCGTAGGATCACTGCAATCGGCGGTGATCACTTTCAGCGTACTCGCCCCGGCCGATACGATCGTGATTCCCGGCGATTCGATATTGACCGTCACGGCCGACCAGGCCGCTTCGGCCCCGCTCCTCGTCCGCATGGACAGTTTTTCCCCGCCGGGCGTGGTCGATGGGCGCCCGGTGATCTTCACGATCACCTCTCCCGATCCTTCGACGACACCGTTGACGGTCGGGCTGCCCAACGGACTCGCCGAAGATACGGTCGCCACCGCAGCCGACGGGACGTCGTCCGTGGTCCTGACCCGACTCCCGGCATTCGTGCCGCCGCTCACGGTGGTCGTCACGGTCCGCGCCACGCGCACGCACGGAGCCACCGTGCCCGGATCGGGGCAAAACTTCACCGTGTCGTTCCCTTAGGAGCCGGCGACGCTTCGGACTCTCACCGAGTTGTATTTCACGGCCATCGAGGCATTCGCGGCCCGGCCCGTGGCGCTGCGCTCCAAGCGGGACGGTCGCTGGGTGGACCTGAGCTACCGCGAGCTCGCCGAACGCGTCCAGAACCTCAGCATCGGCCTTCTCGACCTCGGCGTCGCTCGTGGTGACAGGGTGGCGCTGCTCTCGGAGAACCGGCCGGAGTGGGCAGTCGCCGACTACGCGTGCCTCGCCGCCGGCTGCGCCGACGTGCCGATCTACCCCACACTCCCCACGAAACAGGCCGAATACGTTCTCCGAGACTCGGCAGCCGCGGCCATCCTGGTGTCCTCGGCGACGCACGTGGACAAGGTGCAGGCCGTGCGCGAGCGCCTGCCGGCGCTGCGCCACATCATTGCGTTCGACGCGGCAGCGGTGCGTCCTGGAGTGCTGAGCCTGGACGAGGTCATTGCACGGGGGCAGTCGGCCCGCGGCCGGTACGCCGCCTGGCGGCCGCGAGCGCTCGCCACGGCGCCCGACGACCTGGCCACGATCATCTATACCTCCGGCACGACCGGCGACCCCAAAGGGGTCATGCTGACCCATGGTAACATTGCCTCGAACGTGGCCACGTGCCTCGGCCTGTTCGACTTCTCGCCTGCCGATGACTGTCTGTCGCTCCTTCCGCTCTCCCACATCTTCGAGCGGATGTTCGGGCATTACGCGATGTTCAGCGCCGGCGTCACGATCAACTACGCCGAGAGCTTCGAGACGGTGCCGGGCGACATGCTGGCCCGTCGGCCGACGATCGTGGCCGCCGTGCCCCGGCTCTACGAAAAGATTTTCGGACGGGTGCTCGAGAGTGCGCGGACCAGCTCCGCGCCGCGCAGACGGATCTTCGGGTGGGCCCGGCGGGTCGGAGAGACATGGGCTGATCTCACCATCGAGGGCCGGCGCGTGCCGGCCTCGCTCAGGTTGAGGCATGCATTGGCCGACCGGCTCGTGTTCGCCAAGCTCCGTGCCCGCACCGGGGGCCGGGTCCGCCTTTTTATCTCGGGCGGGGCACCCCTGGCCTCGGAGATCGCCAGATTTTTCTATGCGGCGGGACTGCCGGTCGTCGAGGGCTACGGTCTGACCGAGACGTCGCCCGTGATCGCGGTGAACACACCCGCGGCCATGAGGCTCGGCTCGGTGGGCCGGCCGATTGCCGGCGTCGAAGTGAGCATCGCCCCGGACGGCGAGATTCTCACTCGCGGTCCGAATCTCATGCGCGGGTACTTCAACAACCCCAAGGCGACGGCCGAGGCGCTCGACGTCTCCGGGTGGTTTCACACCGGCGACATCGGCATGCTCGACGGCGACGGTTTTCTCAGCATCACCGACCGAAAAAAGGACCTCATCGTCACCGCAGGCGGCAAGAACATCGCGCCCCAGCCGATCGAGAACCTCGCCAGAACCAGCAAGTTCGTCTCGAACGCCGTCATGCTCGGCGACCGGCGCCCGTTCCCGATCATGCTCGTCGTGCCCAACATCGAGTCGCTGAAGGCGTGGGCCGCCGACGAAGGC
The DNA here is from genome assembly GCA_038240975.1 of Gemmatimonadales bacterium. GTDB lineage: Bacteria > Gemmatimonadota > Gemmatimonadetes > Gemmatimonadales > GWC2-71-9 > CAVVWJ01. The sequence continues at coordinate 4,531 of JBBRGF010000132.1, forward strand.
ATTCTGGAGACGAGCTCCGAGCGGCTCATCGAGCGACCGGAGGTCCGGCAGATGCTCGAACGGGAGGTCCGAAAGACGCTGCGCGACCTGGCGCAGTACGAGATGCCCAAGAAGCTGCTTCTGTTGGCCAGGGAGTTCAGCATGGAGACGGGTGAGCTTACCCCCAAGCTCAGCGTGCGGCGGAAGGTTGTCGAAGAGCGGCACCGGGAAGCCCTCGAAGCCCTCTACACCGAGTCGCACGGCGGCTGAACGGCGGTCACCTCCGCGGCGTCGCTACCCACACTCCTCCGGCGCTGGCCATCAGCTCCACCCGCTCCTCGGCAGGATTGCTCCCCTCACCGACGATTCGAAGCCCCGGCAGCACCACTCTTGCCGCCTCCGCCACCCAACGGGCATCGGCGCCGAACGGCGCCCCGAGCACGACACCGCGCATGGAGCGCGCCTTGAGGGCCAGCGTCCCGCCGCGGAGAACGCTCAGGAGCCCACCGTCGGCCACTGTGGCGGGCGGGTTGACCGCCACGAGGGCCACGCCGGGAAATGCCTCGCCGATCTCGTGAGAGAGCGCGCCGGGTGCGCCCGCGAGGACGAGGTATCCTCCGGGGCCATGGAGCCCCACCAGCGCACCGAGCGCGTCGGGAGTGAGGACGCCTTCGCGTTCCGGCGGCACCGGCGCGTCGCCCGAATCGAAGACTCCATCGGCCAGGTGAAAGACCCGGCCGCACACCGGACATCCAAGCTGGCCGCTCCGCACCGAGCGTCCTTCCACGCAATCGGGAAGGAGAACGAGGAACTGCTCCGGGTGGTCGGAAGGACAGCGGAGATGATCGGTAAGCTCGATGAACATTCAGGGCTTGAACACGACCCACGTCAGCTTTCCAGGCTCGACGGTGACTTCGCGGTAGACCTTCTTCCCCTCGATCGTCGTCCCCAGCACGTACGTTCCCTCGGGCACGTCGCCCACTGCGAAATGCTCGCCATAGAGCGGATGGGAGTGAGCCTTGTCGCCGTAGGTCTCGACATAGGAGAAAGGCGTCTCCTTGGGATCGATCTTGATGATGCCGTAGATGCGCGCCTGCGGCACGGCGGCGCCCGACGCATCGAACACCCGCCCCGCGACGATGCCCGTATTGGGAAGCGGAGCCAGCCAGAGCTCGGGGTTCGTGGTGTACGGAGGAAAGCGCTGCAGCGAATCGACGATCGCGCCGATCGAGTCGGTGGGCGAGATGGCGAGCTCGAGGTGCAGGTGATCGTTGGTGGCGCGGCCGGTGTTGCCGACGCGCGAGATCACCTGCCCTGTATGCACCTTGCTTCCGACCTTGACCGCGAGTGACGAGTTGTGGTAGTACGTCGAATAGAGACGGTAGCGTTTGCCTCCCGCGGTTACCGTGGTGTCGTGTCTGATCGTCACCGTGAGCGCGCCCTCCTCCGCGGGCCCGGCGTACACCACCGTTCCCCCGAGCCCGGCCATCACCGGCGTCCCATCGGGATTGTTGAACTCGACTCCTTGATGTTGCTGGAAGAATCCTCCCATCGTCGATCCGTAGCGGTAGGTCTGGTCGATGAACGGGTTGTCGGACATTCCGATGGGCCGTGAAATCCAGACGGTGAGCGGATTTTGTGGGGCGGCGGCGGCCGGCGCTCTGTTACGAATGCAGGGCATCGTGTCGGTCGCCGGACGGAGCCCGCAGCGGGTTCCCCTGAACTGCCGCCTGCCGATCAGCACCGCGTTGGGCGGTGGAAAAGCGGCGGCGTTGAGCCGCTGTACCTGCCACCCGGCATTGGAGTGGATGAGCCGCTGATTGCCGCGGAGAGTCGTGACGTTCCATCCGCGGCGGTCGGTGGCCAGGCGGCGGACGTACTCGTTGGAGAGGAGCGGATAGAGAGTATCGGCCGGTCCTTTCGCGGGCGGACCGACCGCATCGCCGATGGCCGTCCAGGTGGCGCCATCATCGGTGGTGATCTGAAGTCCGTCGGCGGTCGCGATCATCGTGGTATCGCCCCTGGTGGCGATCCCCCCAGGCGCGACGTATTGCCACTCGGGTCCGAGCTGCTCGTAGGCCCAATTGCGCCAGGTAAGGCCACCGTCGACCGAGAGTCCCCACCCGTTGCCCACGGTGCCGTACCAGATCTCGCCACGCGGCCCGAATGCGATTGCCTGCACGAAGTCCATCGAGATGGAGCTGGCGGTGCTGTCGTGCCGAAGCGCCTGCCACTCCGTCCCTCCGGGCGCGAGCCGGTAGATGCCCTGGCCGTACGTCCCGACCCAGGTGCCCCCCTGGGGGTCGCGAGCGGCGGTGAGAACGTGGACGCCCCAGCCGGTGCTGTCGGGCAGCGGGGGCAACCCGGCCTGCGCCCTAGCGGCGAGCGGAATTCCGAGAGCGAGTGCGACGAGCGCCGCGGAGGAGCGTCGGATCATGTGAGTCGGTACCCGAAAGGATGGACAGTCAGACGGGCCCCAGCCTGAGCCAGTCGATGATGACGTGCGGGGGGCGCGAGGCGACGAAGAGAATCGCCTCGGCGACGTCGGCGGCGCGCAGCATCGTGCTCCGATCGCGAACCGGAAAGCTCGACTCGGCGCCGACCGCTTGCCAGATGTCCGTATCGGTGGGCCCCGGCGACACCAGGGTAAAGCGGACACCCGATCCCCGATACTCCGCCGACAGCGACTCGTGAAGCCCGCGGAGCCCGTACTTCGTCGCGGAGTAGATCGAGTTCTCCGGAAAGCCGTTGTGGTCGGCGACGCTTCCGACGCTGACGTGCAGCCCCGTCGACCGGGCGCGCATGGCGGGAAGGAATCCGCGCGCGAGGGCGAACGGACCTACCAGGTTCACCGCGAGCTGGCGCTCCAGCTCCTCGACGGCCGCTCGCTCGAACGGGATACGATCGAACACCCCGGCGTTGCTCACGATCACATCCGGCGTGCCGATCGTCGCGAGGACCGTCTCGGCCAGCCGCTGCACCGCGAGAGCGTCGCTCATGTCACAGGGCACATCGTCGAAGCCGTCGTGCTGTCCGGTCGTGAGGCTCCTCGCCACCCGGACCACCCTGGCACCCGCGCGTGCGAACGCGCTCGCCACCTCCGCACCGATGCCTCGCGACGCCCCGGTGACCAGGGCCAGCCGCCCATCGAGCCGCATCACTCGATCGCCCTTCCCCCATGCGCGAGCCGCAGGAACTCCACGCGGGTCTTCGAGTCGTCTCTGAAGATACCGCGAAGCGCGCTCGTGACCGTGCGCGAGTTCTGCTTCTGGACGCCGCGCATCATCATGCAGAAGTGGGCCGCCTCGATCACGACCCCTACGCCGCTCGGGTCGAGCACATCCATGACGGCATCGGCGACCTGGTCGGTCAACCGCTCCTGCACCTGGAGGCGGCGGGCAAAGACGTCGACGATGCGGGCCACCTTCGACAAGCCGAGGATCTTGCCGTTGGGGATGTACGCGACGTGGGCCCGGCCGAAGAACGGCAGCAGATGATGCTCGCAGAGGGAATAGAGCTCGATGTCCCGCACCATGATCATGCTCTGATGGGTCTCCTCGAACACTGCATCGCCGACCACCTCCTCGACCGACATCGCGTAGCCCTGGGTGAGAAACCGGAGTGACGACTCGACGCGCTCGGGCGTCTTGAGCAGCCCCTCACGTCGCGGATCTTCGCCGAGCGCGGCGAGGATATGTTCGACCTCGTCGGCGAACGGCTCGAGCCGGGGCTTGAGATTTTCGGGATGGGTCACCTTGGTGCGCCCCGGCCGAGCGGGAACACCCGAGTCACGCCCCTTCGTAGTCGACATAGTTCCTCGGTGTCTCCCAGAGTCGGAGGCGCAGCCTCAATCCGGAGGGCAGTGCCGCGCGCAACTCGCGCCAGCACACGATGGCGATGTTCTCTGATGTGGGGTTCAGCTCCCTGAACCAGGGGACGTCCAGATTCAGGTTCTTGTGGTCGAGATGGTCCAGGAGTCGGGTCTGCGCCAGCGCCTTGAGACGGTTGAGGTCCATCACGTACCCCGTCTCCGGATCGACATCACCTTCGACGGTCAGGTCCAGCTCGTAATTGTGCCCATGATAATTCGGATGGTTGCACGGTCCGAAGGTCTCCTTGTTCCAGGCATCGGGGCGGTCGGGATTGTGAAGGCGGTGGGCGGCATTGAAATGCACGCGCCGCGTCACACTGCATCGGGGCATCGGAGATCCGGGGACAGGGCCTTGAGGAAGATGTGGGGGCAAGCGGGAAGGTCAAGGCGGCGGGCCACGCACAAACGCCGACCGGAGACCGATCGGCGTAAAGGTGTTGCGGCAACGGAGAGGATTATTGAAGCCCAATGAGAACCTGCGGCGCCCTCACCTTTGGCTCCTGCCTTCCCCCGGGGGGCATGACATCGGCCACGGCATTCGGGCCCATCACCGGACTGTTGGCTCAATAATTTGGCTCACCGCTACCGCTTGAGCTAAAATAGGGAAGTGTGCGGAGTCGGTCAACCGCGCCGATCGCTCCTGCCGGTACGCCATCTCGCGAGGCCACGAATGTCTCCCACCCTTCTCGTCGCGCTCATTGCGCTCCTCGCATGGGCGCTCGTTCTGTTTCTCACTTCGGTCACGACCGGCGTGATCCACCTGTTGCTTGCGTTGGGTGCCACCCTTCTTGTACGCTGGTGGGGGCTGCGGTACTGACTGGGTGACACGTCTCGAAGCTGGTGTGGGCGAATTACCACATGGGGTGGATTTTCCCCGCAAAATAGACCGGCTCAAATCAGGGATAACGCCTTGCTCCGGTGCTATTTAAATCGTAACGGTGCGAAGGATTGCACACCGTTCATGACAGGCATGGATCGTGCGAATTCGACAGCCAAACTGGGGCATGTGGCTATTCCTTCCCTTGCCCGCCAGACCGCTTCCCTCGAATTACCGGACGATCGCTGAATGCCGACCTCACCCACACGCGGGCAAC
>JBBRGF010000133.1:0-9439 GCA_038240975.1 Gemmatimonadales bacterium
GCTGGCGCTCAACAACCTCGCCTTCATCTACGCCGAGCTCAGGCAGTTCGCGCGCGCGGAGGAGTTCTACACCCGGGCCCTGCGTGCCGACTCATCGATCGTGGTCATCTGGAACGGGCTCCAGCAGGTGCTCATCAACCAGGGCAAGTTCGCCGAGGCCCGCCGTGTGGTCGACGGGGCTCATGCGCGGTTCCCGGGCAATCTTCACGTCGAATACACCGAGGTCTACCTCGCCGTCGCGCTCGGCGATTACGCCGCCGCCGCGCGTCATGCGCGCCTCATGACCGAGGGATCGCCTGACGACGCGATCCGCCGGGCCGATGGCTACAAGACGCTTTCCGACATCGCGCTCCTGCAGGGCAAGGTCGAGGAGTCGACCCGCTACCGCCGTACCGCGATGCGCGCCGAGGAAGAGGGGGGCTATCTCGCGCACTACTTGCTCGACGGCCTCGCCCTCGCGGCTGGCGACGTGTGGGTACGGAAGACCTCGCCTAAGGCGTCGGCGCCGGCCGCGCTGCTCGCGCGCTATCCGCTCGATTCGATCGCACCGCTCGATCGGCCGTACGTCGAGCTCGCCGGCGTCTATTCCGGGATGGGGCATCCGGAGCAGGCGTTCGCACTTGCGCGTGACTTCGCTCGCAACGGGCTCGCGGCGGGACGCTTCGGCCAGGCCGCCCGGCACCACATGCTCGGCGCCGCGGCACTGGCCGGCGGGCACTATGGAGACGCGGTGCGGGAGCTGCGCCAGGCCGCGGAGGGAGAGCAGTGTTCGATCTGCGCCCTTCCCGAGCTGGCTCGGGCCTACGATCTGGGTGGGGCGGGGGACTCCGCCGCCGCCGTCTACGAGCGGTATCTCGAGACGCCGTGGATCGGACGCCTCGAAGTCGATGCCATCCATCTGCCGTGGGTCTGCGAGCGGTTGGGCGAGCTGTACGAGGCGCGCCATGAGCCTCAACGCGCCGCGGCGCTGTACGGCCGCATGGTCGCGCTCTGGCACGATGCCGACCCCGAGCTCCGGCCCCGCGTGGTCGCCGCGCAGCGGCGGCTCACGGCACTGGCGGTCGAGCGATAGGCGATACCGGCGGCTTTCGGCGAGCCGTGAATGGGTTACCGCAACCGCGGCTTGTAGCGGTCGAGCGACTCGTAGGACGGCGGCCAGGGAAGGGCGTAGCCCAGGTCGGTGGCGGCATGGCGGGTCCAGTACGGGTCCCACAGATGCGCCCGCGCCAGCACCACCAGATCGGCGCGGCCGGCCGCGAGGATGGTGTTGACGTCGGCCGGCGATGAGATGTTCCCCACCGTCATCGTGGGCACCCGCGCCTCGTGCCTGATCCGATCGCTGAACGGGGTCTGGAATTGGCGGCCGTAGATCGGCTTGGCCTCGGGGACGGTCTGCCCCGCGGAGACGTCCACGATGTCGGCCCCCGCCGACACCACCATCCGCGCGACCTCCACCGCGTCGTGCGCCTCCATTCCGCCTGGCGCCCAGTCTACCGCAGAGATCCTGACGGACAGCGGTTTTCCCCCGGGCCACTCGGCGCGAACCCGGGTCACGATCTCCAGCGGGTAGCGCATCCGGTTCGCGAGCGATCCGCCGTACTCATCGGTGCGACGATTGGTGAGAGGCGAAATGAACGAGGCCAGCAGGTAACCGTGCGCCAGGTGCAGCTCCAGCAAATCGAAACCGGCGGCGTCGGCCATAGTGGTGGCCCGGATGAAGTCGTCGGCCACCTGGTCCATATCGCTCCGGCTCATTTCGCGGGGCGTCTGGTTGTGGGGCCGGTAGGGAATCGGAGACGGCGCGATCAGCGGCCAGTTTCCTTCCGGAAGCGGCTCGTCCTCGCCTTCCCAGAGCACGCACGTCGAGCCCTTCCTGCCGGCGTGCGACAACTGCATGCCGATCTTGGCCTCACTCTCCCGGTGCACGAAATCCACGATGCGATGCCAACCCGCGACATGAGACGGGAGATACATACCGGCGCAGCCGGGCGAGATCCGGCCCTCGCGGCTCACGTCGGTCATCTCGCTCATCACCAGCCCGGCGCCGCCGATCGCTCGGCTGCCGAGGTGGACCAGGTGCCAATCGTTCGGAAGCCCATCGTCCGCCCGGTACTGGCACATCGAGGACACCACGATCCTGTTGGGCAACACCAGATCGCGGAGCCGGTAGGGCGTGAACAACGGGGGCGGGCAGGGATCGAGCGCCACCGGCCGCCGGCTCTGCTTGCGCGCCTGCTCGGCGAACCAGCAGTCCACCTTCGCTACCAGATCCGGATCGCGAACCTTGAGGTTGTCGTGCGTGATGCGAAGACTGCGCGTGAGCAGGTTGAAGGCGAACTGGAGCGGCTCGGTGTCGTGGTAGCGCTCCACCGATTCGAACCACTCGAGGCTCGCCTGCGCCGCGCGCTGAAGGCTTTCGACCGGGGGCCGCCGAATGGACTCGTAGCTGGCGAGTGCATCGGGTACCGAAGGCTCGAGCTTGAGCGCCAACGCCAGCGCGATCGCGTCCTCCATCGCCAGCTTGGTGCCCGAGCCCACCGAGAAGTGCGCCGTGTGGGCAGCGTCGCCGAGCAGCACGACGTTTCCAGAGTGCCACCGGGCATTTCGGACGGTGGGGAAGCGGCGCCAGATGGAGCGGTTGGCTAGGAGCGGGTGGCCCTGCAACTCGTCGCCGAACAAGTGCTCCAGATACGCGACCGTGCCTCGCTCGTCATTCTCGTCGAGACCGCTCGCCTTCCAGGTTTCTTCTCTCGCCTCGACAATGAAAGTCGAGCGACCCGGAGCGTACTGATAGGCGTGGGTGCGCCAGAGCCCGGCAGCAGACGGCTTGAAATAGAAGGTGAAAGCGGGGAAGGGACGGGTACTGCCGAGCCAGACGAAGCGGTTGCGGCGCCAGTCGAGCTGAGGCTGGAACCGGTCGGACATCCGGTCGCGGATCAGGCTGGCGGCTCCGTCGGCGGCGACGATCAGATCGGCCGCGCCGCAGTCGGAAAGGTCGCGGATCTCCTTCTGCCAGTGAATCTCGACGCCGAGCGATTGGGCCCGCCGGGCCAGCAACTCCAGCAAGGTCTTGCGTTCCACTCCGGAGAAACGATGCCCCGTCGACCGCATGACGGTGCCGCTGTAGTGGATCTCGATGTCTTCCCAGCGCGCCGCGGCGGCGGCCATCGCCTGGTTGGTCTCGGGATCGGCCTCGCCGACGTTCTCGAGGGTCTCATCGGAGAACACGACGCCGAAGCCGAACGTATCCGCTAGCCGGTTCCGCTCGTAGACCGTTACCTGGTGGCGGCGATCGTTCGCTTTGAGCAGGATGGCGAGGTAGAGACCGGCTGGGCCCGCGCCCACGATCGCGACCTTCATTTAGGCGAAGGCTCCCAGGCCGGAGCTACCAGCCGCCGGCGGCCGTCGATGTGGTCCCAGAGCTTGCAGGTCACCGACTTGTGCACCTGGTCGAGGCCCTCGCAGTAGTTGGTGAAGACGCAGCGCCGCACTTCCTGCCCCAGGCCCAACCTGAGCTTCCGGAACCAGTCGGGATCGGCCAGGCTCTGTCGGGCCGAGGCGATGATGTCTGCGGCGCCGCTGCGCAATAGCTCCTCAGCCTGCTCGAACGTCGAGATGCCGCCCGACAGTACGACCGGCGTCCGGCACCCGGCGGCGTGCACCGCGTCGCGCACGGCGCGGGTGGCCTCGCGATTCCGGCCGAATGGTCCGCGTTCGTCGGACCGCACGGTCGGCATGCACTCGTAGCCGCTGGGACCGGTGTAGGGATAGCGCGCCCAGCCTACCCGCGGCTGCTTGGCGTCCTCGAACTTGCCCCCGCGCGAGAGCGAGAGGTAGTCCATACCGGCCCGCGCGAACTCCGCCCCGAACCAGGCCGCATCGCCGGAGGCGCTGCCTTCCGGAATGCATTCCTCGCTCAGGTATCGGCACCCGACGACGAATCGCTGGCTCACCGCATCGCGCACCGCGCGGTACGCCTCCAGCGGCAGCCTCACCCGATTCGCACGCGATCCGCCGTAGCCGTCGTCTCTCTCGTTCAGCGCGGAGAGAAACGACGCCATTGTATAGGCGTGGGCGTAATGCAGCTCTACTCCGTCGAACCCTGCCTGCTCGGCGCGTACCGCCGCACGAGCGAAGAGCTCCGGCAGTACCCGAGGCAGCTCGCGGATGTGGGGCAACGAGATGTCGGTGACTCGCTCCCGCTCGCCGTAGCGCAAGCTCTCGAGCTCCCGCTCGTCGAGGACATCGGGCCACTCCGCCTCCGGCAATCGCGCCAGAGCATCCCGGATGGCGTCGTCGGTGCCCGGCAACAAGGCGCGGTGCCGGTCGGTGAGGACCAGGTACTCCCGGAAGTATCGCTCGGCCTCGGGCCGGCGGCGGATCCGGAGGAAGTCGATGATCTGGATGAACAGCCGAGTGCGGCCGCCACTCGCCTGACGCACCGTGCGCACCAGCTCGGCCAGGCCGGGGATGAAACGGTCGTGCCCGATCCGGAGCAGCGGTCCGCTCGGCACGTCGCGAATCCCGGTCGCTTCGACCACCAGCGCTCCGGGCTGCCCGTGCGCGAAGCGCTCGTACCACGCGAGGACTTCGGGCGTCACCAGCCCGTCGTCGGTGGCCCGCCACGGTACCATGGCCGGAACCCAGCTGCGCTCCGCGAGCTCGAGCCTGCCGCATTGGAATGGTTTAAACCAGATCGACCGGGCTGCCTCCTCCGCGGTGGGCGGATGCGTAGCCGGGATGGGATGTTTTACGAAAGGATGGGGATGCCACATAGCGCCGCCTTCGCGGTCATCGCCGACGCTTAGCATGCACCCGATACTCGACCTGGGGCAGCGATTGAAAGTCAACGTCTTGCGTCCAGAGCACCCCGTCTACGGCGAGAGCGGTTGCGTACACCACACTGTCGGCTAACGCGAGGCCGTGGCGCCGGCCAACCACCGCGGAATCCACCGCAAGCTGCTCGTCGAAGACGACAATTTGTCCTTGTCGCATGTGCGCTAGGACCTCAGGTACCACGTCCCGCCGGCCGAGGGCGTCCAAACGTCGCAAGACCTCGGTAATAACCAAGGCAGGCACCACGAGTCGTTCCACAGTTTCGATGGCGCGGGCGAACTCGCCAGCGTTCGGGCCATTGGCCAGAAATTCCAGCCAAGCCGAAGAGTCGATGACGTTGAAGGCGGGTTTGGTCCTAGACCCGGTCATCGTCCCGGGGCACGCGCGTGTCTATGCCGGGGGTGAGACCTCGTAAGGTCTTGAGAGGGCCCACCGGAACAAGCGTGATTCGCCCCTCGTAGACCACGACTTCGATCTTTTGGCCAGGCTTGAGCCTAAAGGCTTGGCGGATCGCAGGTGGGATTACCACCTGGTACTTGGGCGACAACTTGACAGCCGGCACGCGAGCAACTCCGAGTGGTTGGGCTTCTTAAAACTAATGGGAGCGCGCCCTTTGTCCAACGCTCCTACGATCGATCAATAGGCCGGGTAACGAGCTACTTCAGCAGCTCGCCCGCGATGATCAGCTGCTGGATCTCCGTCGTCCCTTCGTAGATCCGAAGCGCCCGCACCGCGCGGTACAGGCGGTCCACCGGGTGATTGGCCAGCACTCCCCGCCCGCCGATGAGCTGCACCGCATCGTCCACCGCGCGCTGTGCCATCTCCGTGGCGAAGGACTTGGCCATCGCCGCTTCACTCGTGATCCGCTCCTGACCCGCGTCCTTCTCATACGCGGCCCGATAGGTCAGCAGCCGCGCGGCGGTGAGATCGGTGGCCATCCGAGCCAGCTTCTGCTGCACCAGCTGGAACTGTGCCAGCGGCTTCCCGAACTGCTGTCGCTGCTTCACATGCGCGAGCGACTCGTTCAAGGCGCGAGCCGCCATGCCGCAGGCCGCTGCGGCCACCGTGGGCCGCAACCGGTCGAGCGCCGCGAGGCCGAGCCCATAGCCGCGCCCCTCCTCACCCAGCAACGCATTGATCGGAAGCCGACAATTTTCGAAGGCGATCTCCCCCAGCGGATGCGGGGCGCTCAGCACCTGAGCCCCGGTGAAACGAAGTCCGGGCGTATCGGCCGGCACCAGGAAACAACTGATCCCCTTGGAGCCCTTGGTCAGGTCGGTGGAGGCGAAGGTGATATGAAGATCGGCGATGCCAGCATTCGAGATCAGAGTCTTTGTCCCATTCAGGACGTATTCTCTTCCTTCGCGCCGCGCGGTGGTGCTGATGCCGGCCACGTCCGACCCCGCCTCGGCCTCGGTCATCGCGAAGGCGGTCATCACGTTGCCCTCGGCGATAGGCGCGAGCCAGCGATCCTTCTGAGATTGCGATCCGCCGAGCAGAATCGGCGTGGTGCCGAGCCCCTGCAGGGCGAACACCGCGTCGGCGAGGGGCGACGCTTCGCCCAGCACCTCTCGCATCAGGCAGCAGCCGCGGAGATCGAGCTCGAGTATCGGCTGGAGCCATCCTCCCGCGCCGAGCAGCCCGAGCAGCGACCGCGCCTCCTTCCGCGCTGCGGCGTCGTCGCCCGGCTCGGATCGACGTGCGATCTCTTTGGCGAAGGCGGTGGCCCGCTCGACGAGCGATGCGTGCTTCGGTTCGAGAAAAGTGCGGATCAATCGGGTGTCGGGCACCGGCTACTCGAACCTCGCGTCGCGCTTGTCGCGGAACGCCTCGTAGGCCTCACGGAAGTTGGGGTTCTGCATGCAGGCGGCCTGGGCCCGTGCCTCCGCCTCCATCGCGGTGACCAGGTCCATCGCGGCCTCGTCGTTGAGCGCCTGCTTGGTTACGCCGAGTGCCATCGACGGGCCCCGCGCGAGCCGGGCGGCGATGTCGGCGGCCGCCGCCATCAATTGCTCGGCCGGTACCACCCGGTTGTAGAGCCCAATCTGCGCCGCACGCTCGGCACTGATGAAGTCCCCGAGCATGAGCAGCTCGCTCGCGTGGGCCAGGCCGACGATCCGGGGCAGGAGCCAGGCCGCGCCCATATCGGCGCCGGTCAGGCCCACCCGCGAAAAGAGAAAGGCGATCTTCGCGCTCTCCGCCGCGATCCGGATGTCGCTCGCCGCCGCGATCACGGCCCCCGCGCCGGCCACCGGTCCGTTGAGCGCCGCCACGACTGGGCGTCGGCATTGGCGGATGGAAAGAATGAGATCACCGGTGAGCCGGGTGAATTCGAGCAGCCCCGCGGCATTTTCCGAGAACAGCGCCCCGATGATGTCCTCGACGTCTCCGCCGGTGCAGAAGGCTCGGCCCTTGCCGGTGATGACGACCGCGCGAACGCCGGGCTCGGTGTCGAGCGCACGGAACGTGTCGCGAAGCTCGCCGTAGACCTCGAACGTGAGCGCGTTGAGCCGCTCGGGGCGGTTGAGCGTGATTATCGCGACGGCGGTCGCCGAGTCGACGGAGTAGAGGAAAGATCGAGGATTCCTCACTGATTTCCCTTGTGCTGCGCGCCATCGACGACGATACAAGCGCCCGTAATCCAGCTCGCTCTCTCGGACGCCAGAAAGGCTACGAGGTCGGCGACCTCCTCCGGGGTGCCCATCCGGCCCCACGGGATCGTCGTGAGCACCGCGCCGTAGAAATCCGGATTGTTCTCTCTCGCTTGCGCCCAGAGGCCACCAGGGAACTCGATGGAGCCCGGTGCCACGGTGTTCACCCGGATCCTTTGCGGGGCGAGTGCCAGGGCGAGCGATTTGGCGTGGCTGACCAGCGCGGCCTTGGCCGCTCCATAGGACGGCGGGAAACCGAGCGCCTCCAGTCCGGCGATCGACGAGATGTGGACGATCGCCCCGCCGCCGGCGCCGCCCATCCACGGCGTGACCTTCCAGCTGGCCCGCACCGCGGCCATGAGGTCGACGTTCAGGGTCGACTGCCAGGTGCCTTCATCGTCCCCGAACCCGATTCCGCTCGGGTTGTTGACCAGGATGTCCACTCCTCCAAGCTTGGCCCGCGCCGCGTCGAGAAACCCGTCGAGCGCCTCCGGGTCTCCCACGTCGCACACGGCCGCATAGACGGGAACGGACCGAGCGCGCAGCTCGGCTTCGGTCTCCCGCAATGCCGGCTCACCGCGAGCGCAGATCGCGACGCCCGCACCTTCCTCGGCCAGACAGAGAGCGATCGATCGGCCAATGCCCTTGCTGGCCCCGGTCACAACTGCGGCCTTTCCTCGTAAGCCAAGGTCCATGGGATCTCTCCGGCTATCGAAGCCCTACCCGACCGAGATCACGCCTGGGTCAGATGGTCACTTTCCCTTCAGCTCGACCAGTATCACTTGTGTTGAACCGGTTCCCTGGTATTCGCTCGCGTGGGTCTCCGCTTTGTGCCAGGTCGCCTGGCCGGTCTTGGCCGTCGCCTCGGTGACCTTCCCGTCCGCGGACGTGAACTTGGTCTTGCCCGCCCCCGAGATACTGTAGCTGACGTAGTCGGGATGCGAATGAGGCGGGATCTTGACGCCGGCGCTGCTATGGAAGTCGAGCACCCGAACCCGCTCGTTTTCCAGCAGCACCTTGAAGTGGTCTGGGGACACCTTGACCGGATCCTGTGCGTGAGCCGTGCCCGCCGCGAACAGCAGACCAAGAGCCAGGCTCGACGCCACTACCTGTGGTGACATACTGACCTCCTTCGTTGAGCGTTGAGGTGAACTCAAATGAACACCTGTCCTAGGTGCCTCCGCGGTGAAACTCATGTGTTGTCGGTATAAAGAATGCTTTGCCAGTTCACCACGGAAACACGGAAGGACACGGAAGCCCTCCGGGATGTAAGGCAGTGCTGCACGAGTCGCACATGCGTTGGGAAAGCGCGCTTCCCGTGCCGATTTCCGTGCATTCCGTGATGTGCTTAACCCAGCACCGCCGTCGCTTCGATCTCCACCATGGCCTGCGGGTCCACCAGCGTCTTCACCTCCACCAGTGCCATGGCCGGGTAGTGCGTCCCCATCCTCCGCCGGTATACCTCGCCGAGCGGCTTGAGGCTCGCGCGGTACTGCGCCATGTCGGTGACGTAGATGGTGAATCGGCCGATATCCCCCGGCTCGCCGCCGGCCTGCCGAAGCACTGAAAGAACATTGTTCAGCGCCCCGTTGAACTGCGACACGAAGTCGGCGGCCGGCACCCTGCCCGACCCGTCGCCCGCGGTCTGCCCGGCGATGAAGAGTGTCCTACCGCCCGCCCGCGCGAGCAAGCCGTTGCTCCATCCGCGCGGTGCGCCGAGCTCTGCCGGGTTGATGATGGCGAAGCGTCCGCTCATCTGCTCTCTCCCATCCAGTACCAGGGCCTCTCGGTTGGGAGGATGAGTCGCGGCTGCGGTCGCGAGTGACACCACGGCCGCCGCCACCTCGTCGACGGCGATCAGCCGCGGCTGGCCTGCCGAGGCGAGCGCCGCGGCCAGCGCCTCTTCACGGGTACGGCCGGTCTTGGCCACGATCCGGTCCACCGTCGCCGTG
>JBBRGF010000134.1:0-9401 GCA_038240975.1 Gemmatimonadales bacterium
CGTTGGTGAACAGGAGGGTCGGATCGTCGGCGGGAACCAACGACGAAGAGGGCACCTCGCGGTGCCCCTTGGCGACGAAAAAATCGAGAAATAGGCGGCGGATGGTGGAGGACTGCATGGGGAAGAAAGATACTACCCCACCACCCTTCCAACCATCTCGCTGACCTCGTGGCCGCTGAAGCCGCGGCGTGCGAGAAACGCGATCAACCGGCGGCGCTTGACCGCCCTGGGAAGGTTGCCGAGTTGCGCGGCGCGGATTTCGGCCAGCGACCTCGGCACGCTGCTGCGATCGGTGTTCTCATTCCATTCGGCGGCAATGGCGCGATCGATCAGCGAACGCTCGACACCCATGGCCATCAGATCGGCGACCAGCCGGGAGGGCCCGCGCCCGCGGGCGGTGCGCGTCTGGACATAGTTGGCGGCGAAGGCCGAATCGTCGAGCAGCCCCAGCGACGCGACGCGCTCGATGGCCGACTCGACAGCCGTTGCCGGGTGACCCTTGCGCCGGAGCCGCCGCGCGAGATCGTGACGCGCGAACGCCCGCCGCTCCAGCGAGCGGAGGGCAGTGCGAAAGGCTGCTTCGGCATCGGCCGCAGCCGCCAGACGCTCGCGCAGGCCTTCGTCGACGATGAGGCCGGGAGCGAGCCCGGCCCGTTCGACGAGATCCTGCGGGACCGCACCGAATCGCTCGCCGTCGATTTCAACCCGCAGCGTGCCGGGACGCCTCGGATCGGGCTCGAGGGCCGTGATGGCCGGCAGGCTCACTCGTCGTCCTCGGCCGAGGCGGCGGCGCCGACAGGAGCGTGGACGCCGAGCAGCTCCTTGACCTTGACTTCGACTTCGGCCATGAGCGGCGGGTTGTCGCGGAGGAAGAGCTTGGCGTTTTCACGACCCTGGCCGATGCGCTGATCGCCGTAGGAGTACCAGGCCCCCGACTTCTGGATGATGTTGGCCTCGGCGGCGAGATCGACCAGCAGCGAAGTGTGGCTGATTCCCTCGTCGAACATGATGTCGAACTCGGCCTGGCGAAACGGCGGCGCCACTTTGTTCTTGACGACCTTGACGCGCACGTGGTTGCCGACAACCACCTCCCGCTCCTTGACCGGACCGATGCGCCGGATGTCGAGCCGGAGCGACGCGTAGAACTTGAGCGCCTTGCCGCCGGTGGTGGTTTCGGGATTGCCGAACATGACGCCGATCTTCTCGCGAAGCTGGTTGATGAAGACCACCGCGCAATTGGACCGGTTGATGGCGCCTGCCAGCTTCCGAAGGGCCTGGCTCATGAGCCGGGCCTGGAGCCCGACGTGGCTATCGCCCATCTCGCCTTCGATTTCGGCCTTGGGCACCAGCGCCGCCACCGAGTCGATGACGATGATGTCGACCGCGCCGGAGCGGACGAGGATCTCGACGATTTCGAGCGCCTGCTCGCCGGTATCGGGCTGGGACACGAGGAGATCTTCGATGTTGACGCCGAGCTTCTTTGCGTAGTCGATGTCGAGCGCATGCTCGGCATCGACATACGCCGCGACGCCGCCGGCCTTCTGCACGTTGGCGGCCAGATGGAGGGTAAGGGTGGTTTTGCCGGATGACTCGGGACCGTAGATTTCCGTGATGCGGCCGCGAGGCACGCCACCCACGCCGGTGGCGGCATCGAGATTGATGGCGCCGGTGGGAATGGCGGCAACCCGGACCCGCGGGGAGTCGCTGCCCATGCGCATGATGGAGCCCTTGCCGAGCTGCTTCTCGATCTGGGAAATGGCGAGACCGAGGGCTTTGCGGCGGTCGGCCTCGAGTCGGGATTCGTCGGCAGGCATGGGATCCTCTAGATAAAGTGACCGATTTTGCTACATCGTAATACCGATGGTCAATCTAAAACCGAACTTTCTCCGAAGCAAGAGTTCGGGTGTGGCCTATTTTGAGTCACATACTCTCAGCCGAGTCTCCACGCATCGGCAACGTGCTCAATGTGGTAACGACCCCGGCCCAACTCCCGAATGGCAATGACATCGAACCGGTACTCATCTCCCGGCCGGCCGTGACGGAGCCGCCAGAGCTCGGCCAGCCGGCCGATGGTGAGTCGCTTGCGCCACCCGACCGATTCGATGGGCCGGCCGCAGGCCAGGGACCGACGAGTCTTGACCTCGACGAAAGCGACGACCGCCTCACGCCGCGCCACCAGATCGAGATCGTGCCTGCCCCACCGGAACCGGTGCGCCTCGACGTTCCAACCGCACGAGGTAAGAAATGCGAAGGCCACCCGCTCGCCCGCCAAGCCACGAACCTGGCGAGCATCTTCCCACTCCACGGTGGGGATGAAGCTCCGCGCCGCTCGCATGCACGAGAGTAGCGATGTCCCCTCGGGGCGGGACAATCGTTTTCGCCGGTCCGGGCGCGCTGATTTGCGGAAGGTGCCACCGGTCACATCGCATTGCGGCGCGATGTGCACATGTTTCATCATTCGCGCGCTTCCCGTCGTACTTGCCCTCCTCGTACTCGGATGCGCGCAGCTCAATTTTCTCAAGCCACCATCAGTACCGCGGCCTGCGGGATCCAGCCGAACCGAGCAGCCAGCGGCCGGCGTCCCGGAGTCTGCCGTACGCCCCGACGCGGCCGCCGACTGGAGCGGCTACAACAACGGCCTGACCGGCTCGCGTTTCTCTCCGCTCGACGAGGTCACCCCGCGAAACGCCGGTGGCTTACGCCAGGTGTGCGAGTTCGATCTGCGCGAGCGCGCGGCGATGGAATCGGGTCCGGTGGTGGTGGGCGGCGTTCTCTTCGTCACGACCGCCAAGAGCACGTACGCCATTGACGCCGCGACCTGCGTACTTCGCTGGAAACACACCTACGACTATTCGCCGTCTCCGCCTTTCGATCTCAAGGTGAACAGAGGCGTCGCCTACCTCGATGGCCGTCTCTATCGGGGCGCCAACGATGGGCGGGTCTATGCGCTCGACGCACGCACCGGCGCCGAGCTGTGGAATGTCGTGGCCGCCGACCCGTCGAAGGGCGAGACCTTTCCGGCCGCTCCCGCGGCGTGGGATGGGCTCGTCTTCATCGGCAATGCAGGCGGTGACAACTTCGGAGTGACCGGAAGACTGATGGCATTCGACGCTGCCACCGGCGGAAAGGTATGGAGCACGAATCTCATCGCCGAACACGGCGAAGCGGGCCGAACATGGCCACCCGAAACGGAGCTGTTTCCCCGCGGCGGGGCCGCATCGTGGACCACGTACACGGTGGACACGGCGAGCGCAACCGTCTACGTCCCCACCGGCAACGCGATGCCCGACTTCCTGCCGGAGGTACGGGAAGGCGAGAATCTCCACGCCTATTCCGTGGTGGCGCTTGATGCACGGACCGGCGTGCTCAAGCAATCGTATCCGATCCTCCGCCGGGATTACCACGATTGGGACGTAGCGGCGGCGCCGGCACTGATCGCCACACGTGGCGGAAAGGACCTGCTCGCCGTCGGAGGCAAGGACGGACACCTCTACGGCATCGACCGCCGCTCGGGAAGGCACGTGTACGCTACGGCAGTCACCACCATCGAGAACATCGAGGCGCCGCTCACCGCGGAAGGCACCCGGTTCTGTCCTGGTGTGAATGGGGGAGTGGAATGGAACGGTCCGGCCTACTCGCCGCGCACCAACACCCTGTATGTGAATTCCATCGATTGGTGCACCACCGTCAGCGTCGCGCCGCCCGAAAAGGTGCGCGGGCGCAGGGGACTTCCGTGGACCGGGTCGTCGAAGCTCCGCCAGCCGTTCGGACGGCCGGACTCGACTCGAAGGGGTTGGCTCACGGCCGTCGACGCCGACAACGGTGCGGTCAGGTGGCGCTACGCCTCGCCTACGCCGCTGGTCGCGGGGGTGACGGTGACGGAGGGCGGCGTGGTGCTGACCGCCGACCTCGCAGGCGAGGTAATGGCTTTCGACGCCGCCGACGGCCGGCAGCTCTGGCACGCATCGACGGGCCAGCCGATTGGAGGCGGCGTAGTGTCGTACAAGGCGAATGAGCGGCAGCTCTTCGCGGTGGCCGTCGGTCTCCATGCACCGACTACGTGGCAGTTGAAGACGTCCGACGCGAGGGTGATCGTGTACGGCTTGCCCTAGGCCAGGCGCACGAATGCTCCCCAAAACAACCCGCTCCCCTTTCGGAGCCGCCCGTGTCGGCGAACAGGCCCGTCGTCGTCGTACTGATGAACGGCCGGCCGCTCTCGACGCCATGGCTCGCGGAGCACGCGTCCGCGATCCTCGAAACCTGGTTCCTGGGAGTCCAGATGGGGCCCGCGGTAGCCGATGTTCTGTTCGGTGAGTACAATCCCGGTGGAAAGCTCCCGATCACCGTAACACGCAGCGTCGGACAGATCCCTATCTACTACAATCACATCTACCTGCGCGACGAGGTCGCCGGCTTCACGCCGCCGGTGAGGTCGCTCAAGGGCTTCCGCCGACTCACACTCGAACCGGGGGAGACACAAACGGTGACCTTTGCACTCGGTTCTGACGACTTCGCGCTGCACGATTCGAAAATGCGACAAGTGGTCGAGCCGGGCGCGTTCACCGTGATCGCGGGCAGCTCGACGGGGGGCCTGGAGAGCCGCTTTCAGGTCGTGGCCGACACGCTGGTTCCGGCCCAGAGGGCCAGGTGAGGGCCGAGGGACTCGCGGCGGTCGACTACGCCATCATCGTGGTGTATTTCGCGTTCGTGATCGGCGTCGGCTGGCTGGTGCGCGGCTCGGTCCGAACCAGCTCCGACTTTTTCATGGCAGGCCGTCGCACCCCCGCCTGGGTGGCCGGGCTCGCATTCGTCTCGGCCAACCTGGGCGCGCAGGAGGTCATCGGGATGGGCGCCTCGGGCGCCAAGTACGGCATCGCGACCGCTCACTTCTACTGGGTGGGCGCCATCCCGGCCATGGTATTCGTGGCTCTATTCATGATGCCGTTTTACTACGGGTCGCGGGCACGCAGCGTTCCCGAATATCTGCGACTTCGCTACGACGAGAAAACCCGCGCGTTCAACGCGGCGTCGTTTGCCGTGATGACGGTCTTCTCGTCGGGCGTATCGATGTACGCGATGGGCAAGCTGTTCAATCTGCTGCTCGGTTGGAACATGAACGCGAGCATGCTCGTGGCCGCCGCCGTCGTGCTCACGTACACGACCCTCGGCGGCCTCACCAGTGCCATCTACAACGAAGTGCTTCAGTTCTGCCTCATTGTCGCCGGCCTTTTTCCCCTCGTCGCGCTCGGCCTTCGCGACGTGGGCGGCTGGACCGGTCTGTCGGCTCGGCTGGCCGAAGCATCCGTGGCCCGCGGATACCCGGCAGGAGCGTACAGCCACGCCTGGAAGTACCTCGGCGATTCGTCGCAGAATCCCGTCGGGGTGGAGTGGATCGGGTTGGTAATGGGACTGGGATTCGTGCTGTCGTTCGGGTACTGGTGCACCGACTTCCTCGTCGTGCAGCGTGCGATGTCCGCCGACTCTCAGACGGCCGCGCGGCGTACGCCACTCATCGCTGCACTGCCGAAGATGCTCTTCCCCGCCCTCGTCATCCTTCCCGGCATGATCGCATTCGCCGTCACCGCCACGGGAGGCGCGTCGCTGATCCCGCCGAAACTGGACGCGGCGCTACATCCTCTGATCGACGCGCAGGGCCACGCCGTGCTCGACTACGACCTCGCCACTCCGTCGATGCTGCTACACTACTTTCCAAACGGACTGCTCGGCCTCGGCCTCACCGCGCTCCTTGCCTCGTTCATGTCGGGCATGGCGGGTAACGTCACCGCCTTCAACACCGTCTGGACGTACGACATCTATCAGAGTTATCTGCGTCCGCGCGCCTCCGACGCGCACTACCTCTGGGTCGGACGGGCGGCAACGGTCGGAGGAATTCTCCTGTCGATCGGGGCCGCGTACATCGCACGCTCGTTCAACAACATCATGGACGTCCTGCAACTGGTCTTCGCGTTCGTGAATGCGCCGCTTTTTGCCACGTTCGCCCTCGGGATGTTCTGGCGGCGCGCCACGGGGCACGGCGCCTTCTTCGGGCTCTTGTCCGGAACGCTCGCCGCGGCGCTCCATCACGGCCTGACACTGCCGGCCGGCGCGGTTGCCGGAGTGAAGGGGGGCTACTTCGGAAATCTTCATACCTATCCGAGCGAGCTGGCGCAAACCTTCTGGACGGCGATCACCGCCTTCACCACCTGCGCCGTCGTTACCGCGCTCGTCAGCCTGGCCACCCGGCCCCGCCCCGACGACGAGCTGCGCGGCCTGGTGTACTCGTTGACGCCACGAGCCGGCAGCGACGACAAGCTGCTGCGGTGGTATTCGAGGCCGGCAGTCCTCGCCGTGTTCGTCCTGACTGTCACACTCGTCCTCAACGTGGTGTTCTGGTAATGCCGATCGACGTGCGTCTTCCCATCGGCGGGCTCTTCATTGCCGTGGGCCTGCTGCTCGTCGGCTACGGCGCGCTGGGCGAGGGGCTCGGAAATGTCGCGGGGCAGGTGAATGCGGCGTGGGGTGGGGTGATGCTGATCTTCGGCCTCGTCCTCGGCTACTACGGTGCCCGGGCGGAGCGACGAACTCGCCGCAACACGAGGGCGTGACCTTTCGGCGTGTGCCTGCCCCGCTTACGAAGCAGCCTCATTGGTCAGACGGGCGTGCATCGCCGCACCTGCTGGACTATCGGCAGTACTCCTCGATCTGATCGAAGCCCACGCGCACGTCTCGCGGCTTGCTGCCGTTGGCCGGTCCGAGGATACCCGCTTCCTCGAGCTGATCCATGATGCGCGCGGCGCGGCCGTATCCGATGCCGAGCTTGCGCTGGAGCAGCGACGTGGAGCCTCCCTGGTTCTGGACGCAGGCGATGGCCGCCTCCTTGAACTGAGGATCGCGTTCGCCCGGGTCCTGCGAGCCCGCTACGTCTTCGCCACCCTCCGCCTCGGGCACCTCGTCGAGGATGTTGGTCTCGGTGGCCTCCGCCGCACCGCGCTGCTCCCCCTGGACTCGCCACTGCCGGTAGCGCTCCATGACCCGCTCGCTCTCCTCGGTGGAGATATAGGCGCCCTGGAGGCGCATCGGCTCGCTCTTGCCCGGCTCGAGGAAGAGCATGTCGCCCTTGCCGAGCAGCGCCTCGGCGCCGTTCTGGTCGAGAATGGTGCGGCTGTCCACCTTCGACGCGACCCGAAAGGCGATGCGGCTCGGAAAGTTGGCCTTGATGAGGCCGGTGATCACGTTCACCGAGGGCCGCTGAGTGGCGAGGATGAGGTGGAGGCCGACCGCGCGGGCCTTCTGGGCCAGGCGGGCGAGTGGCGTCTCCACGTCGGCCTGCACCGTCATCATCAGGTCGGCCAGCTCGTCGACCACCACCACGATGAGGGGCAGCTTGCCCTCGGTGTATTCCACCACCGGCGGCGGTGGCGGCGGCGTATCGGGCGCCTCTGCCGCTATGTCGCTCAGCGTGACCTTTCTGACGGCCGGGTGACGGAGCGGTTTGCCGTCGGCCACTTTGCGGTTGAAGTCGCTCATGTTGCGGGCGCCGTTGGCCTCGAGGAGGGCATAGCGCCGCTCCATTTCGCCCACCGCCCACTTGAGCACCCGCGCCGCCTCCTTGTTGTTGGTCACGACGGGATGGCGGAGATGAGGCAGCTCCTTGTACATCGACAGCTCGACCATCTTCGGGTCGATCATCAGGAGACGCAGGTCTTCCTTGTGCTGATAGTGGTAGATGAGCGAGGTGATGATCGCATTGATACCGACCGACTTGCCCGTGCCGGTGGCGCCGGCGATGAGCAGGTGCGGCATCTTGGCCAGGTCGGCGATCACCGGCCGCCCCTCGAGGTCGAGACCGAGCGTGACCGGAAGGAGGCGCTCCTCCGCGGCCCATTGCTCGTCCTCGAGCAGCTCGCGCAGCAGCACCACCCGCGCCTTGGGGTTGGGCACTTCGACGCCGACCATGTCGCGTCCGGGTATCCGGGCGACCCGCACCGAGCGCGCACTCATCTTGAGGGCGAGGTCGTCGGCCAGGGCGACCAGGCGGTTCATCTTGACCCCCGGCCGGAGCCGCACACCAAACTGCGTGACGACCGGGCCGGTGGTTCGTCCCGCCACGTCTCCCTCGACCTTGAACTCGGCGAGCGTGCCCTCCAGGCGTTCCTGCAACTCGTCGAGCTCCGCTTCGCCGGCATCGATGGCCTTGGATGGCGGCGCGGTCAGCAGATCCAGATCCCACACCCGTCCCAGCTCCTTGCCGCCGGGTCCGCGCCGGGCCTCGGGCTTCCTGGGAAGCCGCGCGGCAGATTTCCCTCCCTCGTTCTTGACCGACGCGGCCTTTACGGGGTCTTCCTTTTCGGGCGAGGGAACGGCCGGCTCGAGGTGGGGGCCAGGAGCCTCGGTACTGCGGCGCGGCTTGCGCTCGGCCTTTACCGCCTCGGGCTTGTCGGCAGGACGTTGAGGCTTCCGCTCCAGCGGCTGGAGCGGGTGCCAGGCAAACGTGGCGAGGGTGAGGGCTGAAAACGCCAGAAACCCCAGGAGCACGGCTCCGATCACGCCGATCCTCGGCCAAAGCGCCTCGGCGAAAAACCCGGGCACCACGCCCACCACTCGGGCCGCGAAGCCTCGGTCGGCCACATCCATGAGGAGGTCCGTCGACCTTATGCGCGCCAGCACCCCGACGATGAACGGCACGAGCAGGCTCAGGCCGATGACGAGCACCGCGACACGCTTCATGTCGAGGGTGCCGAGGCGATCGAAGCTGGTGAGCGCGAGCAGCAGACCCAGCAGCGGAATGCCGATGGCCCCGGCGCCGAGGAACTGCCAGAGCGCATGTCCCACCGCCCGCCCGAGGGGACCGGTAACGGGTATCGGCAGCAGTGTCAGGCCGACGAACAGCCCGAGCACGAGTGCCGTGACGGCACCGAACCGGCGGCGTGCGTCGGGCGTCATACCGGCACTGGCTGGAGTGTGACCCGGCGTTCGTGGTAGTACGGAAGCACCGGGTAGGCGTCGAGCCGAGAGGCGTCGGCCACGTCGTCGCGGAAGCCGAGCTTGACCAGCTCGCGTCCGCCGCGACTGTAAGTAAGAGGTCGCTCCCAGCGATCGCCGTAGCGCCGCACCAGATCGAGGCCGGCGAGACCGGCGTCGTTGAGAGCCCGGTGAGGCCGCCGGGTGCCCAGTGTCGCAGCGACCAGCCGGCCCGCGCAATAGGCGTCGTCGAGCGCGAACCTGCCCTTTCGGCCGGCGCACACGATGAGCACGTCGCCATCGCGGTCGATCGTCTCCCTCGCCCGCTCCGCCGCGAGAGTGAGGTTCGAGGCCGCCGCCGGGTATACCGCCGCGGCGCTCTGACAGGCCAGCAGCGCCTTGGTGCCGTTGGTGGTCGTGAGGATCAAGGTTTTCCCGCG
>JBBRGF010000135.1:0-9326 GCA_038240975.1 Gemmatimonadales bacterium
CTCCACGATCCCGCGGCGCCGGCAGGTGTCGTATCGGATCCCTTCGCCCACGAGCACCTGATCCTTGTCGAAGAGGTGGGGCTCGCCCCGCGCATCGAGCAGACAACTGTTCCGCTGGTAGGTGATGGTGTCTGCCTCGAGGAGCGACCCCTGCCGCTCGGTCAGGGCCTGCCCCTCCAGCAGCACCCGCTCCTCGCCGATGAACACGGTGGCCGAATCCGCACGGAATCGCGTGGCCTGGTAGCCCGGCCTCTTGAGAAGGTCGGTCACCACCGAATCGGGCGGGGCAAAGCTCCGGGACGGAGCGGTCGGGAGGCCGAGCCGGCGGGCCGTCGCAGAGTCGAGCGGCTGGCCGGCCCGGGTGCGGGTGGAATCCCGCGCCGAGTCGCTGGGGGTCTGGAGGGGTCGTGGCTTGGCCGGGACCTGCGCGTGGGCGGGCGTCGCCCCGAACCCGAGGGCCAGGAGAACGACGGCCGCGGCGGCAATCCGCTTTCGGCGTCGCTCGACCAGCACCGCCCCGGCAACGCCGATTTCGTACAGCACCAGTAGCGGCAGCGTCATCATCACCATCGAGATGACGTCGGCACCCGGAGAGAGGAGCGCGCCGGCGCCGAAGGCGCCGACGACGGCATATCGGCGGAAGGCGCTGAGCTGCGCGGAGCCGATGATGCCGAGCCAGGCGAGGATGATGATGATGAGCGGCAGCTCGAACGACAGGCCGAGCGCCAGCACCACCTGCACGACGAATCCGAAGTAGGCATCGTAGGTGATGAACGGCTGGATCGCTTCGGTCTGAAAGCTGAACAGCACGTGCAACGCCTGCGGAATGACGAAGACGTAGGCGAGGGTTCCGCCGGTGAGGAAGAGGGCCAGTCCGACGAAGAGCGCCGAGACCAACGCCTTCTTCTCGCGCGCGTACAGAGCCGGCGTCAGGAAGGCCCAGAGCTGCCAGAAGATGATCGGTGAGGCGAGGGTCAGACCGACGATAAAGCCGAGCTTGAACACGATCATCACCGGCTCGGTGGGGCTGGTCACGACCAGCTTTCCGCCGGTGAGATACGGCGCGATCGGCTCCTTGAGGATGTTGACGAGCTGAAACCGCTGGACCAGCCACAACCCGAGCCCGGTCCCCACGACCACCGCCCCAAGCGACCAGATGATGCGGAATCGCAGTTCCTCGAGGTGGTCGAGGAAAGGCATTTCCCCACTGGGGCGGGTCATGAAGCGGGGAGCGCCCGGCGCTTAGCGCCCGAGCGCCTTCAGTCGATCACGGGCGAGCGCCGCTTCGTCCGATTGCGGGTACTTCTGCACTACCCGCTGGTACGCGTCCTTTGCCTTGGGGACGTCCTTTCGGCGCTCGGCCAGGAGGCCCAGGTTGTACAGCGCCGATGCTGCGCGGGGAGAAGTCGAATAGCCATCGACCACCTTCGTATAGTACGCGCCCGCCGAATCGGGATTCTCCGTCGAGAAGCTCTGTCCGATGAAATACAGGGCATCGGGGGCGCGCTGGCCGGTGGGATAGTTCTTGAGCAGCTCCTGGAGACCGAGGCGGGCCGTGCCGGTGCTCCCGCGCCGCAGCTGAGCCAGCGACGCCTCGTACATCTGATCGGCCGAGGCGTTCGAGGCGCCCTGGGGCCGGGCGCTGTCGCCGGGGGCGCCGGGGCCGGTGCTCTGGATCTCCGCGCCCCGGGCCTCGAGCTGAGTGCGGAGCTCGCTGAGCCGCTGCTGGCTCTGACCAGTGAGCTCCTGCAACTGGACGAGCTGCTGCTGAATGTTGTACAGGTCGGTGCCGAGGTCGCCCTTGAGCTGGCCGACGGCGCGCCGGCTGACGTTGAGCGAGTCCATGATGCCCTGCTGCATCCGGATCACTTCGCCCAGCTCCGCTGCCCGGGCGGAATCGCCCCGAGCATCTTCCGCTCTGAGCAGCGAGACCTCCGCCTGTACGTTCTGTACGTCGCCCTTCGAGGCGCACGCCGCGAGCGTCACGAGAAGCGCCGCCCCCAGGATCAGGGTTCCGAGCGGAAATGGCGCTCGCGCGCCGCCCGGGTGCCTGGCCGCCGGGCTCACTGCGGGGCGACGAGGTTGTCGCCGCCGGCCGTGACCTGGAACTCATCGCGGCGGTTCTGGGCGTATGCCGCCTCGTCGTGCCCGGGATTGAGCGGGCGCTCCTCGCCGTAGGAGACGACGTCCATCCGCGCGCCGTCGATGCCCTT
This sequence comes from Gemmatimonadales bacterium, assembly GCA_038240975.1. Lineage (GTDB taxonomy): Bacteria > Gemmatimonadota > Gemmatimonadetes > Gemmatimonadales > GWC2-71-9 > CAVVWJ01. Next base: position 2,214 of record JBBRGF010000135.1, read on the forward strand.
GTTCTGCAGGTAGCGCTTGGCCGCGCCGGCGCGCCGGTTGCCGATCGCCAGGTTGTATTCGTCGGAGCCCCGCTCGTCGGCGTGTCCGCTGATGGTGACTCGGACGTTCGGGTTGGCCTGGAGGATGGCGGCCTTCCGGTCGAGTGTGGCCTCGTCGGCGGCGCGCACGGCGGCCTGGTCGTACTCGAAGTTGATCATTGCCGCCAGATCGGCGGAGACGGCGCGGGCGCGCTCCGCTGCTTCGCGCTGCATCCGCTCGCGCTCGAGCCGTTCGCGCTCCGCGGTATCATCCTGGGGCGGGGGCGTCGGCGCCGCCGTCGGGGCCGGAGCGGGCTGGGGCGCGGGCTCCTCGGGCGGCTTTTTCCCACCGCAGCCGACAGCGACCGCGGTAGTGGCCAGGAGGATCAGCAGGGACGAAGCGCGCATCATGACTCCACGTTCAAGGGTTGGAGGCTACCGCGGTCCGCTCAGGCGGCGGGACCACGACGGGAGTCGCGCGGCGCCCGGACTGGCGAGCTGGCGTACGCGACCGGTTTCGATGTCGATGACCCAGAGCTGGCGAACGCCGCTCCGGTCGGAGACGAACGCGATATGCCGCCCGTCGGGGGCCCAGGTCGCGTCTTCATTGCGGCCGGCGGACGTGACCTGCCGCAGCCCGCGGCGCGCAACGTCGACGAGGAAGAGCTGCGGACTGCCGGACACTTCGCGGTGGAAGACGACGTTCGCGCCATCGGGAGACCATTCGGGCGCGTTCGAGGCGCCCGTTGCGCCGAAATCGAACGGGGCCAGTAGTTCCTGATCGGTCCCGTCGGCGGCCATGACGTATACTTGCGGCGGTCCGGCACGGGTGGAGACGAAGGCGATGCGCCTTCCGTCGGGCGAGAACGTTGCAGATAAATTGTCCGCATAGCGTCCCACGGTCAAGCGTTGCGCGCAGCATCGATCGGCGACGTTCGCCGTGAAAATGTCGGTGCCGTTCTCGTCCGAATGCGCGTAGGCCAGGGTCTTGCCGTCCGGAGAGAACGCCGGCGTGATGTTGAGACCCGACTGGGTTCCAGGCACCGGAAGCGTCGCCCCGGTCTCGAAATTCTGCACCACCACCCCACCGCGCCCCGCCCCGAGTTGGGTGTACGCGAACTGCCCGCCGTCGACCGACCACGCCGGAGACAGCGACGTCTGTCCCGCCGGTGTGAATGGCGTCAGATCGAAGCCGTCGCTGTCCATGCGGTAGATCCGCCCGCCCGACACGAAGAGGAGCCGGGTCGACGCGATGCCCGCGGTGCCGACGGCCCACCGCGCGATCTCGTCGGACAGCCGATGGGCGCCGAGACGGAACCCCGCATCGGTGACCGCCGGCAGAGAAAACGTCTGCTGGTTGCGCACCCTGGAGCCGGCGACGTCGTGCAGCCGGGCGATTACCCCTCCCGGCGCTTGGGCCAGCTCGACCGCGAACGCGGCACCCAGACTCTTATAGATGCCGTAGTTCACCGGTCCCGCGGTACCATCGGTCGACGCCGGCGTGCCGACCTCGACCATTTCGAAGCGGTCGCTGTAGTCCAGGTCGCGCCGCACGATGGCGCGCACCGAATCGAGGCCGGGGCCGGGCAGCACCACGAGGCCGGGCCGGACGCCGCGCTCGTACGTGACGCCGATCCTCACCCCTTCGCGGACCTGACTCGTGTCCTGGGCTGCCGCCGTTACCATCCGAAGCGAGGTGAGCGGTGCGGCGGTGGCCAGTGTCGCCAGACAGGCGAGAAAGCGTTTCATCGATTAGTCGGCTTGAAGTAGAAGCTCACGGGCAGAACGTCGGCGTCCCATCCGTCGGGTAGTGGTCCGAATGCGCCCGAGTTGCCGGACGCCTCGATGGCTCCCTGCGCGCTCAGGTCGAACGAGAAGCTTCCCGAGCGGGTGACGAACCGGATGTCGCGCACCTTGCCGTCGCGAAGAATCATGAAGCTGATCTCGGCAAAGCTGTTGTCTCGTACGGATTCGCGATCCCAGTTGCGGTACACCTGCGTGACAATGTTCCGAAGGTATTCGGGATACGGAAACTGCAATCCCGGCGTCTTGACTGTCGCTACGTCGGTTCCGGTACTCGGCACCTCGCCCGGCACCGGTGTCACCGGCGCCGCCGTCTTGGGCGGGGGCTCGCGGTTGGTGTCGGCCGGCTGGGGCTTTGGCGTCGGGGCCGGCGGCGCCTTGCTCGGCTTGGGCGGTTGCGGCTTGACCGGCGCCGGCTTTTCCACCGGAGGCGGCGTCGGCACCGCCTCGCGCGCCAGGCGCTGCTTGGCCGTGGGCGCCGGGGCGGCGACGAGCTCGACGGCATACGACGGCGGACTGGCCTTCGATGAGCGGACCTGTGTAAACAGAAATGTTGCCGCAAGCGCGTGCACCACAACCGTCCCTATCATTCCCGCCGCCGTACCAGGTGGCCGACCACGCCCGGCCCGGACGATCACGACGACCCTTCCTCCTGCGCGACGAGCCCGACGTTCACGATGCCGGCCGCGCGGATGATCGCGAGCACGCGAACGACCTGGCCATAGGGCACCCGGGTATCCGCCTGGAGATACACACCGGTCGGCTTGCGGGTGGCCACGAGCGAGCGGAACGTTACGCGGAAATCGTTGTACGAGACCGGCGTCTGATCGACGAAGATGCGGCCGTCGCGATTGACCGTCACCACCATGCCCTCCTTGGGGGAGAGCGGCCGTGCTTCGGCGCGCGGCAACTCCACGTCGACGCCGCCTTGCATGATCGGGGCGGTGAGCATGAAAATAATCAGGAGGACGAGCATGACGTCGACCAGCGAGGTGACATTCACGTCGGCCATGAGCGGCAATTCGCCCCGTTGACTGCCGAGCCCTCCGCCCAGGCTCGCCACCTAGAGCAATCCTTCGCGAGCCATGGTGCCGATCAGCTCGTTGGCGAAACCCTCGAGCTCGCCGGCGAAGAGCCGCACGCGATTGACATAGAGATTGTAGGCGATGACCGCCGGGATCGCGGCGGCCAGGCCGGCGAAGGTGGCCACCAGCGCCTCCGCGACGCCCGGCGCCACCGCGGCCAGGTTGCCCGAGCCCTTGGTGGCGATGCCCGTGAAGGCGTTGATGATGCCGAGCGTGGTGCCGAGGAGTCCGAGGAGCGGGCTCACCGATCCGATGGTGGCGAGCCAGGGGATGTAGTGTCCGAGCAGGTCGCGCTCTGCCGCCACTTCCTTGCCCAACACCATCTTGAGTGCCTCGAGCTGGGTGCTGGTCAGTGTGCTGCGGTCGGCGCCGCGCTCCTCGCGGAGCGCACCCGGCCGGAGCTCGGAGTAGAACGTGATCGCCTCGCGGAAAAGGCGGTTGTAAGGCGAGGGCGGTTGCTTCATGACGGCATGATACGCGTCCTGAAGGCGCGTGGTGCGCTCCATCTCGGCGAAGAACCGGTCGGCCTGCTTGTTCAGCTTCCGGAACTGCCACCACTTGTAGATGATGATGAACCAGGAGATGAGCGAGAAGAGCGCCGTGATGACCAGAACGACCTTGGTTTCGGTACTGGCGGTAAGGACCAGTTCGACCGCCGAGCTGGGAACGGCCCCGCCCGTCTGCAGCGTCACGAGCCCTCCTTTCGAAACCACTCGACCAGCTCGCCGAGCCCGTCGTCGAAGGCGAACTCGGGAGTCCATCCCAGGACCCGCTGGGCCTTCCCGGTGTCGAGCGAGCTGCGGAACAGCTCGCCGGGCCGCGGGGCGCCGAACTCGAGCTCGGGCTTCCGACCCAGCACCTTGCCCACCGACTCGGCCAGGGAAAGGACGTTCCGCTCCTTCGAGGTGGCGATGTTGAAGGCCGGGGCGTCGAATTCGCTGCCCGAGGGCATAGGGATGCTGCTGGCGAGGACGTTTGCACGCGCGACGTCTTTCACGAACACGTAGTCACGCGTCTGCTTGCCGTCGCCGAAGACGGTGAGCGGCTTACCCGCGAGCAATCGAGACACGAAGATCGACACGACTCCCGCCTCGGACTTGGGATCCTGCCGCGGGCCGAAGACGTTGGCGTAGCGCATGGCGATTCCCTCGAAGCCGCGCAGCGCGGCAAGGGCGCGAAGGTAGTACTCGCCCGCGAGCTTGCTCACGCCGTAGGGCGACACGGGCATCTTGGGCGCCGTCTCCGGCGTCGGGATGACTTCCGGATCGCCGTAGACCACACCCCCGCTGCTGGCGAACACCACGCGCCCCACGCCACCTGCCCCGGCGCCATCGAGCAGGTTTACGAATCCGACGAGATTGATCGAGGCATCGAGGGCAGGCTCGTCGACCGACACGCGCACGTCGATCTGGGCCGCATGGTGGTTGAGCACGTTGAAGCCACCGGAGGCGAGGAGCTCGCGGGCTTCGGGCGAGCGAATGTCGGCCCGTACCAGCCGGGCGCCGGCCGGGACGTTGCGCTCCTTGCCGCGCGACAGGTCGTCGAGCACGACCACGTCCCACCCGCCCCGCATGTAGGCCTCCGCAATGTGAGAGCCGATGAAGCCGGCTCCGCCTGTCACCAGGACCCGCCCGCTCACGAGGGACTGCTTGTCATCAGGGATCTCCCGCTGCAGCACGAAATGAGGGCATTCGGTCGGACCGCCCCGCAATATAGATATGTGGGGCGAGGAAGGAACCTTGAAAACGACACAGCGCCGGAGAGGTCCCCGGCGCTGCGCAGGCCACGTTACTGCCGGAGGTCAGGACGGCAGCTTCGCGACTTGTCGAACCTCGGAGCCTGGAGGGATATCGGGCAGGAGGATATTGAGAAGACGTCCCGTGGCGGAGTGGTCGCGCACATGGACGATCTGCAGCGTAGCGAGAACCTCGTTGGCCGTCTGGCTGCCGTCGTCGAGGCGTTCGCCCTTGCGCCGTATCTCGAAGATGTCACCGGCCGCAACACCGTCCTGGCGACCCTTGTCGATGAACGCCACCATCTGCGGCGTTTTGAGGTCCTGGCGAACCGGCCCACCGAGATACTTCCCGTGGACGCCGTCGCTCACGCCCACGGCGTGCGCCGATCCTGCCGGCGTGAACTTCTCGGCAGGCAGGGCAGACTGTCCGGGGCGAATCGGGCCGTACATCGCCACCACGCTCGCCAGGTACCGCCCGGAGATCGTGTCGGTGACGCGGGCCAGGCCGGTCGGGAGGATCACCTCGCCATACGAATTCCATTCCGGCCCACGGCGTGCCAGAAGCAGGGTATCGCCGATCTGATAGGTTGCGCCGTGCGGCGCCTCGATAGCGATGGTCCGGAACGGCATCGCGTTATTCACCACCGACGAGCCGATCTGCGACGGCGTCACCGGGCCGAGGACCTTGGCCCAGGGGAGCTGCTGTTTCTCCGTCAGGAAGCCGGAGGAGTAAAACTCACTCCTGCGGAGCGGGCGATAGTCCTTCTCGGTCGAGGCTCTGATCGTCTCCTCGAGTGAGCGCGACGGCTTCGGTCCAAAAAGCGGCGCCGGCTCGTCTCCGCGGCTCTCGACCTGGCTCAACTCGGCGAGCGAGGCCTGGTGAGCGACTTCCGGCTTGGTGACGGCAGGCTCGGGCTCGATGCTGGGCGCCGTCGTGTCGGACACCTGTGCGACCGATGCCTGCGAGGCGGTGGTTGTGGGCAGCTCGGGCGTGTCCACCGCCGGAACCGCGGCCATCGACTCACCGGCCAGATGAAGCACCTCGCCGGGATAGATCCAGTGAGGATCTTCCACCACGGCCGTATTCATCCGGTAGATATCGGGCCAGAGGAAAGGATCCCCACGATACTGCCTGGCCAGCTCCCACAGCGTATCGCCATGGCGAACGGTGTGGGTCTGAGCCTGGGTCGCCTGGCCGTATCCCACGGCGGGACTCAGAACCAGGGCGGAAATGCCCAGCCACTTCACGCTGAACGTACGCAGCATCGAGGTCTCCCAGCGACGTCGTTGTCGGGTATGGAGATGGGACGTGGAACCCGGGACGGTTCAGAGGCAGCAGGGGCAAGATCGGAGCCAGCCGACGCAACGCCCGTGGTGACCCCGCAAATGCCTGATAGATGGCGGTTTAGGCCAACGACAGCGTTATGACCGAGGCCGGCCGGGTCTGGCGTTCGGCAGCGGGGACGGGAGAAAGCGAAGACCGGAGCGTCCCTGGGGGCGCCCCGGTGGAAGTCCGCGCGACAGCCCTAGAAGGGAAGGTCGTCGTCTTCGGCGTCGAGCGCCTCGGGAAAGTCCTCGAACGACTCCTTGCCCTTGGCCGGGCTGCCCGAGGAGGCCGCAGCCGCGCCGACCTTGCTGGGGGCGGAGAAATCCGACCCTTCACCGCTTCGGCCGGAGAGAAGGATGACCTCGCGCGCGGTGATCTCGGTGGTGTACCGCGTTTGCCCCTCGCGATCCTGCCACGAGCGGTACTCGATGCTCCCCTCGACGTAGATTTTATCGCCCTTCTTGCAGTACTTCTCTGCCAGGTCGGCGAGCGCCGAGCCCTTGTTGTTCCAGAGAATGACCCGGTGCCACTCGGTCTTTTCCTGCTTTTCTCCCGACTGATTTTTCCACTGCCGGCTGGTTGCAACCGACAGCGTGGCCACACGGGATCCGTTCGAGGTGCTGCGGACCTCCGGGTCCGCGCCGAGATTCCCGATCAGCGTCACTTTGTTCAAACTCCGGCTCACGTGCACCTCCAGTTCTTTCGGTGGGGCCCGATCATGCGGACCCGTGAAACATCACTGCTGGAAACTTGTCGGCCAAATCAAATGAGCGCCATGCCAACCCTGATTACGCCGGCTGACGCAGCGCGAGGCGAAGCACCAGCGCATCCTCCTTGGGATTTCTATAGTAGGCCGCGCGCTGTCCCACCGCACGAAAGCCACGACTCAGGTACAGCGCCTGGGCCGAGCGATTGGACTCGCGCACCTCGAGAAGAACTTCATCGACCTTACGACGCCGGAAGGAGGCCAGACCAGCCTCGAGCAGCGCCCCCGCGATTCCGCGCCGGCGGCATTCGGGCGCGACCGCCAGGTTGAGCACCTCGCCGCTACCGGCAACCTCACGTCCGACGAGGTAGCCTACCATGCCCCGACCCGTTTCGGCTACGAGCGCGAAAGTCCACGCCGAAGTGAGAGACTAGTGGAA
>JBBRGF010000136.1:0-9266 GCA_038240975.1 Gemmatimonadales bacterium
AGACGAAACCGGTCTCCTCCGGCATATTGCCGTACCAGATCACGAGGAACTGGGCCCACATGAGATAGGTCCAGAAAACCGTGAAGCCGAAGCAGAGCTTGCCGAGGTCATGCCGCTGCTTGGGTGAGACGAGGTTGGCGACACCGAGGTGCGCCGCGCCGTAGATCATCATCAGCGCGAGCAGCATGTGCGCGCCGAGGAACGCGCCCATGAAGAAGACCCCGCCGAAGAGGTTGGAGAACCAGTGCGGCTGCAGCGCCATGATTCCGTCGAAAGCAAGCAGCGTGAGAACGATGGCGTAGACCACGACATAGATCGGCGCGAAATGGCGGATTCGGCCGTACTGCTCGAGGGCGGCCCTGTCGCTGCCGTCGTACCCCCTGCTCCAGCGGTCGTACAGTGCCCGGCGTGCGCCCCCGACAACACCGCGTGCGGCGAGGAGATCCGGCACGAGATCGGCACGGATGAGCCTCCATCCCGCGAGCGCGAGCAGAAGAAGCCCGATGCCCAGGCGCGCGAACATGAAGTCGTGCGAGAGCCACACCGCCTTGCTGTGCTGCATCCCGTGCAGCTCGGCATTCATCGGGGCGTAGATCGAGTCGTACCCTGCCGTGAAGATCACCACGAGGCCGAGCAACGACACCAGGAGGAAGGCGGAGGACGCTCCCGCGAAGCGGCTGATCATCCCAGCCCACTTCGCGTTGGTGATCTTGAGTACGGCGACAAAGGCGATGCTGCCGGCCGACAGGCCGGTAAAGTAGAGCCAGTTGACGTGGAGCGTCTGCCAGGCACGGTCGGCCTGCCCCGCTGCGAGCGACTGGACGAAGAGGATCGCGCCGAGAATCGTCAGCCCGCCGCCCACGCCGAGGAAGAGCGGGTAGCGGCCGGAAACCGATTGCCGGACCAGCCGTTCGTGAACTGTCGGGGTCATTTCGGACGCCCTCCAGTCGAGCCCAACGCGCTCGCCGTCGGGGGGATGCCCACGGCGGCGGCCGGCGGTTCCTGGGGGGCCGGCGACCGCGCCTGCAGCTTGCGCACGTGGTTCACGATCGCCCACCGGTCGAAGGGGAGATAGACCTTGTCGCCGTAGCGCGGCATGACACCCCGCCCGTAGCGGATGATGCTGTAGACGTAGCCATCGCTGTAGGCCCGCGCGCGCGAGGTGAGCAGCGACGGCGCACCGATGCGCGCGGAGACCGGCCCCTTGGCGTCGCCCGCCCCGCCGTGACACACTGCGCAATAGTTCTGGAAGAGCGTGTCGCCCGCCGCATCGACGTCGCGCGGGATCTGCGCCACGTCGGGCCCCGGGTTCGACGCCGCTCCCGCGCCGCCGGCGGCGTAGGGATTCCGGAGCGCGTCGGCCGCCGTGGTTTTGCCGGTGGTCCACTCCCCCGACCAGTCGGGCTCGCCGCCGGTGACCGGGACCGTGCCCTCGGGTGTATAGCGCGGGACGGCGGAGGTCTGATAGGGGTGGATGTAGCGCGCCCGGATCATGTGATCGAACCAGGGAACGATGTGCCAGAGATCGTCGGGCGAGGGAACCCGGTTGTACCAGGCGTCGCACGCCCCGCAGAGCACGGCGAAGAGCGCCAGCGCCGCCCTATGCCGCCTCATGGCGTACCTCCACCGCTCCCGCCGCCTTGAGGAGATCCTCGGTGGCGCCGACCTGCTCGGGCCGGGCCGGCACGAAGACGCCGATCATGTCGTCGCTGAACTTGGGATCGTACGCCACCCCTCGCTTACCGAAGAGCACCGAGAACAGGCCCACGGCGGCGACGGTGCTGAGCGACCCGAGGAGAATCGTCAGCTCGAAGGCGATGACGACATAGGGAGGAATCGAGGCGATCGTCTTCCCGCCGACCAGCGTCGGCCAGTCGTAGGACATCCAGATCGTCATGCCGAAGCCCGCGGCGCAGCCGGTGAGTCCGCCGATGAGCGTGAAGAGCCGCACCGGGCTCACCCCGTGGTCGAGGGCTTCCTCGATCTCATGGTTCGGAGACGCGGTGTAGACCACGAGATCGCGGTGGCCCCGAGCCCGAAGCGCCCGAATGGCGTCGACCGCCGCGTCGAGATGGGTAAAGGCGGCGAGTATGCCAGGCACTTTTCTGGATCTGCGGGCGCGAGCCATCAGTGGTGCCCTCCTCGCAGCCTCGGCATCGGGATCATCTCCTTGATCTCCTGGATCGCGACGATCGGGAAGTTCTTCGCGAAGAGGAGAAACCACATCCCGAACCAGCCGAAGGAGCCGGCCAGAATTCCCCAGTCAGCCCAGGTGGGGTTGAGCTGGCCCCAGGCCCAGGGGAGGTAGTCGTTGCTGAGCGAGGAGACGATGATCACGTAGCGCTCGAACCACATCCCGATGTTGACGAAGATCGAGATGACGAAGAGCGCGGTGAGGTTGGTCCGGATCTTCCTGAACCAGAGGAGCTGAGAGACGAACGGGTTGCAGACGATCATCGTCCACCCGGCCCACCATTGTGGCCCGAAGGCGCGGCGGAAGAACGTGGTCTGCTCGAAGATATTTCCACTGTACCATGCGATGAAGTACTCCATCGCGTAGGCGTAGAAGAGAATGGAGCCGGTGAAGAGCGTCAGCTTGGCGAGGTTGTCGAAGTGGTACTCGGTGATCATGTGCTCGATCCTGAGCGCCCGCCGGAGGGGAATGATCAGCGTGAGCACCATGCCTAGTCCGGAGTAAATGGCGCCGGCCACGAAATACGGCGCGAAGATCGTCCCATGCCATCCCGGGACGATCGCCGATGCGAAGTCCCACGACACCACCGAGTGCACCGAGAGCACCAGCGGTGTGGCGAGGGCGGCCAGATAGAGGTACGCCCTGTTGTAGTGCCGCCACTGGTTGTCCGTGCCCTGCCATCCCACCGAGGCCATTTCGTAGATCGCCTTGCGCCACCCCGTCACCTTGTCGCGAACCGCCGCGACATCGGGGATGAGCCCGAAAACCAGGAACGTCGTGCTGACTGTGAGGTACGTGCCGATGGCAAACACATCCCAGAGCAGGGGCGACTTGAAGTTGGGCCACAGATACCGCTGGTTGGGGTAGGGCAGCAGCCAGTAGAAGATCCACTGCCGGCCGATGTGGATGATCGGGAACAAGCCCGCGGTCATCACCGCGAATACCGTCATCGCCTCGGTCGAGCGGTAGACGGCGGTGCGCCAGGGCGACCGGAACAGAAAGAGGATCGCCGAGATCAGCGTCCCAGCATGCCCGATGCCCACCCAGAAGACGAAGGTGGTGATGTACACGCTCCAGAAGACTGGAGGCGTGTACCCCGCGTGGCCGAGACCGTCCTTCACCAGGATGCCAAAGGTCGTCAGCCCGACCAGGAAGAGGCCCACCGCAGAGAACAGAAGCAGCAGGTAGCCGCGGCTCGGACGCTCGAGTGTGGCGACGACGTCGCGGGTGACGTCGGCGTGGGTCTGGGTGATCTCCAGCTGGGGTCCTGTCGAGGGATGCGTGACGGCAGCCATCGTCACCCCTCCACCGGATGAATGACTTTGGCCAGGTAGGTAACGGCCGGACGCACGTTGATCTCCTCCAGCACGTGGTAGCCGCGTGCATCCTGTTTGGCCGCCGCCACCCGACTCTTGGGGTCGTGGGCATCACCGAATATGATCGCGTCGGATGGGCAGGCCTGGGCGCAGGCAGTGGTGAACTCGCCGTCGAGCACCGGGCGATCCTCGAGACGGGCCTGGTTCTGGGCCCCGCGGATACGCTGGATGCAGAAGGTGCACTTTTCCATGACGCCGCGCGCGCGCACCGTCACATCGGGATTGAGCTGGAGGTTGAGCGGCTCCGGCCAGGCCATCTCGTTGTATTTGTACCAGTTGAAATAGCGCACCTTGTACGGGCAGTTGTTCGCGCAGTATCGCGTGCCCACGCAGCGATTGTACACCTGGCCGTTGAGGCCGTCGGGTGTGTGGTAGGCCGCATACACCGGGCACACCGGCTCGCACGGCGCGTTGCCACAGTGCTGGCAGAGCATCGGAATGAAGCGCGCCGACACCGGCTCGCCCGGCTCCTCTCCACCCTCCCAGTAGCGCTCGAGACGCATCCAGGTCAGCTCGCGGCCGCGAAGTACTTCAGATTCGCCCACCGTGGGAATGTTGTTCTCCGCATAGCACGCGGTGACGCACGCCTGGCAACCGGTGCAGCGGGAAAGGTCGATCGACATGCCCCACTGCGGATGCTCGCCGGTGTAGTTGCCGTACTTGGTCGCCTTGTGCTGGGCCTCGCTCCACCCCTTGAGCGCCTCGACCTCGCGCTCCGGATTGGTCTCGTGCTCGGGATGACCCTCCTCGAAATACGCCTCTGCGAGCGTCAGCCCCTTCTTCGCCGCCGCCAGCGGCATGGCCTCCGCGATGCCTCGACCGAGCTGGCGCGGCACGCCGGCCACGCTGGCGAGCTTCCGATAACCGCCGGTCTTGGTGACCGCAACGCGGGTGGAGAGGTACGACACGAAGTCGCCCTTGGGCGGGCCGATGAGGTCGAGCGCATTCACGCCGCGGCCCTGGGCGAAGGCGCCGTAGGCGGTGTGACCAAGGCCCAGCGGAACGGCCACGACGCCGTCGGCGATGCCGGGATACACGCAGGCCGGCACCTCGAGAGCGCCGTGGGCGGTGGCGAGCTTCAGGATCTCGCCGTCGCGCACATCGAGCCTCTTGGCCGTGGCGGGACTGATCTCGACCCACGAGTGCCAGGTGATCTTGGTGACCGGATCGGCGTTCTCCAGGAGCCACGGCTTGTTGGCGCCGCGACCGTCGTGGAGCAGCGAGTGCGGATAGACCACCAGCACGAAATCGCCGCTGCCCTCGAAGGCGGGAGGCGAGTAGGCGACCGGCGCGGCCGTGGCGAGCCCGGCCGGCGGGGGGGCAGCGGGCGCTTCGCCGTAGAGCCCGCCCCGTTGCAGCGCCGATCGCCAGAAGGCTTCCGTATCCTTCTGGCCCTGCTCCGCGGCGAGCGCGTCCCAGCGCGAGCGCAGGTGGGCCTGAAACGAAGGAGCGTTGAACTTGGCCAGCGCTCCGCCCGCCTTCTGCGCCACCTTGAGCAGCACGTCGCCGGCGCTCTGGGTGCTGAACACCGGCTCCATGACCGGTTGCATGAGGCCGCGCACCCCGGCGCGCGGGGCGGCATCGTCCCAGCGCTCGAGGGCGTGATGCTCCGGCAGCAGGAGGTCGCAGAGCGACGAGGTCTCGTCGAGGAACATCGACGTCGAAACCTTAAAGGGGACCTTCTTCATCTTCTCGGCGAAGCCCGCTGTCTTGGGCAGCGCGTAGACCGGGTTGGCCTCGTGCACCAGCAATACGCTCACCTGGCCGCCGACCATGGCGGCAGACAGCCCGGCGAGCGCCGCATAGCCGTCGCCCGAGCCGAGGTCGCCGGCGAAGTTGACGGTCTCACCGACGTTCCCAGCCGCGAGGTTCAGGATGTTGACCGCGACGCACAGCTCGGTAGACCCGGAGTGCTGCGCGGCGACTCCGCCCGCCACCGCCAGACTCGGCTGTGCCGCCGCGAACTCCCTGGCGATGCGCTCGATCCGCTCGGCGGGAATCCCCGTTTCCTTTGAAGCGGCGGCCACGGTGTATGGCGTCGGGACCGGGCGGCCACGCTCGGCAGCCACCACCGAGGCCATCGCGAGCGCCAGCGCCGCCTCGGTGCCCGGCTTGACAGGGAGCCACTCGTCGGCGTTGAGACCGGTGAGGTCCATGCGGGGCCCTGCGTAGACCATCTTCGCGGAGTCGCCGTCGGAGAATCCGTGCGACTCGGCGAATCCGCGCTGGTTCTCGATGGGCGCGAGCCAGGTGTCGAGAAAGTCGGCGCCGAACGAGACGATGTACTTGGCCTTGGCGAAGTCGTACGACGGAAGCCCGTCGGCCCCAAACACCTGCTTGTTCGCGGCGCGCAAGGGCTCGTGATCGAACGGCTCCCAGCGCACCAGGCGCCCGCCGAGCGCCGCCGTCCATTCGGCCAGGAGATCGGAAAACGTGCCGCGCCCCGCTCCCGAGATTACGCCGACCTTGGCCCCTGCCTCGCCCACCTTGGACGCAAGCAACGCGATGGCGTTGTCCCAGCTCATCTGCTCGAAGGTGCCGTTGCCGGTTCGCTTCATCGGACTCTTGATCCGTCCGGGATTGTAGAGTCCCTGCAGCGACGCCTGTCCGCGCGAGCAGAGCTTGCCCTTGTTCACCGGGTGCTCGGGATTGCCCTCCAGCTTGACCGCCCGGCCCTCGCGCGTCCGCACGTGGACACCGCAACCGGTCGAGCACTCGGTGCAGGTACTCGCATACCATGTTGCGACGCCGGGAATCTGGTCTTCCGACTGCACCAGGTAGGGCACCAGCTTCTCGACCCGGCTCGTCGAGCAGCCGCTCACCGCGAGCGCCCCGCCCCCGGCCGCACCGAGCACGGTAAGGAATCTTCGGCGGTCTAGTGACGGAGATTCGTCAGACATTCGAGCTCCAATGATCCGTCGCGGGTCGGCCTAGTAATGACATACCGAGCAATCCCTCGAGACCTTGCGCTCGATGTGGCATGAGATACAGAAACCCATGTTGTTCACGTTGTTCACCTTGAACACCTGGGGCATGCGCGTCACGTCGCCGTGACAGGTGGTGCAGGCGTTTGGGCCGAGGGCCTTGATGTGGCGCTGGTGGGGAAAGTGCGCGTGGCGCGCGAGGTAGTGGACCCGCACCCATTCGACCGGCTTCTTGTCGGTCCACGCCTGGCGCACCTTCTTGATCTCGTTCTTCGCCGAGATTTCGTTTCCCGCGATGACGAGATGGCACCCCATGCACGTCTGGATGGAGGGGATTCCGGGCTCCGGCGAAACCGCCACCGAGTAGTGGCAGTACTGGCACTGCAGCTTCTGCTCGCCGGCGTGGATGTCGTGGCGGAAGAAAATCGGCTGGCGCGGCCCCTTGAGCGAGCCCGTGTCGGTAATGACGGCCGCGAACATCGAATCCGAGGGAGCCGGTTTCCCCTGGGCCGCCGACCGTCCTCCTCCGAGCGCGAGGAGCGCCACGAGTCCGCCGGCACCCACGCCGCCGAGCACGAGAGCCATCGTACGCATTGTCGATCTCACGCTTTAGGAGAGAGGCGCCCGCGGAATCCGGTCGCCACTGCCGGCGAGATTCCACCGAGTACTCGTGAAATCATTCACTTGCCGCCAAAGTATAGTCCGCACTTTCCATTACACAACCCGATCTCATTCCTATTCCGAGTAGTTCAGTCGGCATCCGCGTCGTCGCGCGCGCGCTTGGGCCGCGCACGGGGTGAGCGCTGCTGCGGCCGCGGGCGCTCGGCGAGCCATTCCGCCTTCCGCGCTGCCATGCGCACGAACGCCTCGACCACTCGCTTGTCTTCGAGATCGAGCCAGCACCATCTGACCGGTCCTGTCTTCTGCCCTTCGTCGATCGCGCGCGCGATGGCGCCGGCCATGCGGCCGGCCCGGCGGAGCCGGTCGTCCTCGCCGTCGCTCAGCGTGAACGTTGCGGAGATCTGATCGTCGATGAAGTGGACCCAGCAGAGCTTCCTGTTCCCCACGCCGTACTCCCACGCCCACCGCCAGCTCGTGCCCATGTAGCGCACGTTCTCCGCCACCCCGTCCAACGCCAGCAGGCCCGAGCGGAGCACGCGGAATCGCTCGGCGAGCTGGGGAGGCAGGTCCTTGAGCGGCGCCGACGGCTTTGGCTCCTCCACCGAGCCCGCATACCGGTTGCCGGCCCAGTAGGCGCTCGAGCGTCCCTGGCTCATCCGGCGCGTGTCCGCTCGAGAAAGCGCACCACCTCGATCCCCATGGCGCGCACCAGCGACGCTTCCCGCCCGTCGAGCTGGGCGCGATGGACGATCTCGCGAAACGAGCGCATCACACTCTCCGACTGCCGTGTCTTGAAGAAGTCGATCGTCCAGAGCGCCTGCTGCCAATCGGCGAACAGCGATTCCAGCTGCGCCGAGGTGGCGGGGTCGGCCTGCTTTCTCGGACGCTTGAGCGGCCGGCTTTCGCCGCCGGCAGCGTTCCAGCACTCGTAGGCCATGATCGCCACCGCCTGTGCCAGATTGAGCGACGGGTGGCGCGGATCGGTCGCGATCGTCACCACCAGGCCGCAGAGGTCGAGCTCCTGATTGGTGAGCCCGCTATCCTCGCGTCCCGCCACCACGGCCACCGGCCCATCGGCCGACGCCTGCCTCAGCTCCGCCGCCGCCTCACGGGGCCGGAGCGTGCGCCGCTTGGCCGCGCGCTCGCGTCCGGTCAGCACCGCCACCTGCACGCACTCGGCAACCGCCTCCGCGAGCGTGGGCACGATCTCGATCCGGGCCACGAAGTCGGCGGTGTTGTGCGCGATCCCCTCGATGCGGTACGGATCGAACATCTCGGGATCCACCAGTCGCATCCGCTCGATCCCGAAATTTTTCGCGATCCGGACGGCGCTCGCGATGTTGACGATGTCCTGGGGGTTGACCAGGACGAGGATCGGGGGCGTGGAGATCACGGGCTACGGATCGCGACTGGCGACAACCCTCACTCGCCCAGGAACGACGTGTCGAACCGCTTTGCCTTCAGCGCTGCCGCGAATCCCGATTTCTCCACCGCCTTGATGTAGGCTTCCTTCGGCTCCACCAGGTTGCCCTCGACCAGCTCCATGAGCGCGTCGTTCAGCGTGACCATCCCGGCCTTCCGGTTGGTCTGCATGACCGACGGAATTTGAAAGGTCTTGCCCTCGCGGATGAGGTTCGACACCGCGGGAATGGAGAGCAGGATCTCGCGCGCGGCCACCCGGCCGCCGCCGTTCTTCCGGCAGAGCGTCTGGGCGATCACGCCGCGGAGCGACTCGGAGAGCATGACGCGCACCTGCGATTGACGGTCGGCCGGAAACTGGTCGACGATCCGGTCGATGGTCGACGGCGCGGTGGTGGTGTGCAGCGTGCCGAAAACGAGGTGTCCCGTCTCCGCGGTCTCGATGGCGATGGAGACCGTCTCGAGGTCGCGCATCTCGCCCACCATGATGATGTCGGGGTCTTCGCGGAGGGCGGCCCGTAGCGCCTGCTTGAACGATCGCGTGTGCAGGCCGACCTGGCGCTGCGTCATCAGGCACTTCTTGCTCTGGTGCACGAACTCGATCGGATCCTCGATCGTGATGATGTGATCGCTGCGATTGCGATTCACGAGGTCGATCAGCGAGGCGAGCGTCGTCGACTTTCCGCTGCCCGTGGGACCGGTGACGAGGACGAGACCCTTCGACAGCCGGCA
>JBBRGF010000137.1:0-9216 GCA_038240975.1 Gemmatimonadales bacterium
CTCCTCCCGCCTCCGCCACCACCACAACCGTCGTTGCACATCATGTTCGACCCCGCTTGCGTGGGAAGCTTCCAGACGGTTGACTACCTTTCCCTATACGTGAACGTCTTTTTTGATCAACTTCGTTCCCGCCGGTAGTCCAGCTGGTCCTGCTGTGAAGCTTGGCCCGTCCACCGCCCTCGGCCCTACGTTGTCTGAACACGCACCAACTAACATTGCGAGTGCTATGACGCCTCCTGCGATCCTCATGGCATACCCCCTCTCTGTGTAGATGAAACGGTGATCCAACTCCACATCCGCCTCGGGAGAGAGGGTGTGGCTCGTGGCGACGGGTATTCAGGCCGGGACGGACCTCGGTCGGCTCTCTGCCTCGGTTTTCGGTCTGAGTGTGATCTAGGGGGGGTGCCGCACTCAACGATTTCCCGGCCGACAAAGGATCTCGGCGTGGAATAGTTAAGATCCGACTCTACCGTCAACCAATCGTCAAATGCTTACTAAGACGTGACTTAGCATCGGAACTGACCGTCCCGCGAACCCCGGCAGAAAGACGCGAGGGTCAGAAGAGGCTGTCATCCTTTCCTGATGGCGCTCACTCGCACCCGGTGAATTCGCGTACCGCTCGACGAATCGAACTTCATCCCGCCAGCGCGCCCGCTTATCTTGCCTCCTCGTGAACCCCCGCATTCCCGCTGCCCTCGTTCTGCTGCTGGCGCTCGCCGGCCGGCTCGGCGCGCAGGTGCCCGCTGCCCCGATGCCTGTCGAAGCGCTGGCCGGACAGAGCGTGGCCGTCATCCCGATCACCCTCGTCGCCGCCGATCCCAATCTCCAGTCGGATACGCTCTACGCCCGCTACCGGGAGCGGCGCACCACCCTCCTCTGGACCGACTCGCTGATCGGCGATGCGCTCACCGGCCGCGCGCCCGAGGTCAACTGGGTGCTCCCGCCAAAGCTGAGGAAGTTGGCGCGGCGGTCGCCGGGCCTCGTCGGCGACCCCGATCAGATGGGTCAGGCGGTCATGCGCGCTCCGAAGCTCAAGGAGATCCCCGATCCACTGCGCTCGTCACTTCGGAAGCTCGTGGCGCTCACCGATGCCCGCGTTGTCATGATCCCCGCTGCACTCGGCTTCAGCCGTGACACGACCGGAGCGGTACAGGCCAACCTGAGCCTCGTGGCCGCCGACGCCCGGAACGGCAGGGTGATCTGGCGCAGCCTGGCGGTCGGAAGCGGCGGGACGCCCCGAGCCGCACTCGACGCGGCGCTCGCCGCCATTCTGCCGCTCGACTCGGCGCGGCCGTGACGTACGACGTTACCCTCATAGCAGGCGACGGCATCGGCCCCGAGATCACCGCGCAGACAGTGAGAGTGCTGGAGGCCACCGGTCTACGGTTCAACTGGGAGGACGAGCTGGCCGGGATGGCCGCCGTCGAGGCGACCGGCACCCCCCTGCCCGATGCCACCGTCGAGAGCATCCGCAAGAACACATTGGCGCTCAAAGGACCGCTCACGACGCCGGTGGGCACCGGGTTCCGCTCGGTGAACGTCGGGCTCAGGAAGGAGTTCGAGCTCTTCGCGAACGTAAGGCCCGCCAAGACGATCGTTCCGGGCGGGCGGTTCGACCACATCGACATCGTCCTCGTCCGCGAGAACCTCGAGGGGCTCTACATCGGCGTCGAGCACTTCGTGCGGATCGGTGACGACCCGCGCGCCGTCGCTGAGTCGATGGCCATCGTCACCCGTACCGGCTGCGAGCGCATCGTTCGCTACGCGTTCGATTACGCTCTCAAGCACGGTCGCCGCAAGGTCACCATCGTCCACAAGGCCAACATCCTGAAGATGGTGAGCGGGCTCTTTCTCGAGGTCGGTCGCGCCGTGGGGGCGGAGTTCGCCGGGCGGGTCGAGTCGAACGACATGATCGTCGACAACACCGCCATGCAGCTCGTGATGCGGCCGGAGCAATTCGACGTCATGGTCACCACCAACATGTTCGGCGACATCCTGAGCGACGAAGTCTCGGGGCTGGTCGGAGGACTCGGCCTCGCGCCCGGCGCCAACATCGGCACCAAGGCCGCGATCTTCGAGGCCGTTCACGGCAGCGCGCCCGATATCGCCGGCCAGGGCGTGGCCAACCCGTCGGCCCAGATACTCGCGGCCGCGATGATGCTGGACCACATCGGCGAGCTCGACCGCGCCGAGCGGATCAGGCGGGCCGTGGCCGATACGATTTTGCGAGACAACGTGCGAACCCGCGACATCGGCGGCACCGCCTCCACCGAGGAGTTCGGGCGTGCTGTCGCCCGGCGGGTTGCCTGAGGTTCCCTGCGCCAAGTGCGAACGCAGGGTTCGGGGTCTCCAATGGGGTGAGCTATGCCCTGAATGCCGAGCCGAGCGCGGAAAGCGTGCCTCCCGCCTGGCCAACCGCATCTCCCTGGCGGCGACTGCGCTCACTGCGGCGTACGTCGCCCTTCGTTTGCCACCCGATCCCACCGCGCGCTTCTACGGCGGGGTCGCCGTCGTGGCCACTTATATCATCGTGCGGCGGATCGTGAGCCGCATCGCCATGGAGGTGCTGAAATGAAGCTCGCCGCGGCCGCGATCCTGGCCTTGACGGTCTCCGCTCCCTTGAGCGCTCAAACCTCGCTCACCATCTACAACGACGGACGTGTGCTCGTGCGGCGCTCGCTGCCGGTGGCCGTGCCCAAGGGTAATTCAACGCAGCGGGTGCCGGTGGGGGCGCTCGATCCGGCGTCGGTCTTCTCGCTCGACAGCGGCGTCACCATCACCGGCCTTCGGTACGACGGGGCGGTGGATGAAGTCAGCGCGCTTCGCCGGTCGGTTGGCAAGCGCATCGTCTTCCGGCTTCCCGAGTCCAAGGACACTCTCAGCGCGCTCGTGCTCGGCGTCGATCCGTTGCGTCTCCAGCTTCCCGACGGACGCATCGCCTTCACGGCGCCGGGCGCGGCGCTCTATCCCGCCGACGTGGTCGTGGCCGATCCGACCGCGACGCTCGACCTGCGGAGCGCACGGGCGCAGGACAAGCTTCGGCTCGGCTACTTTACCGGCGGCGCCTCCTGGCGGGCGAGCTATCAGGTGATGCTCGGCGCCTCCGACGGGCGGGTCACCGGCGCGGCGGTCGTCGAGTCGCAGGCGCTGAGGGCGGACAACGCCGATCTGCAACTGCTGGCCGGCTCGGTGAGTCGTGCCGGAAACGCCGATCAGCCTCCGATGCCGATGTTCAAGGCGGCCCGGGCGGATGTGGCGATGGAAGCGCGCGAGATATCGGAGGAACGCGTTGGAGAGTTCCACCTCTATTCGCTCCCCGGCAAGAGCACCCTCCTGCCGGGGCTTACGACGTCGGTGGCTCTCTTCGAGCCGGCGCAGGTGCCGTACGAGCGGAGCTACGTGGTTCGCGGAATGGTGCCCTACTGGGGAATCGTTCCCCAGCAGGGCGACGAGACCGAGGCCCCGGTCGAGGTGAGCTACACCCTCAAGCGCCCGCGGAAGAGCGAATTCGGCGATCGGCCTCTTCCCGGCGGCGTGGCCCGCCTCTTTCAGGCCGACAGCGCCGGGCGGCCGCAGCTCGTGGGCGAAGCCTCGCTCGATCACACCCCGGCCGGCGAAGACTTGCGGCTCTCCGCCGGCACGGCGTTCGATCTCACGGCCCGGCGGGTTCAAACGGCGTACGTTACGCGGCGGGACAGCAGCAAGGCGGGATTGCGGACTCTCGCCACCGCCGATTACAAGGTGACCGTCGCGAATGCCGGCGACACCGCGGTCACGGTCGAGGTTCGGGAGGAGCGGGCGGGAGAGTGGGCGGTGGTCAGCAGCTCGGTGCCGGCGGAAAAGGTCTCGTCGACCATTACCCGATTCCGGATCAAGGTCCCTGCCGGGGGCCAGGCGGTGCTCACCTATCGCGTGCGAGCCGTCTGGTGAGATGAACGAAGCACCCGTCGTCATCGTCCACATTTCCGACCTGCACTTCGGCGGATACCTCGACCTCGCCCAGATCGAGGCGCTGGAGGATTTCATTCCCACCCTCGGCGCCTCGGCGGCCGCTGTCTCTGGGGACCTGACTCAGCGGGCACGCCACGGCGAGTTCCAGGCGGCGCACGCCTTTCTCAACCGGATCAGGTCTCACCTGCCGGTGCTCGTGGTACCGGGCAACCACGATCTCGAATGGTGGAAGAGCCCATTCGGATTGGCGGGGCAGAATGCCAAGTACGCGAAGTATTCGAGGTACTTTAGGCCCCTCACTCCCGTGCTCCTGGTGCCCGGGGCGGTCATCGCCGGCGCGCTCAGCGCCTACGGCATCGCGTTCGGATCGCTCACCTGGAACATCCGCGACCTGGCGGTGAAGGGACACCTTCCGGCATCCGAGACCAGACGCGTCAAGGCACTCTTCGATGCCGCCCCGGCCGGAGCGGCGCGAATCCTGACACTCCACCACAATGTGCTGGCCGGCGGGATCTCGGGCCGGATGGGCCTGGCGAGCTGGCGCTCGGCCCACCGCCGACTGCTCGACATCGGCGCCGACGTCGTGCTCTGCGGTCACGATCATCAGGAAGGCGCCGGCCAGGTGGGCGGCTCGCTGGCCGTGAGCACGGCCGGCACCCACAGCTTCCGGTCACGCCGCGGGCGCCCTTCGGTGTTCAACCTCGTCACGATCGACCGGAGCGCGGTACACGTGCAGCACTACCGGTGGGAATCATCGAGCGGCCAATTTCTCAAGTCCGACACCAGCTCGTTTGCCCGTCAGGGACCGCAGCAGGTAGCGGTCTCGACCGCCGGCGGAGAGGGCGGCGGGTAGGGTGGACGATCTCCTCGCACGTCGCCTCTCGCAGCTCGGACTTCGGCACGTCACCGGCATCCAGACCCATACGAATCGCACCGTGATGGTGAGCCTGAGCGCCCGCGGATTGTTGAGGCTACATCGGGGATACGCGGCCGCTCCCGACCGGGTGCTCCGCGCGATCGTGCGATTCCTCGATCCCCGACTCCCCCGCGGCTTGCGCCGCATGGCGGAGCGCGAGTTCCTCGTCTTCCCCGTCGAGGAGCATGCCCCGCCACGTCCGGCCCCGCCGCCACGCCGGAGCGACCGTCCCGTCCCCGGCGACCTGCTGCACCTGCACCGGCTCCAGCAGCTTCATCAGCGCCTCAACGACGAGCACTTCGGCGGTACACTCGGAGTGTTGCCGCTCCGCGTCTCGGGCCGGATGCGGAGCCGCCTGGGCGAGCTGAGCGTGGATCTTCGGACCGGGCGGCCGATCGAGATCGCAATCAGCCGGCGACACCTGACGCGTCATCCCTGGCCCGAAGTCGAGCACACGATGCTGCACGAGATGGTTCACCAGTGGCAGGCCGAAAGCGGCCTCAGGGTGGATCACGGGCCGACCTTTCGCGAACGGGCGCGCCAGGTGGGCGTGCTGCCGCGGGCGAAGCGCGGAGTCGGGCGCCCGGCAGTCGCCGCCGGGGGATAACGGCGGGGGATCGTTGCCACGGTGTAGATTGGAAGCTCATCCAGGAGGAACGATGCGCTGGACACGGGGTGGATCGAGCTCCGACGTCGAGGATCGCAGAGGCCAGAGCGGCGGATTTGGTGGTGGCGGCATGCGGATGGGCCTCGGCGGCTTTGCCGTGCTGCTGGTGCTGAGCCTCGTCTTCAAGAGAGACTTCTTTTCGCTGGTGGGCGGGGGGGCGGGAGCGCCGGTAACCGATTCGACGGGCCAGGCTCCTTCGGGCGCCGTCCCGGAAACTCAGCAGGAGACCGAGCGAAGGGAGTTCGTCACCTTCGTGCTCAACGACGCCCAGGATACCTGGACCAAGCTGCTGGCCGATCGCGGCAAACAGTACGAGCGCGCCAGGCTCGTGCTCTTTCGCGATGCGACGCAAACGGCGTGCGGTGTTGGTCAAGCGGCCGCGGGGCCGTTCTACTGTCCCGGCGACAATCGAGTCTATATCGATCTCGGATTTTACGACGAGCTACGCGAGCGCTTCGGTGCGACGGGAGATTTCGCGCAGGCATACGTCATCGCGCACGAGCTGGGGCACCACGTGCAGCGGCTCCTCGGCACCGAGGCACAGGTCAGGCAGGCTCAGCAGCGCTCCCCCGATCAGGCCAACGATCTGTCGGTCCGAATGGAGCTTCAGGCCGATTGCTACGCGGGCGTCTGGGGACATTCGACCCAGCAGCGCGACGTTCTCGAGCAGGGAGACGTCGAAGAAGGGCTCAATGCGGCTGCCGCCGTGGGCGACGACCGCATTCAGCAAACGAGCGGAGAGGGCGTTCATCCGGAGGGGTTTACGCACGGGTCGGCCGCACAACGGTCGAGCTGGTTCAAGCGGGGCTTCCAGAGCGGCCGCCCCGAGGATTGCGATACCTTCGGGAGTTAGCGGCCTGCCGTCGGGATTATGCCGCAAGCCACGACTTCCTTGCGATCTTTGCCAGCCACCTGGATGACGTGGTTTCCCGTCCGAACATCGGCCAGGCGCAGATTCCCTTCCTGCTGCCTCGCCTTTCCATCCGCACGCACTTCACCGAAGCCCTGCACGACCCGTCCCGGAGTGGAACAACTTCCCTGAACAACCTGCATCTTGTACCCTCGGGCTTCGGTCACCGACTCCCCGGGGTTGAGGGTCACCTCGAAGCTGGTGGCGTCGCCATCGGGAGCAAGATTGACCGTTCCGCCCACACCGGCGGTGGTCATCGGGTCGAGATAGACGATGACGTTGCTCGTCTTGGCCTGGGCCGACGCTTCGGCGGGCCACGCTCCCAGTGCCAGCACAACTCCAGCAACTGCTATACGACTCGCTAAGCCGAACAGCGACATATATTTACCTCGGTGATTGCGGGACGTGTAGAAAGATAATTGCCGGGCTCTCCGAGGGCCGTGAGGCCCCTCACCCGGCCGCTGAAGCGCCTGCCAATCCCCATCTTCCCGGCTATCTTAGTGCAAAACCTGCACCTCGTGCGAGGATTCCATGGCCACGGCCGCCGCAACGTCTCAGTTCACCGGTGTCGACTTCCTGAATTTCGACTCTCTCCTATCGGAGGAGGAGCGAGCGGTTCGTGATACCGTTCGCACCTGGGTAGACGAACAGCTGATTCCTGTTATCGGCCAGGCATACGTCGAAGGCAAGTTTCCCAAGCAGCTGATCCCGGGGATGGCGGAGTTGGGGTTGTTCGGCGCCAACCTGCCGGAGGAGTACGGATGTGCGGGCCTCAACAATGTGGCCTACGGCCTGATCATGCAGGAGCTCGAGCGGGGAGACAGCGGCATCCGGTCGTTCGCATCGGTGCAGGGCGCCCTTGTGATGTATCCCATTTTTGCCTTCGGCTCCGACGAACAGAAGAAGAAATGGCTTCCGCTGCTTGCATCCGGCCAGGAGATCGGCTGTTTCGGCCTCACCGAGCCCGACTTCGGGTCCAATCCCGGCGGAATGATCACGACCGCGCGCGAGACCAAAGACGGGTGGGTGCTGAACGGCACGAAGATGTGGATCACCAACGGCTCGCAGGCCACCGTCTCCATCATCTGGGCCAAGACTGGAGCGGTCGACGACCAGAAGTCGATCCGCGGATTCGTCGTTCCCACCGACACCAAGGGCTACACCGCCAAGGATCAGAAGGGCAAGCTTTCGCTTCGGGCGAGCGACACGAGCGAGATTCATCTCCAGGACGTGCATCTCCCCAAGGACGCCATTCTCCCCAGGTCCGGCGGCCTCAAGAGCCCGCTCATGTGCCTCACACAGGCCCGCTATGGAATCTCGTGGGGCGTCATCGGCGCCGCGATGGCGTGCTACGACGAGGCGCTGCGGTACTCACAGACCCGCGTCACGTTCGACAAGCCGATTGCCGGTACCCAGATCCAGCAGGTCCGGCTGGTGGAGATGCTGACCGAGATCACCAAGGCGCAGTTCATGACGCTGCAGCTCGGACGGCTCAAGGACGCCGGCACGATGACCCCCGACCAGGTGTCGCTCTGCAAGCGCAACAACGTCGACATCGCCTGCGATTGCGCCCGGGAGGCGCGGCGGTTGCTTGGGGCCAACGGCATCCTCGCCGAGTACCACTCGATGCGTCACATGGCCAACCTGGAGTCGGTCTATACCTACGAGGGAACCCACGACATGCATTCGCTGATCGTGGGGCAATCCATCACAGGCCTTGCCGCCTTCTGATTCGCGAGTGACGGTGTGACATCCGGTTCCTTGAAACTGGCGAGCCTGCTCGCGTCTGTCGCCTTGCTCTCGCTGCCTGCCAGTCTGGTCTCTCAGCAGTCCGACACCACCAGAGTCGATTCCATCGCGCGCGTGCTTCCCCCTATCGAGGTCGTGGGCAGCATTCAGCCGGCTGCCGGTCCGACCATCGGGTCGGGGGTGCCGGCCAGGGTCACGACGCTCGATGCGGCACAGGTGGATGCCTACGAACCGAGAGTCCTGTCGGACGCTCTCAAGAGCGTTGCAGGGTTCTCGACCTACGACGATCTCGGAAGCGGGTACAAGCTCAACATCTCGAGCCGCGGCTTCTACTCGTCGCCAGTGGTCGGCGTTCCGCAGGGTGTCGCGGTGTTTCTCGACGGCGTCCGGATGAACGAGCCCGAGGCGTCGCAGGTCAACTTCGATCTTCTGCCGATGGACCACATCCAGCGGGTCGAGATCCTCTCGGGCAATGGCTCGCTCCTGGGACGCAACGCGCTCGGAGGGGCCATCAACCTCGTCACCGCGCGCGGAACCGGCCCCACGGCGGGCACGATCGAGCTTTCCGGCGGCAGCTTTGGTGCGGCGCGGGGCGAGGCACATGTGTCGGGCCTCGGTCGGAGCGGCCTGGACTGGTACATCGGCGGCAACTACAACAGGGAAGACGGCTGGCGGCGGGTGACCGGCTCTCAGGGGTACCAGGGATTCTTTAACCTCGGGAAGCTCGGCGAGACGAGCGGCATCCGGTTCCAGGGCTTCTATTCGGCGGACAGCGCCGAGACGGCCGGCTCTCTCCCGGAGTCGATTTTCGAGGAAAGCGCCGACTCCAACCTGACCGCCGGCGACTACGAAAAGCTCTGGGCCTTTCAGGGCTCGGTTCAAGCCTACAAGCAGTTCGGGCTCGGCCGGGCCTCCGCCACGGCGTATTTTCGCCGGCATCGCGCCGAGCGCTTGAATGCCAATCAGCCGGAGGATCCCGACGCCTTCGGCATCAGCTACAACACGAGCTTTGGCTACACTGCC